>JADGEA010000010.1 GCA_016744615.1 Flavobacteriaceae bacterium
ACAGATCAGGAGCTTCATATTCCCATGTTCCAATAAAAATCTTTTCGCCTACAGTACTATCTATTCCTGTAAAACTCGTCATTACTAAAAACGTTAAAACTAACGAGCCTTTTAAAATCAAATTTTTCATAATTTCTTCTTTGTTTAATTGTATTTATTCTTTTCTTATTTATGATAGACAAATGTATTAAAAACCAACGTTTAACCTTTATCTATTCGTCCATTTGGGATAAAAAACACTCATTTGGTTTAAAAAAAATTTCCTTGAAACTAACTTGATTACTCAATTCTTTCTTCTTTACCTATGATAGGTATATTCTAATTTTTATTTATTCATTTTTTTAATGACAAAAAAAAACGAAATTTATTGTTTAGATCTCCCTTTCGGGGATAACATTTCAATGGAAATCCGGGGCGCTTGCCCCGAGGATTTCTTTTTGATTAAATCATTGGCTCATTCTATCATGAGCACATTAAAATATAAACCACTTCCAATCTCTTAACAGCGGTTTAACCAAACCAATATTATTAGTTTTTATATTTCTAAGTCTAACACTATTGAGCTTCAAAAGATAAATGAAGTAATAAAGTTGGATACTCATAAGCTGCTGGCTCTGTAGCGATACCTAATGCAACATTCATAGTTGTTTCTGTTATATCCTTTAATACTACAAGTACTTTTTTCTCTTTAAAACCAAAATATTCATCTATAATTAGCTGGGTTTTATCAGTAAAATTCACAGGACCTAATGCACTATCCACAGTAAAATCACCTTCAGATATTTCCCAAGTAGCATCAGTTTTAGGCGTATAAACTACGTTTGCAAGTGGTATATTTTGAGGGTCATACGAAACTTCTCTAATATCTGCCTGACGTTCAACCATTGCGTAAACAAGACCCATCATACTTTGACCATTTTTATTATCAACCTTATACTGCCCATCAAATACAAAAGTAAAAGTATCATCATAAGATGCACCTAAACCAACAAGATCTAATAAATTATCCTGAGAAGGTAAAAATATTCCTAATTTATCTTCAACAAATCCTGCTCCCTCTATACCCGAAGTATAAGCCTTTTTCAATTTCCATGATTTTCCATCTGGTTTTGCTTGGCCTCCAGTTAATAATATTTCAATAGAAGGTAAAATAGTAACAATCTTAGTCTCCGTAAATGTTCCGCCTGGTCCACTTGCTGTCAAATTTACAGTATACTCTCCTGATTTGGCATATGCATATATAGGATCTTCCTCATTACTTGTTGTTCCATCTCCAAATTCCCATAAAATTGTGTCAGCATCTGTTGTCTTACCATTAAATGTCACTTGTGTTCCTTCAATCAAGAATTGAAAATCGGCTATAGGAACTACTTCATCATCACTGCAATTAAAAAGTGTTAATACGAGTAAAAAAAAAGTCAATATCTTTATATTTTTCATCATTTAAATGTTTTTAGTTTTTTCTTTAATTTTTATCCCACCATACTGGTGTATCAATTTTATTCACCCCTTGTCTTTCAATTGCTTCGTCAACATTTGTACCATTTGCACTTAATTCAGCATTTGGATACAAAAATCTTTTCGGCATAATACCTTTAGTCACACCTCTGTCTAATTTGGCTGCTGTTCTTTCGGCAATAATAGGATATCCGGTACGGCGAACATGCGACCAAGATTCAAAATAGTTTGGCGTTATACCAACCCACATTTGAATACCAATCTGCTCTTCCATCTCATTTGTTGTCCCCGTTAAAGTTGTTGTTTCACTTGCTAAAAAGTTAACAATATCAACGCCATCTACTTCCCATTGATCTAAAGATGTTTTAATTCCCATTCTGTAGAGTTCATTTGCCTTTGCTGAATCTCCATCATAAGCCAAAGCAGCTTCTGCTCTTAAAAACCAAACTTCAGCAGCCGTCATAATATAATGTAAACTTTCTGCTGAAGATATTGCATCTCCCATGTTTGATTTAGATTCATATTTTGATACTCCAAAAGCAATATCATTTAAGCCATTTAACTGTCCGGCATATTCATCCTCTTTATTTTTAGCAACAAAAACAGATAGTCTTGGATCAGAAGTATTTACCAGTTGATCTATCATCATTTCTGACATTTTAACTAATGGATAACCTATTTTTCTTAAATACCAACTATTACCACTACCTTCTGTTTGAATCATAGATGCATCATGTGTTGGATCTTCCATTAAAGGCTCATTTAAACATTGTGCAACTACTTGTTTGGATAGAGTATTATCAGCCAATCTTAATCTCATACCCAAACGTAAACGTACAGAATTTGCCAATCGAACCCATTTATCTAAATCATTATTAAAAAGCGGATCAGAACCGGGATAGCCTTTAGCAGGATCTGCAATTTTTAGCGTACTGATACTTTCTCCCAATCGTTCGATCATATCTTTATAGATAAATTCCTGTGTATCATATTTAGGTGTTATAATACCTTCTGTTTTCCCTTTACCTCCTTCGGTATAGGGAATTTCACCAAAAGCATCTGTAATAACAGCAAATCCCATCACTGAAATTACATTAGCCATCGCATATCTTACTTCATTTCTTGTACCTTCTGTTGTGGTTATTACCATTACATCTTCAATATGTTTGATCACGCCTCCGTAAAAGCCATTGTACATCCTTGAATAGGTCCCATCAAAGTTATCAAAATACTGATCTGGTCTTCTTGCCGTACTTCCTTCCACATAATAATGGGCATACTGACCAGCAAATTCTGAAGAGGCACCTGCTGTTTGAAGTACCAAACTTCTAACTGCATTGGTAAATAATGCTGCATCATCAATTTCAGTTACAGCATTTGGGTTGTCATAAGCATCATCTAAACTACTTTCGCAAGAAATAAAAAGTATCCCAAGTATAAAAATTGTTAAAGTATTTCTAAGTATATATTTTATATTTTTCATGATTATCCTAATTAAAAATTAATATTAAAATTCAAACCATAAGATCTGGTTGATGGTAATGAACCTACTTCCATATAAGTACCTGATGTTCCACTACTATAACCTGCTTCGGGATCAATATCACCAGCAGCATTATAAATAAAGAATAAATTAGTTCCTATTGCTGACACGCTCAAAGATTGAATAGGTGAATTTTGCATCATTCTTTTTGGAAAATTATACGTTAATACAATTTCTTTTATTCTTACATTTGTGGCATCCAACATCATATTGGTAACAATTTGATTGGAAAAAACCTCTGAGAGTTGTTTGTTTAAAGCTGGTATTGCAACCGTATTAGGTGCACCTGTATTTTCATTGATACCATCATAAACAATTCCTCCAACTCTTCCTTCTAAAGATCTTTGATCTGTTCCAAAGAACATTCTATAACCTCGTCCGTGGGAATAAAATACACCTCCATATTGACCACTGATCGTAGTTCTAAGTGATATATTCTTGTATTTGAAATTATTGGTAATACCACCATAAAAATCAGGAGTCACAGAACCAAAGTTTGTTATTTCCCCTTTGCTGATAGTTCCATAATCACTCACCAATATCCTACCAAAATTATCACGTTTAAAATCTACGCCATAAATACTACCAAACTCCTCACCCGGTCTTGCCTCTACAGTTACACCTGCATTCTTATTAGAACCTAAAACAATACTCTCTAAACCTTCATTTAATGACTCAACCATTGAGGTACTTTGCGTATAATTAAGACCCATATCCCATCTAAAATTATCCGTTTGAACCGGAATTAAATTCAGACTAGCTTCAATTCCTGTATTTTTTATACTTCCTGCATTTACAACTTTACTTGAGAAACCAGAAGTTCCTGAAATTGGAACAGCCATGATCTGATCGGTTGTCAAGGTCTCATAATAAGTTACATCTAAATTGATGCGGTTATTAAAAAACCCTAATTCCATTCCTACTTCCCATGATTCTGAGTGCTCAGGTTTTAGGTCTACCGCCGGAAGACTTCCCGGAATAGATGCTACAGAATAATCTAGTGTTGGTGTTTGGTTTACATTATAAACAGATTGGGTTCTGTATGGTCCAGTGTCATTACCTACAGTAGCATAAGAAGCCCTTAACTTCCCCATATTAAATGTTTTTGAGTTAATGCCAAACAGCTTTGTAAACAACAAACTTGCGTTTTCTGAATGATACCAGTACGAATTATTATCAGAAGGAAGAGCAGATGAGTTGTCATTTCTTAAAGTAGCATCAAAATAAAAGAAGCCTCCATAACTTAACTCTGCCAATCCATAAAATGAATACACATTCTTTTTCCAGCTATAATCACTACTATAAGAATTTTTATAATTAGATATTCTGTAAAAATCTGGTGTTTTTTCATCTTTACCCGAAACACCAATAGAGCTACCAAATTCACTTCGGTAATTAGCTCCTAAACTTGCATTTATACCAATTCCAACAACGCTTGTTTTATAAGTTCCCAAAATATCAGAATTCCAAATAGTTGATTTACTTGTACTATGCGAATAATTTCCTAAACCTTCTGAAATTGCACGAGCACCTCTTGCTGCATGACTTACTCCATCTCGAATAATATAATCCATTCCTGATTTACCTGTAAATAACAAATGTTCATTCACATCGAATTTTGCGGATACTACTCCTTGAATCCTGTCTTTTAGATCTTCATTATATACATTATCTAAAGCCCAGTACGGGTTTACATAAGTGGGGTCATTTAGAGGGTTCAACTCATTTCCATTAGCATCTACCGTATTGTTTTTAAGATCTTCTAAACGAACATCCGGAGCCATTAATGAAAGCTGCAAAGAAGTATTTGAAGGCCCTTCAGCTAATTCTGGTCTATTTTTCACCTTTGCTCTAATATAACTAACTCTTCCATCTACACTAAATCTATCGGTTAAATTAGAAGACGCTCTTAAATTATAGGTTTGTTTTTTAAGTGTATTATTTGGAACAATACCTTGAGAATTCTGATCGGTAATAGATAATCTAAAACTATTCTTTTCAGAAGCACCCTGAAAAGCAATTGTATTTGTCGAGTTTGTTCCCATTTGATAAAACTCTTTAAAAGGATCTGGTTGTGGAGAAAAAGTATCTTTTTCACCTAACCAGTTCGTATATTCCTGACCTTCCATTTTTGGACCCCAACTCCAAGAGAATGGATAATCTCTTACCGGTCTACCATCAGGACCGATTGGTGCATGCTGATCAAAAGCACCTGTCCCATATTCGTTTTGTAAGTCTGGCGAAAGCATAATATCCGTTACAGTAAATGATGAAGACAAAGACACTCCAATACCTCCTTTTCTTTCACCTGTTTTGGTAGTGATGATGATAACACCATTCATACCTAAAGAACCATACGCTGCAGATGCACCTGCCCCTTTTAAAACACTAATAGATGCCACATCATCGGGATTGATATCAGAAAGTGCATCACCACCATCGGTACCTCCCCACTGACTTGCACCACTACTGCCTCCACCAACAGGAATTCCATCAATTACAACCAATGGCCGGTTCGAACCGGAAATTGTAGTAATACCTCGTAATAAAATTCTACTGGAACCATCAACACCTGTATTTGCCTGTGTGATCTGAAGACCAGAAACTTTCCCCGTAAGGGAATTCATTACATTATTATCTTTTACAATATTTACCTCCGCAGCATCAATTTGTGCAACCGAATACCCTAAAGATGCTTTATCTCTCTCAATATTCAATGCAGTAACAACTACTTCATCTAATTTATTCTCATCAGCCATTAAGGCTATACTGATAACTGATTGATCTCCTACTGTAATTTCTTGGGTTATAAAACCCATATATGAAAATACTAAAATGCTATTAGCATCTACATCTTTGATAGCAAAATTTCCGTCAAAATCGGTTATTGCTCCCTTACTTGTTCCTTTAACAAGGACACTTACTTCTGGTATTGGCTGATTTGAATCTTCTTCAAGAACTTGTCCTGACACCATTTTTTGCGCATAGACTGAACCTGATAAAGTAAATATCATTACGCCTAGTAATAATAATAATTTGTTCATAGAATCTGAAATTTAAATTTATATTTCTTCTTAATTTTAAGTTAAAACAACTCGATCTAAGCTATTAGAAACGATTTAAAATGCACTAAAAAACAATAAACCGACCGTTCGGTTGCTAAAGTATTACTTTTTTTTAAAAACAAAGCTTTTTTTTTGTTTTTTATTAACCTTGTAAACTATGCGTCACCTTTTTAGTCAAACTAATCAACTCACAAAACAAAAATATTAGATCGTTTAAATCCAATATACTAATCATCATTAACTGTATTTCAGTATATTATATAAATCGCGAATTTGAAAACCCTCTGTTCTCTTAAGAATATTTTTAATAAATGCACACGTGTGCATTTATTAAAAAATACGACAGAAAGAATTACCATAAAAGACATTTCAAAAAACTTAAAATTCATCACTCCACAGTTTCCCGTGCTTTGAGAAATAGTACTCAAGTAAAGGAAGAAACCAAAAATAGAATTGTTAAATATGCCAGAAAATATGGCTATAAAGTAAATATGAATACCTAAATTTGACTATGATACTAACTTAAAAGTTTTAAAGATAACTCAAAATGGATCTGTTAGTTGAAAGTCTTATTATTAGGTATATTTAACTGCTGATTTGAAAGGAAAATATATAAGAACTCAAGATTTAGGCAATGCCATTTGGAAAGTATTTTACAGAAACGTATTTTTAGGTTTCTGTAATGAAAATAATATTAGAGATAAACAACAATCAATAAGGTTAAGTGTTAATATGGTGTAAACAACCTCTCTTTAACTTTGTAAACTAGGTATCTTAACAAACATTAAAAAGAAAATCATGAACATATACTTTAAAAAAATTAGGTTTATTTTTTTAGTAATCTTATTTACAAGCAGTATAAATTTGGTCAATGCTCAGTACTATCCACATAACGATAGTATTGATTATAAAGAAAACTATCGAGGTCAATATCATTTTAGCCCTAAATCTGAATGGATGAATGACATAAATGGGCTTGTTTATCAGGGAGGAAAATACCACATGATTTATCAGTGGGGGAAAAAAATAAGACATGGGGGATATGCAACAAGTCCGGATTTATTACACTGGGAAGATAAGGGAGTTGCATTGATTCCTCAAAAGTCATTTTTACCATTGGAGGCCATTCGCAACGTTTCAGGTGAACAGGTGTTTTCGGGAAGTGCGGTGGTAGTTAGCGGTGAATCGGCTCAAAGAATTACAGGTTCAAAAAGAGAAACAATCGTAGTTATATATACTGGCACTGCCGCAGGTACATGTTTGGCATGGAGCAATGATAAAGGCAACACTTGGCATGATTACGCCAATAATCCAGTTGCCCATTTTACAAAGAATACTGATCCTCGAGATCCATGTGTGATTTGGCACGAACCCACATCGAAATGGGTATTAGCACTATACGAAAACGGGACTACTTTTTATGGCTCTACTGACCTTATAAATTGGGAGTTTTTAAGCAATCTAAATTTTGGCTATGAATGTCCAGATATATTTCAATTACCTTTAGATGGTGATGAAAATAATAAAAAATGGGTATTACAAGATGCCAAAGGTTCCTATCTTGTAGGAGAGTTTGATGGAACAACTTTCCTAAAAGATGATGACCAGAGAACTTTCGTAATGGATGTTGGGCCTGACTTTTATGCTGCTCAGACTTTTCCGATGGGAAATCTACCTAATAATGATTCGCGAATTATTCAGTTGGCCTGGATGGACAATTGGAATGGTGGAATTGGAGAAAGTGGATGGGAACGAAATGCTACTTTCCCAGTATCCCTGAGACTAACAACCCACAATGGACAAAAAAGAATAACTCGAAACCCAATACGTGAAATTTCCTCCATTTATGAAAGTACAAAGACCTGGGAAAATCAGTTGGTAAAACCCAAAACAAATTTACTGGAAGGAATTCACTCAAAGAAATTTGAGCTCTCCCTTGAAGTTGATTTAACTGAAAGTACTGCCCTGACTTTTGGAATTAAAGTAGCCAATAAATATATAGTATATGATATTCATAATAAGACTTTGTTATCCAAAGAATTATTACCGGATGATTCAAATCATGTCAGCATAAGATTATTAGTTGACTGGGGACAACTTGAAGTATTTGGGAATAATGGTGTTTTTTCATATACACAACAATTTGCTTTCTCTCCCAGCCATGATACCATTGAGCTATTTACAGATGGAGATATCAAATTAATTTCGATGGAATTTCATGAACTAGCAAGTACATGGTAAAGAATGAAACCTAATATTCCCATCAGATTACAGTTGCCAACAAAGACATATAAAATTTATGCTATCTCTAAAGAAAAATTACAGAACTAAAACAATCAATTAAAATTTGTACTTGGCTGAAAATTCTTCGAATTTTCAGCCACACAAATCTTATACAAGACCGTTGGGGTACATATCCGAAATTGGAAAAGTTTTTTTGATCTGCTTATAAAAAAGATTCAAAATGAAAATGATTTTCAAAATAAAAGTAAAATGTTTAAAATAAAATTAATTTAAAAATATAATTATGTTAAAAGGAATTTCACCAATAATTAGTCCCGATTTATTAAGTGTACTCGCCAGAATGGGACATGGCGATGAGATCATATTTGCAGATGCACACTTCCCGGGTGAAACATTTAACTCAAATGTATTGAGAGCAGACGGCATTAAAATACCCGAATTACTGGAAGCTGTTTTGCCTCTTTTTGAACTGGATAGTTATGTAGATGCTCCGCTAATTATGATGGCAGCTGTAGAAGGAGATACTTTGGATTCTTCGGTTGAATTATCCTATTTAGAAAAGATAAAGTTAACAAATCCTCAAATATCTGCGACAGAGAGAATTGACAGATTTGCATTTTACGAAAGAGCCAAAAATGCATTTGCGGTGGTAATGACCTGTGAAACAGCAAAATATGGTAATATCATTTTAAAAAAAGGAGTAACTCCTTGTTAATTTAGAATGACCATGATACCAAAAATAGCACTAAATACTGGTGATAAGATATCTGTAATAGGACTCAACATTTGATTCAGACAACTATTCGAATAATGAAGTTGCACTGGCCGTTGATATTTGCAAGAAACAATGGATACAAATATATTAAGACCGTTGCAATATTCAATACAAACATACTTTAAACCCTAAATTCAACCTAAGCTAAAACGCAGAGTTATTTTATAACTCTTTAGGTTTTAGCCGGTTTTTAGGAAAACTAATAGATCAATTCAAGAAAAACCATATTAATGATTAACAGAGTGAAAAATATTCAGTTTTTCATAATTTATCAATTGAAAAAATTAGATTCTAAAAAACTACCTTTAACTTTTAAAACTACAATGGAATGAGGTTTTAATTCAAAACTAACCTCTTTTTTTTGTGAAACAGGATAATCCATTTTCTCCCACAGATCTCTTAAAACATATCCTTTTTGAGAATCCATACCAATATCTTTTAATCGTAAACGAACACTTTGTTTTTTATTGGATCTATTCAGCAAAGCAACAGCCATTTCTCCACTTTGAAAAGATTGCAAAGGTTTAGCCCATATTTGCCAGTCAGAATAATTGCCTATTTTTCTTGCCTGATACACCAGCGAATCCTGATTAAGAGCGATAACCTCTTTATTGGTTAGAATTGAAATTGTTTCCTGAGTCATATTTCGCAGATCATTTCCTGCAAGCAATGGAGAATTTAACATACACCACATAGAAAAATGAGCTTTATCTTCTTCATAGGTCATCCCACGTCCAACCTGTAACATATCCATATCATTCACATGCCCCGGAGATGCATATTTTCCCAAATCTATATTCAAATCAATTATATGTAAAATTGATTTGAATTTATTAGTAATATCTCCTGATATTCTCCATGAACTGGCAATTTTTATGGCCCATTCCCCCGGAAATTCCCACATACAAATATTGTAAATAGTATTTGGCTTAATTTCCTGAATCCAGTTAGCTATGTTTGTATACGCTTCCTTTTCATTTAAGTGAATCCATTCCCCTCCACACCAGTCCACTTTTATAAAATCATATTCCCAGGTGTTCAGCATCAATTCAAGATCTTGCTTTTCATACCCATATAATCCAACTCCAATACCAAATGGATCTTTATCCCAATGTGAACCGCACGTGTTTTTTCCTGCATCAGAATAAATACCTGCACTTAATCCTTTTGCATGTATATAATCTGCCAAATATTTCATCCCATGAGGGAACTTTTCAGGATGAGAAAGTAAATTTCCTTTCGCATCTCTTCCTCCAAAATATCCATCATCTATATTGATAAATGAATAACCGGCATCCTTCATACCTGAACTCACCATGGCATTTGCTTGTTCTTTTATCAGACCTTCATCAATATCTATATGAAATTCATTCCAACTCGACCAGCCCATAATGGGAGTTTTAATTCCCTGTTGGGCAAATGAATGGATATTAAAATATAGAAAAACCACAAAACTTAATAAATAATATTTACTATTTCGAATCATATTTCAAACCTTTATAAATTATACTATTGAAAAATAAATATACTTAATTTATATCCTAATTTCCTTAAAAACAGACTCAAATCTGTGTAAAGCCTCGTCAATAACCTCATCCGTTTGTTCAGCATTGGTATATAATCTGCTTCCTGCAAGGGTAACAATTCCCACACTCATAAAAGCTGCTCCCATTTGCTCCATAATTTCTTTTCGAATCTTTAGTTCTTTTAAAACTTTTGGAATGGTCCAGAATTTTACAAAATTTATATCTAAAAATAAAACACCTGATGTTTCTAGATGGACTATAGATCCTTGATTATAAACAACATATGGTAATTTGTATTTTGTAATTATTTTTTGAAGTCCGTCTTTTAATCTGTCCCCTGCTCTTCCTGCTTTTGCACAAGCATCCTTATCAATAATCCCTTTTAAGGTATAATACCCAGCAACACAACTTAGAGGATTAGCTGCTAAAGTTCCCCCAACTTTAGCTTTTTTAATTTTTTTATCGCCATCCAAACCTGCTGTCAGGTATTTCATATATTCATTTTTACCGCCAAGACCTCCAGCTGATGGATATCCTCCGGCAACTACTTTTCCAAAAACAGTCAGATCAGGAGTAACATCAAAATATCCCTGAGCACCTTGCATCCCTACTCGAAAAGCAGTTACAACCTCATCAAATATCAGTAAGGCTCCGTATTTATCGCATAATTTCCTAACCATTTTATTGTAATCTTTAGGCATAGGTCGTGTGCCACTTTCAGGCCCCAATGGTTCCAAAATTACTGCTGCTGTTCCTCCTCTCAATTTATTGAACATCAGCTTTCTTTCTAATGCTTTCAAATCATTTGGATAAACTTCCTGCGTATGTTTGGTATAAGCTTTTGGAATTCCATGTGACTCAAATCTACCCGTTCTTGGAATACGAGTTCCATATACCATTTGATCCATCCAGCCATGGTATGCACCACCAATTTTAATGATCTTTTTCTTTTTAGTTGCTAGTCTTGCGACCCTTACCGCCGCAATAACAGATTCAGACCCACTATTCAACATTCTGAATTTTTCTACAGATGGAATATTTTCACAAATAAGTTTGGCTAATTTATACTCATACTCATGAAAAAGACCTGTGGAAGGACCGCATGCATTGATCAATTCTATTGTTTTCTCTTTTACTTCTTTTGGATTAGACCCCAAAACTGTTGGTCCGCCTGCTTGCAAAAAATCAATATATTTGTTTCCATCAATATCATATAAATAAGCTCCTTCTGCTTTATCAAAAACAATGGGATAAGGATAATTAAATGCCAAGTTATGTTGAGCACCACCGGGAATATAGTTTTTAGCTTCTTTAACCATTTTTTCAGAATTATTACAATTCTTATCAAAATAGTCCATTGCTTTTTCTAAAACTTCTTTTGGCAATCCTAAAGCTGGGTTTGCAACTAGCTCCTTTAATTTTTTATAGATGGGTTCCACATCATGGTAATCAGAAATACTATAATTAGATGATTTCATAGTCGTTAATTTATACAGATCATTTTAAAATAATTATCAAAAGCTAATTTATATTTTTCAGTCAATACCTCTTTGATATTTTTCCTGATTGTTGAATGATTTAGAGCAATACCTTCAAGCATTCCAACGATCTGTAAAGTAATAGCTTCCTTATCCAGGTCTTCTCTAATTTGCTTGTCTTCCATCCCTTTGAAAACTATTTCTTTAATGACCTCCCTGTATTCTTTCACCGTTGAACTAATTTTTTTTCGAATAATTTCGTTATTTTCACTATTCAACTGAAAACTATAAAAATTTCGAATCGGAAAATCCATACCTTCTTTTGTAATTGTTTCTACACTCGAAAAAAGGTCGGCAGCAAAATGATATATCAATTCAATATTCTGTATAAAACTTTCAGACAGGTTATCTAAATTTGTAGTTTGTAACAGATTGATATAATAAGTTTCAATGGTAGCAAAATAAATTTCTTCCTTACTTTCAAAATGATGGTATATAGCACCTTTTGATAATTTAGTTGCTTTCATAATATCCTTTATGGTAACTTCCTTATATCCTTTTTCTAAAAATAAAGCAAAAGCTGATCTTATGATATTATCCTTACTTTTTACATCTTTTTTCTTCATTCTTATTTGTTTTTATTTGCTTCTTTTGAGTATTTCATTAAATAATATTTATGCATGATCCAGGCTTCAAATTTACTGATAGATTTTGCTCCACCCAAAAATTCTGCTTCAATAAATGCTTTGGCTGATTTTTCCAATACCTGACAACAGACAAATACCTCCTCAATATCTCTGCCAATACAAACGGCTCCATGATTTGCCATCAAGGCTGCATTTCTACCTTTTAATGCCTTTACTGTACCTTTTACAATTTTCTTTGTGTTTGGCAATGCATATGGTGCAACTCTAACAGAAGGTCCTAATAATTGTGCCTGATCATCCAATATTGGTGGAATCTCCCTTCGCGCAGTAGCTACTGTTGATGCATTCATTTGATGTGTATGGATAACCGAATTGGCATCCTTTCTTGTTTTATAAATTTCGGTATGTAACTTATATTCAGAAGATGGTTTTACATTTCCTTCATATTTGTTTGTCAAATAGTTTACCCTAACCATATCTTCCGGTTCTAGTTCTTCATATGGCCTACCTGAAGGTGTAATGATCATATCTGTTTTATTTAAACGAATACTAACATTTCCCCAGGTTCTGGCAACCAAACCCTCATCCAGTAATTTTTTTCCTGCATCACAAACAGCTATTCTTGCTTCTTTTTCTGTCATATTAATTTTTATTAAACCTTTCAAAATTTATATTCTGATATGCTTTCTTTAAACCATAGTAGATCACTTTATAGTTTTTAAACATTTTTTGATAAACATCTTTGTGATTCTTTCGAGGAAAATAGCTTTTTGATACCGGATTAAACTCTTTGATTCTACCAAAATCATTCTCTAGTCCTAAACCAACAAAAGCAGTCATTGCCGAACCAATGGCTCCTGCCATTTTAGGATTCTCGGTAATACGCAATTTAATCTGAAGGATATCACTTAGACTTTGCATCCATGCACCATTTTGTGAACCACCTCCAATCACTGTTATCTCATTGATTTCAATTCCAAAATCTTTTTGAATATTATCAATCGTCCATTTCAAATTATACCCTATTCCTTCGAGCATAGCACACATAATGTGCCCGCGATTATGTTCCAGTCCTAAATTAAAAATGGTACTTCTTACGGTTATATCTGTAACAGGTGTACGCTCCCCCTGAAACCACGGAGTAAAGATCAGATCATCGGCTCCTGCCGGAATTTCGCTCACTTCCTTTTCCATTAATTCATATATATCAACACCTTGCTCCTTCTCTTTTTTATAGAATTTATTCAATGCCCATTCCACATTTATACCTGCTGATTCTGTAATTCCCACTAACAAACTTGAACTTGGATCTGCACTTTGCAAACTCGCCACACCATTTTTAAATTTGTGGTTTTTTTGAGAACTCACTCCAATCCATGCCGAAGATCCCAAATAAATATGAGCCTGATGGTGATCTATTTGTCCGGAACCCATTGCGGCAGATTGTGTATCATCACTTCCTCCAAATATTTTAACACCAGTGGTAAGCCCTAATTCCTGAGCTGCTTTTTTCGTTAAGCTCCCTACCAGATCTGTAGATTTTACCAAATCAGGTAGTTTGTTTACATCAATACCTGCCACCTTAAAAAAAGTTTTTTCCCAATCTTTTTTATTTAGATCAAAACCATAACTACAAGCTCCTGACCATTCGGCAACCATTTTATTGGTACACTTATATTTTAAGTAACCATTAACATCTAAAAATTTATAAGTGTTCTTATAAACCTCAGGCAATTGTTCTTTTACCCATAACAACTTAGGTATTACATCTTTACCGGATAATTTAATTCCCGTGATCTTCTTAAAAATAGATTTACCTAAGAATCTATTCATTATTTTATTGGATTGACTATTTGCTCTAGCATCAACCCAAGAAATATTTTTATAGAGCAAAGCGCCTTCTTTATCTACTGGAATAATTCCCATTGCCTGAGTAGAAAAAACCATTGCCAAAATTTGATCCTCTTTATTTAATTCACTTACTACCTTACGGGTTGTTACACAAATAGCTTCCCAATAGTCCTTTGGATCTTGCTCTACCCATCCCGGTTTGGGAAAATCAATTCCATAGCTTTTTTCAAATGAATCATACACCTTTCCATCTGTACCAATAAGCACAGCTTTATTACTTTGTGTACCTACATCATGTGCTATTATGTAATTCATTAATTTTTTTATATATTTGAAAACCGACTAAGCGGTTTGTAAAAGTATTAAAATTTAACTTAATAATGCATATTAATTATAAATATCCTAAAATCAGGTGGTTTATGCTTGCTTTGTTTATGTTTTTAACTATTACAATTGAATTACAATGGTTGACACATGCACCTATAGCAAGGGTTGCAGAGAGTTTTTATAGTAATCAAACACAAACGTATAGCTGGTTAGGTATTGATTCTATTGCGTTGGCATATATGATCATTTATTTGATCATGTGCTTGCCAGCAAGTTATATTATTGATACATACAGCGTAAAAACTGGGCTGAATTTAGGTGCGATTTTGACAATTGTTGGGACCATAATTAAAGGATTTGGAGCACACAGTTTATTGTGGGTTTTTATTGGTCAGTTATTTTTAGCAATTGCTCAGCCTTTTATTTTAAATGCAGTTACGGCTTTTAGCGTAAGATGGTTTCAATTAGACGAAAGAGCTATTGTTGCCGGATTGTTGGCTCTAGCTCAATTTATTGGAATTTTATTTGCCATGTTACTTACACCAATGCTGGTTGAAAGTTCTCCAGAAAGCATGAATTATGGTGAAGGAATTGACTCCATGCTAATGATCTATATGATTCCAACTGTGGTTGCTGCTATTCTATTTTTATTGTTCTTTAAAGAAAAACCCGCAGACCTCCCTTTTGATATTCAGCATGAAAGATTAAACTTTAAGCAGGGCATAATTCATATGCTTCAATTAAAGGATGCAATACTTGTGATGATTCTTTTTACTATTGGGTTGGGTATTTTCAATGCTATAAGCACCTTGGTGGATGCCATTACTGCAAATTTAAACATCAAAGATTCTGATGGATTGATCGGTGGAATAATGCTTATCGGAGGTATCATTGGAGCTGTAGTTATTCCTTTCCTTTCGGATCATTATAGAAAAAGAAAACTATTTTTGGTAATTTGTATGATAGCTTTTATTCCATCTATTTTTGGTTTGGCCTTTGCTGCTGAGATCTCTGATTTTTTTCAATTAACAATCAAAAATACCTATAATCTGGCATTGATCTCTAGCTTTTTTATTGGAATGTTTATCATGAGTGCAGGACCCATCGTATTTCAATATACTGCAGAGATCACAGTACCAACACCGGAATCAACATCACAAGGTATTCTGTTATTGGTTGGGCAAGTTAGTGGTGTGGTCATGATAACCATCATGACCATTAATAATAATGAGTATTTAGATGGTATGATGAAAATATTTGTATTGCTATCTGTTATTGCTTTTGTTGTAGTGTTGTTTATAAAAGAATCAGATATAAAAAAGTTGAACCCAAAATAGAAATGGAAAGCATTTTTGGTTTTTAAAATGAATTTATGGATAAATTAATTGATATTTTAAATGCTGATGGTAAAAAAAATAGGAGAGACCTGTATGAAATCAATTGAAAGGTGATTTATCTTTTACGGAAAGGAATACAACCAATTTATCATCAATCAAATTAAAAAGAGGATAAATAATATAGCGAATGGATAAGATATATTGATTTATATAGGGTTTAGTTCTTTAATTTTACACAATTAGAAAAACGAAAATGATTTTTAAAAATAGATTTAATTTTAGAATAATAACGGCAATTATGATTGCTGGTGTTTTTGCGTTAAATTCCTGTCAAAATAAAGACCCTCAAGAAAAATCGATCTTATTATACTGTGCTGCAGGCGTTAAACCAGTTGTAGAAAAAGTTGCACAAGAATATTATAAGGAATACGGTATTCGTATTGACCTGCAATATGGAGGTTCCGGCACATTACTTTCTAATTTAAGAATTGCAAAACAGGGCGATCTTTATCTGGCTGGTGACAAAAGTTATATCGATGAAGGAATAGCATATGGATTTATCAAAGAAACGCAACCTTTGGCTTTTATGAAACCGGTAATAGCTGTTGCCAAAGGAAATCCGAAAGGAATACAAACCATTGAAGATCTTTTAAATGAAAATATCAAAGTAGCAATTGCTAATCCGGACGCAGCATCTATTGGTCGTCTTACAAAAAAAATATTATCCAAATCAGGCCAGTGGGAAGACCTTAAAAATAATGTTACTGTTTTAATGCCAACTGTAAATGAGGTGGCCAATAGCATTAAAATTGGAGCAATTGATGCAGGAATCATCTGGGATGCTACGGCAAACCAATATGAAGAACTGAATTTCATAAAGGATCCTGTCTTAAACAAGCATACTAAAAATATCACCATTGGAGTATTAAAATACTCCAAAGACCCTACAGAAGCACTCCAATTTTTGAGATATTTATCAGCCAGAGATAAAGGATTACCCATATTTAAAGAATTAGGCTACCAACCCATTAAAGGGGATATCTGGGAAGAAAATCCACAACTTTTATTTTTTAGCGGAGGTGTTAACCGACTCGCAATTGACCATACCATTCAGAAGTTTGAAAAAAGAGAAGGAGTTGATGTTGCCAGAGTTTATAATGGTTGTGGCATATTAGTCTCACAAATGAAAACTGGACAAAAACCTGATGCTTATCTTTCCTGTGATATTTCTTTTATGACCCAGGTTGAAGATAGATTTACTGATATTACCGATATTTCTAAAACCAGAATTGTAATTGCAACAAAAAAAGGAAATCCAAAAAACATTCAAAATTTGGATGATCTGACCAAAGAAGGTTTACAAATAGGAATTTGTAACCATAAACAAAGTGCTTTGGGTTCGCTTACCAAACGACTACTAGAAAGTAAAGAAATTTGGGATGAAGTATATAAAAATGTACGATCTCAGACACCAACCGCAGACCTTTTGGTCAATCAGATACGTACAGGCTCTTTAGATGCAGTTATTGTGTACGAAGCTAATATTTCACAAGTAAAAGACAAACTGGATATGGTGAAATTAAATGATCCCCAGGCCATGGCGCTTCAAAATTATGGTATTTCTAAAAATTCAGATCATCAATACTTGATGAAACGACTTTTAAATACTTTGACAAATACCAGTTCAAAAAAAAATTATTTGGATTTAGGATTTAGCTGGGAATTTAATGATTTAAAAAATAATGAATAAAAAATAATCCATATCAAAACAGAGTACGCAAATACAAAACCTTTAACCGTTAGATCTAACCTCCCGTTTTATTTAATGATGGGAATCATGGCTTCCACTTATATTATTTTGATTGTAGCCATGATCATTGCAGATATGTCTTATACAACTCCTAATCATGTTTTATCTGCCTTGAAAAGTGAAGAGATTCAATATGCCATAAAACTGAGTTTGATCACCTGTACCGTTACCATGGTTTTAAGTTTACTGGTAGCCATACCTTTGGGTTACCTTATGGCTCGATTTGATTTTCGTTTTAAAAAATTACTCGATGCTATTATTGATATTCCCATTGTTTTACCTCCTTTGGTAATTGGTTTAAGTTTATTGATCCTTTTTCAAACAGCTCCTGGGCAATTTATTGAAAGTCATGTGCGAATAACATATACTGTTTACAGCATTGTAATTGCTCAATTTATGGTTGCAACTGCATTTGCTGTACGAACCATGTATGTAACTTTTGCCCAGATCAATAACCGGCAAGAACAGGTTGCTTTAACTTTGGGCTGTAATCAAAAACAATCCTTTTTTTATATTTTATTACCACAGGCCAAAAACGGAATTTTAACTGCTGCATCTTTGGCATGGGCGAGAGCATTAGGAGAATTTGGACCCATTTTAATATTTTCAGGAGCAACCAGAATGCGTACCGAAGTCTTACCTACTACTGTTTTTTTAGAAATGTCAGTAGGAAATATTGAAGCTGCTGTTGCAGTCTCTTTAATTATGATTGTTTCCGGATTTTCAGTTTTGATGATCGTAAGACTATTTGGAGATAAAAAAACAATTCGATAAATGATCCATTGTAAAGACCTACATATCAAACAAGGAGATTTCACTTTAAATGATATCAATTTCCGTATAAAAAAAGGAGATTATGTGGTAATGATGGGGAAAACAGGTTGTGGTAAAACGACAATACTCGAATGTATTTGTGGATTGAGAAATATCGATTCCGGTGAGATCAGGGTCAACGGAACAGAAATTTCAAAATTTACTCCTGCACAAAGACAAATAGGTTATTTACCTCAAGATGGAGCTTTATTTCAAACCATGACCGTTGCACAAAACATAGGTTTTGCTCTAAAGATCAGGAAATGGGACAAGCAAAAAACAGAGGAAAGAGTCAATGAACTTGCAAGATCATTAGAGATTAGTAAATTATTAAAAAGAAAAGCTCACGATCTGAGTGGTGGTGAAAAACAACGTGTTGCACTGGCAAGAGCCCTTAGTTTTTACCCTGATGTTCTATGTCTGGATGAGCCTTTAAGTGCTTTGGATGAAGATACTGTAACTGAAATGTACGATCTTTTAAAAGAGCTGAAAAACAACCATAAAATAACAGTTCTCCATATTTCACATTCTAAAATAGATGCTCTTAAACTGGCTGATAAAGTTTTGATTTTTGAAAATGGTACTATAAAGAACATAAATACGAGTGAATT
This sequence comes from Flavobacteriaceae bacterium, assembly GCA_016744615.1. Classification (GTDB taxonomy): domain Bacteria; phylum Bacteroidota; class Bacteroidia; order Flavobacteriales; family Flavobacteriaceae; genus Lutimonas. Next base: position 19,486 of record JADGEA010000010.1, read on the forward strand.
GTAATAAATATTTATTATGCTGATTATCAAAGAAATAATTTATAGAAAGTTTAATTTTTTAATGGGACTTTTAGGTATGATTATCATTGTAGGTTTTGTTGTAGCCTTTTACACCATCACACAGGCTACAAAAAATGAGACTAGATTATTAACCAGAAATATGGGCTTTAATGTAAGGATCATTCCCAGTGAAACTGATATGAATCAGTTTTGGATGGGAGGCTATTCTAATCTTACCATGTCTCAAGATATAGTGGACAAACTAATTGATGAAAGATCTATCAATTATGCACACCTAACAGCTACTTTGCATAAAAAAAACGTTTGGAAAAACAAAGAGGTAATCCTTACCGGAATCTCAAAAGACGAAAAAGAACCTTCCGGGAAAACCAAATCTAAAATGATCTTTGCCATTGCAAAAAACAAGGTTTATATGGGTTATGAGCTTGCAAATCAATTTCAAATCAAAAAAGGTGATAAAGTTATTTTTTTTAAAAAGACTTTTGAAGTTGAGAAAACCTTATCAGAAACGGGAAGTGAAGACGATATTCGTGTTTATTTTGATTTGGAAACCCTGCAAAAACTTATCAACATGGAAGGTCGGGTAAATGAAATAATGGCTCTAAACTGCATGTGTTCCACAGATGGAGGAGATCCCTTAGGAGAATTGAGGGCTGAATTGAATAGAATTGTTCCAGAAGCAAAAGTGATTATGAATGCAACTATTGCCAATGCCCGTGAAGACCAACGAAAAATGACTGATAAATATTTTGCTTTTTTATTCCCGATTATATTGATCATCTGTGCAATCTGGCTAGCATCTGTTGCCATGACCAATGTAAAAGAAAGAACCCATGAAATTGGGATCATGAAAGCACTAGGGTTTACAAGCTGGAAAATTAGTACACTTTTCTTTTTACGCGCTTTTATTATTGGTTTGCTTGGTGCTGTGCTTGGGTTTTTATTAGGATCTGTACTTTCTTTTTATTTAGGTCCAAAAATATTTAACCTTACCATTGTTTCCGTCAAACCATTATATCACTTACTGTACTGGGCAATTTTTATCGGACCCTTATTTGCTGCCCTAACTTCACTGATTCCTGTATTGTGGGCAGTAAGCCAGGATTCAGCTCAACTTTTAAAAGAACAATAAGATGATAGAATCACAAAACACAACTAAAATATTCAATTCCACTAAGGAAAAAGTAATTGCCTTAAATGATATCAATCTTAATGTTAAAAAATCAGAATTTATTCTGATAAAAGGAGAAAGCGGAAGTGGTAAATCCACCTTATTATTCATTATGGGAGGAATGCTAAACCCAACTTCCGGTAAAATGATCGTAAATAATAAAGATCTCTTTACCTTATCAGAAGGAGAAAGAGCAAAATATAGAGCAAATGAAATAGGTTTTGTTTTCCAGTCCTATCACTTATTACCCTATTTAAATGTGCTGGAAAATATTATACTCTCAGGTAAATTACCCAAAATTAATATTACAAAAGAAGAAGTTTATAAAATTGCCAGAGAATTGGGTATTGCTGATAGATTAAACCATAAACCCGCTCAATTAAGTGCCGGTGAAAAACAACGAGTTGCATTGGCAAGAGCTTTAATTACGAAACCCTCCATCATTTTAGCAGATGAACCCACAGGGAATTTAGATGAAAAGAATACGATCGAGGTTTTGAATTACTTAAAATTATTTCAAAAAAAAGGTGGTACAGTAGTTATGGTTACACATGGAAATCTGGCAGACAAATACGCTACCCGAACCATCCAATTAGAAAAAGGAAAATTAATAAAAAAATAAACAAAACATGAAAACTAAAATACTGTTGTTTTTAGTTATTACTTTATTGATCTTTAGTTGCAAAGAAAAAGAAAGTACCCCACAGGACTGGGCTCAATTTAAAAAAGACAATTACCGAAGTGCAAATTCTCCTGTTCAACTAGATCTTACAACTTTTGGACAAGACTGGAAATATACTGCCAGCCAAATGCCTTCGCCTGCTTGGTATGGTCCTGCAAAAGAAGATACTTATGCCAAAAGCGGTCCCTTACCTTCCATGAGAGATTATGATTTATCTTTTTATCCAATTGTTGTGGGAACAAAACTTTATTACGGTTCAACTGCTGATGATGCAATTCATTGTTTAGACACTAAAACAGGAAAAGAAAAATGGGTCTACACAACAGGTGGTCCAATTCGAATTGCTCCTACCTACCATAAAGGAAAATTATATTTTGGATCGGATGATGGTTTTGCATATTGTATAGATGCTTCTGATGGAGACCTTATTTGGAAATTCACCCCAAAAGAAGATCAACCTAAAAAGGTGATGAATAATAATTCTTTGATCTCTTTTTGGCCTATTCGAACCGGTTTATTAATTGAAAATGATATTGCATATTTTGGTGCATCTTTGCTTCCCTGGAAAGAGTCCTATTTCTGTGCTGTAAATATCAAAACAGGTAAACCTGATATAAAGGGGACTTATATTAAAAAATATGATGATCTAACTTTAGAGGGTGCAATGGCCTCCACAGGAACAAAAATCATACAACCACAAGGTAGAATATCACCTATGTTTTTTAACAAAAATGATGGCGTTAGCAAAGGTCAGTTAGCTGGAACAGGTGGTTGTTTTGTGTTGGTTACACCCGAGTTAAATATTGTTCATCCACAAACTTCTAGGGAAAAAAGTATTATAGAAACCTTAATTAGTGATCCCAATCAAATTTCTGATAGCAATGGTAAAAAGGCGCAGTTTATGACCTTTAAAGGAGGTAAAGAAATGGTGGTCAATGATAGTGTCAGTTACATCCTTACCGATAATTCTATTTCAGCTTACAACAGAAATACTAAAAAAGTAATCTGGCTTCAAAGAAATTATCAGGCACATAGAATAATTCTTGCAGGAGATGTACTCTATGTAGGTGGAACAGATAAAGTTTATGGGGTAAGTACCAAAAACGGACTTCCAATTTGGGAATCTTCCGTAAACGGAACTGTAAATGCGATCATAGTTGCTGATAATGCTCTATTTGCTTCTACCCGGGAAGGAAGTATTTATTGTTTTAGAAATGGGTTTAAGAATAACGCTTTATTGAAAAAAAACAAAGATAAACCTGCAGAGATTGCCAAAGCAAAAGTTACTGAACGAAAAATTATCAAAAGAAACTTTGATTTTTATGCCGGACCTTTTATCAATGCTATAGACCCAAATACCATAGAAATTCATTTTATTACAAAAACACCATTAAAATGTAGCATCAACTGGGGTGACGAATTTAAACAGGAAATGATAGAGGAAAATGAAGCAAATACAGATCATAGAATTATCATACCTCATATAAGAAAGGATTTCAATTATCAATATCAAATTGTTTCCGGTGACGAAAGGTCCAAATTCTATGAATATGATAATATGTTTAATTATACAAAACATAAAAATTCAAAAAAGGATTCTAAACAAAATGTAGAAATAGTTATTGCTGAAATATTGAAATTAAATCCATCCGATAAGGGAATTTGTATTGTATTAGGAGAAAAAAATAAAGATCTGGCTTTGGATATTGCCAGCAATTCTGAAATGAAAGTTTTGTTATTTGAAAAGTCAGCATCCAAAGTAGATCAATTGAGAAAAGAATGGCAAAAAACAGGTTTTTACGGAGGAAAAATAGTAGTTCATCAGGTAGCTGACTATTCTAAATTACCTATTACAAGTGATATTGCTGAACTTGTTTTGGTAAATGATCCATCCATTATAAATGCAAAAGAAATAATTCGATTGATAAAACCTGAAGGATATGCTGTTTTACTTGACAAAGAAGAAACATATAATAAATGGTTTGATTCAGCTGAAAATCTTTGGCAAGTGGAACAAATTAATAAAGATTCAAAATTATATTTAAAAAAGAAAAAAATTGAAAATATTGGAAAATGGACACATCAATACGGATTAGCAGATAATAGTGCTTTTGGTGGCGAAAGTCTTTGGGGATCTACCTCTACAGAAGATTTTGAAATCCAGTGGATGGGGCGTCCCGGACCAAGATTCCAAACAGACAGAAGTGGCAGAAAACCTTCTCCACTTGCCGTAAATGGAAAAATGTTTGTTCAGGGAAAAGAACGGGTTCTTGCCGTTGATACTTATAATGGAAAAATATTTTGGTCAAAAGAAATTCCAGAAATGGTAAGAATGAATTTACACCATGACTGCAGTAACTGGGCTGCTGATGATGATTTTCTGTATATCGCTGTAAATCAAAATTTAATAAAACTCAATAGTCAAAACGGAAAAATTGATAAGATCTTCCCTGTTGATCCAAGCAAAAATAACGTCCCTAATGAATGGGGATATATTGGTGTTTTGGAAGATAAAATGATTGGGTCTTCCACTCAAAAAGGAAGCGCTTTTAAAAACTATTATGGAGGTGCTGGTTGGTATGATGCACAGACTGGACCAATGACATATAAAGTAATGAGTTTTGCTTTATTTGCGAAATCAAAAAATAATGGAAAAGAGATATGGAAATATGAAAAACCTACATCTGCAATTATAAATTCAACCATAACAATTTCAAATAAACAGATTAGTTTTATAGAGTCACGCAATCCAAAAATGGAACTAAGCAAAAAAGGAAGAGGAAAAAGCGACATTTTTAAAAATTTATATATGGTATCTCTTAATGTAGATACAGGTAAAGTTAACTGGGAGAAAAAACTAGATACAGAACCCGGAATTACAACTTATTTTATGGCTGCCAGTAAAGATTATAACGTAATTGTTTCTTCGTTTAAAGGCAACTATTATATCTATAATTATAATGCAGGAAATGGTGATCTAGTTTGGGAAAAAGAACAATCTTGGTTTTCTGATAACCATGGTGGACATTTATCACGACCGGCCATTATTAAGAATAAACTGATCGTCAAACCTGCTATTTACGCTCTGGATACCGGTGAAAAATTAAAGATGGTAATCCCAAAAGCCGGACATGGCTGTGCCTCTTATGCCTTATCAGAGCAATCTGCTTTTTACCGTGGAGGAAGTGTTACACAATTCAATTTTGATACTGATAAATTTTCCAAATGGGAAAGATTACGTCCGGATTGCTGGATTAGTACAATTCCGGCACAGGGCATGGTATTATCACCCGAAGCTGGAGGAGGTTGCAGTTGTGGTAATTGGCTAGAAACTTCTATGGTTTTTGCACCAATTTCCAGAGCTCCTTTATCATTGATCTACAAAGAAACTCAATTTATTGATTCCTTATCCATAGAGATCAAGGCAAGAGATATTTCGAATAAAAACATTTATTATACCCTTGACGGAAGTAAACCTTCAAAAGATTCAAATCATTATATAGCTCCTGTAATTATTTCTAATAATACGACTTTAAATACTATTATTTATGTTGAAAAAGAAGGTGAAGAAATAACTTTTACCCGGACAAAAGATTTTACAAGATTATTTCCGGAACCAAGTATTCAAAAAAACCCTCAACTGGTTGATGAAAACTGGGTGTTTTATATCAATCGAACAGGTGTAACAGGTAAAATCCATTATACAACCGATGGATCTACACCAGATAAAAACTCTCCTAAATATGTTAAATCCGTTCCTTTTTTAGAAAAAACACTAATCAAAGCGAAAACATTCTGGACAGATAATGGAAAAGAAATAGTGAGTAAAGAGACAAGTGCAGAACTGATGATACCTAAATTGATAGAAAGTATTTCCGCAAAAGCAAAACCGGGAATTATCAGAAACTATTATAAAGTAAAATATAGAGATATGCCAGATTTTAATACGGTTGAACCGGATCACAAAAAGATTGTTAAACAGGTAGATCTGGAATCGATCAAAGACAAAGGTAAATTTGCGCTTCATTTTAACGGTTATCTCCAAATTGAAAAAGATGGTTTGTACACTATTTACAATCAATCCATTGGTGAATCTTATTTGTATTTACATGGGGAAAAAATATTGACAAATGAGAATAATTCTGAACAAAATATTGTTTTAGGCTTAAAAAAAGGATTACATCCCATTATTGTAAATTATAAGATATGGAGAGGAAATCCAAACCTAAATTTGCAAATAGAAGGTCCTAATTTACAAAAAGAAGCAATTGACAAAAACATGTTAAAGCACTAAAATATGATAAAGCCTTTGAAATTTATTTTAGTTTTACTTTTGGTAATGTCTTATTCTAATGCCAGAGCATGCCGTTATACCATCAGAGAAATTGGTTTTTCTACCCTATCAAAGGTTACCTATGTGCTGTACCGAATTGATAAAAACTCCTCTTTTATTCCAAAACAGCAAATGGATAATTTTTCCGATTCTAATGTGAAAATATTTGGGCTGAATTTAAAAGACGATAAGTCAAATAAAGTCATTCTATTTGCTAAAAATCAAGATCTGAGTTTTCCTGTTTATGTTCTTGTTGCTCCAGACGGACGAATGTTAGCACTCACCGGTGATCAATTTCAAAACAACATAGAATCTGCAACCATATTATCTCCTGTCAGACAACAACTTATTGATGATCTGCCAAAAGGATATGCTACTGTTATTCTGATAGAAGGGATAAATACAAATGAAAATAGCTTGGCTAAAGAAAAGGTTTTAAAAGCATGTGACCGAGTGGAAAACATCATACCTCATATGCCTAAACAGGTTGCAAACGGACCTAGAATGATCGTTGTTTCTAATGGTGAATTCGAGCAAGAAAAAGTGATGCTTTGGAGTTTTGGTTTAGACAAAATACCAGATCATCCTATTGCTTTTGTTGTTTATGGCAAAGGAAGAATTATGGGTGATAGCATTAATTATTCAGAGATTCAAAAAGGAAAAGTATATAAATTATTATCTATTATTGGGGCAGATTGTGAATGTGGTTTGGACAGAAAATGGATGTTGGGATATCAAATACCTTTAGACTGGCCTACAGAAACCAGACAAAATTTAAGTGATATTCTAGGTTTTGATGTGGATAATCCAATGGTTTTAACAGAGATGAGCCGGATATTGGCCATTGAAAACAGAGTTGCAGCTGACCCGGATGGTATTTCTTTTGAACCAGTTGTTATTGATCTGGAAAAAGAGTTTAATGATGTTCCTGAAGTTGCACATAATGAAAATCCCCCTTCTCAGGAGGATTCTCTCAATTCAAAATTAATTATTACCTATTCTTTAATTTTTGTTATTATTTTAGTTGGCTTAGGCTCCTACTTTGTATTAAAGAAAAAACCAGATTAGCTAAGTTTTTATCAGGTTGTCATCGCCTGAATTCGCATCATATAATCATTCAATTGAGCAGCATATTCAGGAGCTCCTACTATGCGAACAAAACCCTGATCAACTGCCTGAATAAATTCAACATCTCGAAGTAAAACTGCCATTGCACCATCTAATCCATTGAGTTTCATTTGCACAAAAGGTCTTTTGCGTTTATAAACGCCCCTACCCGATTTTGAATTTCCGGCTTTTACTCTTAAATAAGCAGCAATATCTGTATTTTCAACAATAATCTGATATATCCTGTCGGGTTGTTTTGCCACCCACTTTTGCATATCCACATCACCAACTTTATTCAGTTGACTAAGCGATGTAGTTGCCATATAAAAGGCCATTTTCACCTTTAAATACTTCTTTTCTTCTTTCTTTGGCCTTACATTAGGCATCATGATCTTTAATGAATTCAAAAGTAAAATGGTCTTTACAAGTAATGATACTTTTGTAAATCCTGCTATTTTTGGAAGAACAGTTTTTCCTCTTAAAAAATCATTCATTTTTTTTATCGTAGAAAAACTAAAAGTGATATCCGCTTTATCCAGATCATCGTACTCCACCTTAAAATCACCATTATCAAAGCATAATGCAGCACCATTATCTTCTGCTTTTACTACTACTCTCGCCTTAACGTTTGCAAATAATTTTTTATAAAAAGCATCATCCTGTAAAACAACCTTGATTACAGGGAAAACAGCATGGGTAAACAGGCGGTTAGCAATTAATTCTTTGTCCATTTTTTATTTTTTACTGAATTAAATAATTGAAGATTTTTTAAATTAATGATATATTAAACTTCATCATCCCAGTTATCATCCTCTTCAAAATCTTTCCCCATCAGTTCTCTTAATTTTTCGATAATTCCATTAGCATCGAGCTTATAATGACTGTACAGATCCTCTGGATATCCAACTATTGAGAATTCATCAGGAACACCAACCTTGTCAAATGCACAGCCCATACCACTTTCTACAATCACCTCAGCAACTGCGCTACCCAATCCACCAAAAGTATTGTGTTCTTCAATAGTAAGAATTCTTCTCGAATTCTTTACCGCAGCAATAATTACCTCACGATCAATGGGTTTAATGGTGTGCATATTAATCACCTCTACACTTATATCATCATTTTCTTTTAGAAAATCAGCGGCTTCTGCTGATTGTAAAACTCCGATTCCTGTGGCAATAATCGTTATATCTGTTCCTTCACGAAGTTTAACCGCTTTACCAATTTCAAAACCATAATCTTCATTTTTATAATAGGTTGGTTCAAATCCACGACCAATTCTAATATATACCGGACCTTCATGTGCAATTGCAGCACGAACAGCATTAGCAGTTTCAATTCCATCTGCTGGAACAATAACCGTCATGTTTGGAAAAGCTCTCATGATAGAAAGATCCTCCGTACAATGGTGCGTAGAACCCGCTGAACCAAATGATAATCCAGCATGTGTTGCAATAATTTTTACATTTAAATTCTGATAACAAATATCCGTTCTTACTTGTTCTGCAGCACGCATAGAAGCAAAGGCTGCCATGGTGGAAACCACAGGTAAAAGTCCTGATTTTGCCATTCCTGCAGCTACTCCAAAAAGATTTTGCTCCGCAATTCCCAAATTAAAAAATCTCTCAGGGAATTCATCTCCAAATTTTCCAATTTTTGTTGATTTTGCTAGGTCTGCCGTTAATGCAACAATATTCTGATTTTCTTTTCCAAGATCGGTTAAAACCTGTCCGTAAATTTCTGCCTGTGTTAAGGTGTCAGCATCATAAACCGTCCACGTTGTTCCTAATATTTCTTTTGACATTTTTTTGTTTTTTTGAGTTTTAACTATTTGCAGCGATAGATGCTTTTGCTTTTTCAACAACTATTGAATCAATACTTCCGTAATGCCATTCTGTTTTGTCTTCCATAAAATCAATACCTTTTCCTTTAATTGTATTGGCAATAATCACAATAGGTCTCTCAACCGCAGCATTTGCTTTTTCAATAGCAGCATTCAATTCATGAAAATCATGTCCGTTTATTTCAATTACGTCAAATCCAAAAGCTCTCCATTTATCTCCTAATGGATCTATAGACATGATATCTTTTACTTCTCCATCAATCATTCGTTTGTTAAAATCAACGATCGGAATAAGGGAAGTAACATTATAATGTGCTGCAGCCATAATCGCTTCCCAATTGGAACCTTCATTCATCTCACCATCACCAATCACACAGTAAGTTTTATAATCCAATCCTTTTACTCTTCCTGCCAAAGCTATTCCCAAGGAAATTGGTAGTCCGTGACCCAAAGATCCGGTTGAAGCATCAAGGCCTCTCACTTTAAGACTATCTAAGTGCATCCCGAAAGGGGAATTGAACTGATTAAATGTTTTTAAAGTTTCTTTATCAAAAAAGCCTTTATTAGCTAATAATGGTGCAAGTCCAACTCCTGCATGTCCCTTGCTCAATATAAACCTGTCTCTATCCTCCAAATCTGGATTTGAAGAATCATATTTCATGAATTTATTGTAGAGAATGGTAATGATATCCACCATACTCATTGCTCCTCCAATGTGAGCTCCACCTGCCCAAAACGTAACATCAACAATGTCGTTTCTTAACTTGGCAGCTTCAGCTTTTAAATTATTAAGTTCTTTATCTGTTAATGGCATAACCCTTTTATTTTAATTTTATTATTTATAGTTTTAAAGCATTGAATGCATCATCTGCAATATCAAGCGTAAGTTTTAGATCTTCTTCTGTATGTGCAGTAGAAACAAACCAATTATGGTGCGATGTAAAATAAGCTCCTCGTTGCGTACATTCTGCACACCATCTTTGATGTAATTTCAAAGTTGGATCATCTGTAATTCGATAGTAAGGCATGGCAGAATGACCGGTAACTTTAAGATCATATCCGTGACTATTAGCCAGCTGAACCAAACCTTTTTCCAGTTTTTTACCATAATCATATATCTTTGAAACCCCATCATTTGCTTTTAAATATTTGATGGTTTCCAGCGATGCAACCATAGGAGTTGCAGAAAACCAAAAACTACCGGTATAAAACACTTTAGAAACACTTGATTTCAATTCATTTGTTCCTACCAAAGCTGAAATTGGATAACCATTTGCCATGGCTTTTGAATAACAAATCAGATCTGGTTTAAAACCAAAAGTTTCATTTGCTCCGTTTATATTGATCCTAAAACCGGTTCTTACTTCGTCAATAATCAAAACAATACCTTCTTTTCTGCAAATCTTCTCTACTTCCTGCCAGTATCCATCATCCGGCATTTCATTATCAAAAAATATGGTGTGATGATAAGGTGAAGATATCAATCCGGCAATTTCATTTTTATTCTCTTTGATAATTTTTTTCAAATCATCAATATCATTCCATTTTCCCATAATGATGTTTTGGGCATCATCAAACATAATTCCAGGGTGATCAGGTGATTGTGTCCATGGATGCACACCGTGATATCCTCCTTTTAAACGAATTACTTTTTTTCGTTGTGTATGTTCTCTGGCTGCCATTAAGGCATAAGATGTAACATCATTTCCATTCTTAGCAAAAAATGCCCAGTCGGCAATGGTAATCGTATTTACAAGTTCTTCAGCAAGTTCTACCATCGCTTCGGTTGCTCCGGTTGCTGTATCTACTTTTTGCATTTGCTCCAAAACAGCTTTATCAATTATCTCATTTTTATAACCAACAACCATGGGTCCATAACCACACATATAATCAATAAATTCATTCCCATCCACATCGGTCATTCTAGAACCTTTGGCACTTTCAATATAAAAAGGATAAGCAGATACCGGAACCAATGGCGCCGGACTAAAATGACCATAAATTCCGTTAGGAATCACCTCTACTGCTCTTTCAAAAAGCTCATTTGATTTTTTATAATCGTACTTTTTAAATGTTTTCTTTGTCTTTGTTGCTTCCATAATCTCTTAATTCACGTAAATTGGAATTCTGTCCAGTATTAATCCTATATTATCTAACAAGTAAGTTTGTCCCACAATTTTAATATCTTGTTTTGCCAGGGCTGAAAAAATATCCACTTCTCCACTAAAGAATTTATTGGCTATTGATATGTTCTTAATGGTCATTTCACAGGTTGCAGTTTCTGAATTACCCACGGCTACTTCAATATAATTTGCATCGGTATTTACAAAAGCACTCGGACCATTCTCTACATTGATAAATAAACTCCCTTTGGTTAAATGTGAGCCTGTAAGTTTTGATTTCGGATCGTATTTCATTACAACAGGTAGCGCATTCATAGCTGTTGTTAAAGTAAATATAGTATTGATATTTAAATAATTAGGATCAGAAAGTAACTCAGGAGTTGGCTTTAAATAATATTCCAGTTTATCCGTCACCTTGGAGAATTCTTTATCTAAAAATCCTAATTTTGTAAAGCCTTTTAAAGGAATTGGATTTGCATTACCATCAAACATTTTATTTAAATGTGCTTCTGACATAAAGAAAAGAACCACATTGGTTTTGGAAAATTTCCCTTTGATCACCTCGCATTTTCCATCATGAAATTTGACAGATGCAACCGGACCATTTTTAACTCTGAATTCAATGGAAATATTCCAGCTCTTTACAAGTTCTTTGATCTCAGGATCTAGAATAACCAGCTGCTCAATGTTCTTTATGACTGCATATAGATTTACACCTGCTTTTATTTTTTCTTCGATACTCATGTTCAAAATTTTTACTTATTGATTTTCTATAAATTCTTACTTTTTATTTTACTCTACTAAATACCTCATAATTTTCATTTTAAAATCTGAATAAGGAGGATATTTTAGACTAGACTCATACCAAAATGGTTTGTCCAAAATACTTTTATGATGAGAAAAAGTGTTAAAACCAGCCTCTCCATGATAATTACCAATCCCACTAAAACCGACACCTCCAAAAGGAAGATTACTATTTGACAAGTGCATTACAGAATCATTGATAGCACCTCCTCCAAAAGAGATCTCTCTTAATAATTTATTGATCACTTTTCGATTATTTGAATAGATATAACAAGAGAGTGGTTTGGTTCTACTCTTCACTTCTTTGATCACTTCATCAAGGTTACTAAATGAAATTACCGGTAAAATTGGGCCGAAAATCTCATCCTCCATAATTTTATCTTCAAATGTCACATCATTTAGAACTGTAGGACTTATAAACCTGTTTTCCTTATTTGTTTTACCTCCACAGTACAATTTATCATTATCGATTAAACTATTCAAACGTTCAAAGTTATTTGTATTGATAATTCGCAGATAATTATTTTCTATATCATTTTCGTTCTTATGGTACTTATTGATTTCTTTTTTAAGTGCAGTTAAAAATTCTTTTTCAATAGATTTCTCTACTAAAATATAGTCAGGAGCAACACAGGTTTGACCTGCATTTAAAAACTTGGCCCAAACAATTCTTTGTACGGTAACCTTGATATTACAACCTGCCATAACAAAATTCGGGCTCTTCCCTCCCAATTCTAAAGTTACAGGTGTTAAGTGTTTGGCTGCTGCCTGATATACAATTCTACCGACATTGATACTTCCTGTAAAAAATATCTTATCAAATTTATTCTCTAAAAGCTCTGTTGTTTCTTTTACTCCACCTTCCAAAACATGAAAATATTCTACCGGGAAATTTTCATTAATAATCTTTGCCATTACAGCCGATGTTTTAGCTGGAAGCTCACTTGGTTTTAATATAACGGTATTACCAGCTGCCAGTGATGAAATAGCCGGAATCAATGACAATTGAAAAGGATAGTTCCAGGCACCTATTACTAAGGTATTGCCTAATGGTTCTGGAATGATATAACTTTTAGAGGGAAAATTCGCAAAGTTTGTACTTACTTTTTTTCTTTTACTCCACCTTTTAATTTTCTTGACAAAAAGATTTAATTCATGATAAGTAAGAGATAATTCAGAAATATAAGTTTCGTATTTTGATTTCCCAAAATCCTCATAAATTGCGTCGTAAAGCAAGTTTTCATTTTCTTTCAATAAACGCTTAAATTTCTTTAATTGGTGAACTCTAAAATCTGTTTCCTTTGTTTTATTCGAATTAAAAAATAACTGTTGTTTTAAAATAACATCTTTTATTTCCATTGTCTATTGTATTTTACACTCGGCTTTGATAAGTCTAATTGAAATAAAAACTTATAAAAAAATTATTTTTAATTTATCAAACCGACCGTTCGGTTGCTAAAGTATTAAAAAAAAATAAGATTAGGATTGTTTTTAAAAAAAAATTAAAGTTCAATATCTATTATTTTGAATTTTAATACTATAGCATATAGACAATCTCTTGAATTCAAATTAAAAGGCTCCTTGAATTTCTTCGATGGATACTTTCAATACTTTTAATGTAATGGTATTAAGAACATCTTTATTTCCTTTAAAATGGTATATCCGTTGTATATGTTTATAGCTTTCTCCAACTGCCAATGCCAAAGCAGGTGAAGAACTTTCCAATTCATAAAAAGGTCCCATTTGAGTACCATCTTCTAACTTACCGTCATTATATGAATTTAGCACATCTCCTGAATAAGGATCATCTTGTAATTCCCATGCAGAATTAACGTATACATCATTCTCTTTTGGTTCTGGAATTTCTAATATAGTTAAAATCATATTTTCAGAATCGTAGCTACCTATTAATCCTGTTGTTCTTTTAGGTGAAACACCAATTTTACCCCTGCTCTTACCATCTGCTTTAAAATAAATTGTTTTTGCTGTCATCTTTAATCTATTCGTATCAATTTTTCCAAAATAGTTGTCGTTTACAATAGAACCTAATTGGTTTTTATTTCCTTGTTTTACAGGAACAACAACCGTGGTTTCTATAGAAGAATTTAACATACTTAATAGCCATATTGAAACTAAACCAGTTTTCTTTTTCCAGTCTGAACTCCCTATATTCTTTACAGTATTCATTGTTTCATAAGCAACTACAGATAATTTTTTATTTTCCAAATGCAATAATTCCTTAATTTGAGCTTTCTGAAGTAAGTTAATTCTTCTTGTTAAAGCAATCTTAAAATTAGTACCTGAATAATTGAGTAAGTTCATTTCTTTTTGAAATAAGGCACTATTCTTCATTTGCTCCACTACATGAAAAGCTTCTGTATCCAAAATAGGTGGAACATACCAATTAGCAAAATCAAAACTTACTCCTGGTTTAAAATACAAGGAAAACTGACCTCCTTCTGGTCCCAACCAAAAACGCTCCTCTCCTCCAGTTGGATTTATGTGTTCTTTTATTTCTTTTGATCTGATCAGATCATAATTTAACCATCCAAAACTCAAGCCTTCTTCTCCGTTAAGTGTGCTTGTCATCACTCTACCCTGTAATTCAGGTGAGAGTACAAGCATCGATTTTTTATCATCACTTTCTAAAATAATGGTGTTTTTATAATTCTTTTGAAGAAATTTTTTATCATAACCAAAAGTTCCTTTTTCATAAACTGTTTCAATACTTTCGCTGGAAAATTTCAATTGATTTACCAAATTCTCATGATTACTCTTATTACTTGGTTTACAGCCAAACAATACAATTCCTAACAGAAATAAAAAAAATATTTTTCCCATAATTTTAAATATTTTAGGATTTAATTTTTATGAAAACAGTTTCCTTTTCATCTATAATTCTAAGTTTTTTAAACTTCTGAATTCCAAAATTCTTTAACCGAAACTCTTTCAGTTCAACAGTACCAAATAACACTGTGAATTTAACATTTGCCACCTTTGAATCACTCTCAATTTCACATACACCCCATGCATAACCATTTGACCAAAAATATTTTCCTGATTTAGATGTAAACATTACAAATTTATCAACACCTGAATAATGAAATTCTGACTCTGCTAAAATCGCAGCCCAACTCGCCATCGCTCTAGCATAATGATGTCCACACTCCGCTTCATCAAAAGGACTTCTTTTACTTCCGTTATACCTATCACGAATATTTTTAATCACATGCAGTCCTTCTTTTTCCATTCCTTCATAAAGCATTCCAATAGCGGCAGTATATTCAAACCCAGTCATTACTTC
Source organism: Flavobacteriaceae bacterium (assembly GCA_016744615.1). Lineage (GTDB taxonomy): Bacteria > Bacteroidota > Bacteroidia > Flavobacteriales > Flavobacteriaceae > Lutimonas. The sequence continues at coordinate 34,874 of JADGEA010000010.1, forward strand.
ACTAAAATAAGGAAATGGTATTTTAGGCCTTCCTTTTGGAAAACTAGCCATTAATAAAGCAGATTCATTACCCATTGCATAAGTTCTCATATTATTAAAATGGTTTGACATACTTTCCATTTGATTGTATTTTAAAATACTTTGAAGAGATGTTCTCACATTATTCTTATCAACGATATATCCCAAACCAATAACATGAGCCATATATTGGCCTACTAACTGGTCCACCAAACACCCTTTAGCAAGTTGATAATTCGGATATTTATGACTTTCTTGATCTATCTCAACAAACCCGGAAGATTCACCAGAAGAAATCTCTTTTAAAAAATCTTTTGACATAACAATCTGCTCATAGTACTCTCCATTAAACAAGTTTTTATCTGTCCAAATCTTCCCTTTTTCAAAAAGCGAATTACATGTTTTAGAAAAATCCATATCTCCAACTGCAGCTGCCATTAAACTACCAGCCTTTAACGCTCCAAGATACCAGATTTGCATTTGAGGGTTCGGACCAACATAATTCACATCCATTGTATTATGCTGAACTCCTTCCATAACACCATCTTTATCCCTATCCCAACCATCTTTGATCCAAGCATATGATAAAACTGCTTTTACTTTTTTCCAATGTTTTTGTAGAAATTCATGATCTCCAGAAAGTTGCCAATCCCTGTAAAACTTCATGATTGTTCCCATTTGCCCATCTGCAGCGGTTGCCCCTCCTGCTTTTGATTTATCAAGAGGGAGTTCCACTCTAAAACTCATCCTTCCTTCATCATTTGTTGCATAATCAAATTCAACCTCTCTCATAGATTTGGCTAGATCTCCAAATAAAAATGCTGTTGCCTGTTCATAATTCCATACATGTGTACAGGAACCCTTACAAGACCCAAAACTATCCATCACACCTTCCCAACCAAACATTCTGCCATCTAATGTTCTAAACACTGTTTGTGATCTCAATGTACTTAAATTAAATAATGCTGCTTCTATTACATTTTCATCAAAAGAACTATTTACCATAGAATTTACAAATTCTATGGTTTTATTTTTTAATAAAGGAAGGTTGGAAACTTCTTTTTCAATAACATCCCATGCATTTGAGTATTTTGTACAATAATAGTTTCCTACTTTGGTTTTTGACCATGCAAATCTGTTAGGAAAATGCCATGTTAAATAAAAAATAAATGATTTTTTTTCTCCGGGAGCAATGGTTTTTTGAACAGCAAGAGAGGCCATAGGGTCATTATTGACCAATTTTGATTTCTCAGTCAGCATACCATCATCACTAAAATCATCCCAAAAATCCAAAACAGAATTTGACCAACTTAGAGTAGTGGAGGATGTTCTGTAGGATATGTTACCTTTTTTATTTGGAGTTGTTAAGGCGATTGTTCCATAAGCTGGACTTTTCTTATCAACTTTGTTTGAGAACATATAAATTCCGGAAACATCTTTTATTTTTTTAAATTCATTTTGGTTTTTTTTTGCTCCAATTGGAATATAATCTCCTTTCCAGTCTGTCCTAAATTCACTCCCGTCTTTTCCAATAAAGTTCCTAATATTTCCTGAAATAGAAACTGTTATTGGTTTTGAAGTAATATTTTCAACCTCATAATTTAAAATTGCTATTGGGATACCTGAAGCATCTGCATCACCAGGAATTAAAGGATTAAACCCTGTTAATTTCACTATTACAGGCATAGATGAATCAGATAAGTTTACCCTTCCAAAAGGATAACTTGCATCAAAACTACTACTTTCAAATCTTGGCAAACCATGATGATTTACACTTCTACCCTCATAATGTTCATATTCAGAATCATAAAGAGGCCCTAAGAGTGCTTTTGTATATTTATTTTTACCTTCTTCAATGTGAATGGCAAAAAAAGGGGCATTGTTACCATCTGTTACGGTACTATAACCTTTTGCAGGAACATTCATTATTTCCCAATCCTTAAGTTCACCTCTACCTCCAAGAGATACTGTTCCCGTTCCAATTCCACCAAGAGGCAGTGCAATTCTTAAAAGGTGATCCTTATCATAATGTTTTAAAAAAGTAATTTTATCTTCCTTACTCAGAGATTGTGCTTTTAATTGTCTTATTCCAACCATTGAAAGAAAAAATATAATTCCATATATTTTTAGTGCCTCTTTACTAATTTTCATGTTTACATATTTTAATCAATTAACACTTCATCTGCAAAAATCCAGGAAGGTTGTCCTGCAGCATGATGCCAGTAAGGAGGTGTTTTCATACTTTTAGCTTTAACCTTTATATATCTAACCTTAACCTCAGGAAACTTTATATTAAAGTATTGAATGTCATTTACTTTACTCTTTTTTATCAATGGGTCTTTATTTTTAATAGTTCCTAATTTTTTGAAATTTTTATTATCATTTGAGTAATAATAAGTTACCTCTAAAGGAAAAAACACAACATGATTGGTTACCTGTAAAAATGCTGTGGAAACAGTAGATATTTCCTGACTTTCGCCAAGATCAATAACAGCCTCTAAATTATTACCTTCAAAACCTAACCAATTGGCGTAAAATCCGTTTCCACCTAATGCTCCATCTGTTAGAACCTGAGGATCTTCTTTGGCGTATTTTTTAGGCTTCGTTAGCAATGTAACTTTTTTACCTAATGCCTTATTTGGCTTAGTTGCAACTTCTAAAGCTTTTTTACAAGATGAATAATAATCCTCAACTGTAAATCGCATTTCATTCATCATGGTAATATCTGCCTTTTCACAAACAGAAATAAATCCATTCAATTTATCCTCCACAAATGGATTTTTTTTCTTTATTTCCTGATCATCAACAATCACCAAGGTAAAATCTTTTGAAATATTCTTACGGCAAGCTTCCAAAATAGCATAGTCAACTCCTAATCTTGCTTCTTTTACTCTTTGTCTAATTATTGGTTTTTTAGAAACAGCTGCTTCTGCCTTGTTAAAAAAATCATTATATGTATTAAGCAATTCCGGACTTAAAAATGAATCAAATGCCTGCGAAGGGTCACCATATAAGAATAGAAAAAAGTCAGGATCTTCCTTTATTTTTTGATGGATCAGATCTATATATTTTTTAACATAAACACCAGCTTCTTCATAATATCCATTTGTAAATTCTGTAATGATTTCATCAGCATTATCATCAGGATTCCACAATAATTTTGCGGTTAAGTACGACCTTAAAGCAAACAATTCACTTGGATTAGAACTATGCTGCTCAAAGATCCATTTTGCATGGTTATCTCTAAAAAACTGAATGTTAGGCTGAAGTGTATGAATGTTTGGAAAAGGAGCTAAAAAGTTAGTAAACTGTGTAGTATAATCCCAAATACGGATATTATCAGTAAGCTTATTCCAACCTCTGATATCATCAGCAAACGCTGTACACTTTTCTGTAATAGATGCACTTCTGTCACATTCAATGGAGCAAAGTGTAATCAATACGTTATCTGCTGGTTTTGTTTTACAAGGTTTACGGGTATATTGATAAGCCAATGTAGATATTGTTCTATCAGGAAATTTAGCAGCTACTTTATTTACAAATTGAATCATCGATCCCGAAGGACTACCTTCTTCTTCATCTATTTTACTACATTGATCACAAGTACAATATTGCGTATTATCATCTTGACTTACTGAAATTACAGTTGCATCTGGATATCTTTTAAAAAGGGCTGCAACCGAATCTTTTACAATCTCTAAAACCTTTTTATTTGTAAGACATAACTGTGTTGGAATTCTTTTTCCATTACGCAAAGAAAAATACTCAGGATGCTCATTATAAAACTTTTCTTCAGGAATAAATCTATGAAAAGTATGCACTTTAGCTCCCGGTACATAATGAGGAAAAGACTCTGTAGTCACTTTTAATTTTCCAGCAAATATAGAATCGTTATAAAACAATCGTGAATGCACCGTTCTGGTTGTAATTTCAGGAGTATAACTATAATTTAATGATCTGGCCAAAGAAATAGTTTTCAGATCAGGTATCTTTTCAGCATCAGGTGCATACCATTCACAATCCAGATATTTTTCCAAGAATACATAAACTGCATTTTTAACAGCATGCCCTGAACCTCCTCCAATAATAAGATTTTCTCCATCAATTCTTATTTTTATTTCATTTGGGTCAGTATCCAGTTTTTTGATAAATATCTTTTTTTTATTATCATACTCTTTAGCTTCACTATTAATACTAATCTCCACTTTTGTGATTTTCTGCAAATAATTTTGTAATTCAGATGCTGCAAATAGCACATCTTTTCCTGCATCTTTATCTGTAACAATTTCATATTCTGAAGTCCCATTTTCTACCAAAAAAATTCCCTTTTCTTTACAGGACAACATATTTGTAAGAAGTAAGATGGAAAATAAAATGCTCTTTATTAATTTGACTTTCATGTGTTTAGTTTTAAAATTTAATTTTATAACTTTCAGATTCAGAAAAACTACAACTGAATTTCAATCACTTCCTGTTTTTGTTTACTGGAATAAAGGGGTGACAATACTTTCTTGTTTTTTGTACCCGGCTCACCAACAATAATTGTATAGGTTCCTTTTTTTAATACTTTAGGAACATAACTTGACCCTTTGATTCTAAGTGTATAAACAATTTCTTTTGTATCTTCATTCATTACCTGAATAACAGGATCTTGCATCCCTTTAACTCTGATCTCGGGCAAAAACAGATTTGCATTTTTTAAGAAATTATCTCCTTGGCTGATCACAATCGGCCAGCCTTCATATTGCTTATCTTTTTTTGGATTTGCCTGTCTCGGCCAACATTCGATAGTAATATCTCTCGTGTTTTTATTAAATCGAACTATGCCATATCCCGTTGCACGATC
>JADGEA010000418.1 GCA_016744615.1 Flavobacteriaceae bacterium
AGGTTCATAAGGGTATTGTTATTCGGACTATATGTCTTAGACTACTCTAAAACCTAAAAGAGCGTTAATACGGAGCTTCTGTCTGTTACAGAATTCTAATTATATTAAGTTGACGTGAATTAACGCTTTTGAGAAAGTTGAGAATAAATCCTATTTGTCTCGAATGGCTGGAATAGGTCAAAAAGACTAGGTCAGTTCTTAAATAGAGTATTTTTTACCGTGAATATCAGCAGCCGTCCCACCAATGCCATTAACTTAAGGATAATTGTTTCATTTTCATCAGGTTACGGTTATGATTTGCATCAGTAAATAAACAATATTAGGGGAAAGGCCAATGAATTTTTCAAAAAAGGCAATAAATTGTTCATTATTTGACCCAAATTGTACAAAATTTAACCACTAAATTATCTTCAACAGAATTTCTCATACAGCATCGTAAATCTGAAAAAGATTTTACCCGAAAGCGTTCTCTTACATTTCCCCGCTTAATTTCTTTTATGTTGAACATGGTTAATGGTTCAGTTCAAAGTGAACTCAGCCGTTTTTTCCAGGTTATTAATGACAGCCCTGTTACTATAAATTCCGTTACAAACGCAGCTTTTTGTAAAGCACGAAAAAAGTTTTCACATACTGCATTCAAGTCACTCAATACATGTTTAATTGATACATTTTATGACTCATCTCAGGTCAGAAAATGGAATGGACACAGATTGCTAGCTGTTGATGGATCAATCCCTAGCTTACCAAACGCACCAGAACTTTTTGAACATTTTGGTAAAGCCAGACCTCATTCTCTAAGACCAGCAGTACGCATATCACAACTGTATGACATACAAAATAAACTGACAATTGATCTACAAATAGATCCTCATACTACGGGTGAACGAGCCCAAGCGGTTAAACATTTAGAGTATACAAACAAAGATGACTTGATTATTTATGATAGAGGTTATCCAGCTGTTTGGTTTTATGTGCTTCATCAACAAAAGAATGTTAATTTTTGTGCTCGTGCAACACTCGATTCATCTAAGCCTTTAAAAGCCTTTCTACGTTCAGGAAAAAATGATGATATTGTTTACTTACCTTGTTTGGACAAGTCACGTAAATATTGCTTAAAAGAAGGATTATCAACATCTCCATTTAAAATTAGACTCATACGAGTTACGTTACCTTCTGGACAGGTTGAGATATTAATGACTTCTTTATTTGATAAGGAAAAATACCCCTATGAAATTTTTAAGGATTTATATTTTCAAAGATGGGGAGTTGAAGAAGATTATAAAATAATGAAAAGTCGACTGACTATAGAGAATTTTTCAGGAATTTCTGTAGAAGCTATTTTGCAAGATATCTTTGCAAAAGTATTAACAAAAAATATTGCGGCGATTGCTATTTTTGAGGGTGACAAACTGAAAGATAAAAAACATAAAGAAAGAAAATATCAATACAGGATAAATTTCACTTATACACTTAGCCAGCTGAAAGATAATATCATCAGGCTTCTTATATGTCCCCCCGCGTTCAACCTCTCCAGCTTGTTAATAGCTAATATTTCAACAGTGGTGAATGCATATCGACCCGATAGAAAATTTATAAGGCTAGACAAACGAGCCAATAGAAGTAGAGCAAAATACAACATGGCTTACAAAATGCTTGGCTAAATCCTTAAGTTAATGGCATTGGCCGTCCCATAGCATTAATAGAGAAATTTTCATAGACTCATGTAGTAAGTGAGAAAGCTGCCATTCAAAACCAGAAAATATTCATTAAAATGACAAAATTATTTAATAATCGGATGAATTGCTTGCTCCAAAATCACCTTTAAATTGACTCTTCACAACGCAAAGTAGACATTTGAGTTTTTAATTGAATTACTTAAAAAATAAGTTGTCAGCACTGGAATGTAGAATAAAACCATAATGAAATGA
>JADGEA010000419.1 GCA_016744615.1 Flavobacteriaceae bacterium
ACTGACATCAAGTTAGATAGTGAAATTACTATAAACTCTAACATTCTAAATGAAAACAGGACTTGTTTAATCAATCTTCCTGAATCTTATTATAATACATCAGAAGTGGAGAAAAAGTATCCAATAATTATATTGTTAGATGGCAATACCCATTTTAAAACTGCTTCTGGAATAGTTCACTTTATGAGTGCTGATAGACTTCGAAATCATCAAATGCCGGAAACCATTATTATTGCTATTGAAAATGTAGATCGCGAACGTGATTTTACAATTACAAAAATAAAAACCAAACGACCCAATACAATGGGAGGTGGAAGAAATTTTTTAAATTTCATAGAAAAAGAACTCATACCACATATTGATAAAAACTATAGAACTGAAGCTGATAGGACCTTGATTGGGCATTCTCTAGGAGCTCTTCTAGTTATAAATTCCTATTTGGATAAAAACAGCATATTTGATGCTTTTATTTCTATAGACCCAAGTCTTTGGTGGAATGAAGAAATGATGAAAAGCAAAGTAGAATCTATCAGTCCCAAATCCCTACATAAAAGACTTTACATTGCTACTGCAAACCAAGGAGAGGCTAATTATGAACGAAACAAAAAAAGGCACGACGCTTTTTATTCTCAAATAAAGATTAAATCTGTTGATCAACTAAATGTCAAAATAGAATATTTTGAAAACGAGGACCATCGCTCTGTGCCATTAGTTGCTCTATATGAAGGTTTAAAGTATCTCAATCAAGAGAATTAAATTCACAGTCCGATTTTTATTTTAGTCCAATACTATTTTAAAAAAGTATATTTACCAAGAATATCAACTAACCTTTGTGCTAACACATTTTCAACACTACACTTCTCCAATTAAAGATAGTAAACTTCCAAGTAAGTTTACTTTTCCGTTTTATTATGAGCCGCATCCATTGTGTGAATTAGCTGCTAAGGAAGTACAGAACTATTTACAAACACAAACCGATTTTGAACATAATTTTGGCATAGATTCCTCTAAAAAAGGAAGGGCTATTGGAAAAATGTTTGGAGTTTTGGTGGTACAAAACCAGCAAAATGAAATCGGATATATTACAGCTGTTTCAGGGAAGTTGGCAGAAAAAAACATTCATAAAAAGTTTGTTCCACCAGTTTACGATATGCTTACAAAGGATTCGTACTTCTTAAAAGAAGAACAAGTTCTAAACAATATCAATTTAGAGATAGAAAGTTTAGAGAACCAAACGAATTATCTAACATTAAAAGCAGAATACAATTCAGAGAATGAAAAGGCAACTATAGACATTCAAGAAAAAAAGGAAGCGTTAAAGACAGCCAAAAAAGATAGAAAACAACAAAGAGAAAAAGCTCGACTTGAATTATCAACTGAAGCTTATACTGCTTTAGAAAAAGAACTGAGTAAAGAAAGTTTAGAAGCTAAATATTTTTTCAATAATGTAAATCGCTATTGGGAACATACATTAAACGCCCTTAAAGAAAAATTATCTGTTTGTACAAATCAAATAGCACTATTAAAAGAACAGCGCAAATCAAAATCAGCAGCATTACAACAGTACTTATTTGAACAATATCAGTTTTTAAATTCAAAAAAAGAAGTCAAAAACTTATCCCATTTGTTTCCTGAAAATTCGGAACAAAATATGCCTGCAGGTTCTGGGGAATGTGCTGCTCCTAAATTATTACAATATGCCTTTTTACACGATTTAAAACCGATTGCCATGGCTGAATTTTGGTGGGGACAATCGCCAAATAAAGAAATACGAAAACATCAACAATTTTATCCAGCTTGTCAAGGAAAGTGCAAGCCAATTTTAACACATATGTTATCAGGAATGGAAATGGATACAAATCCGTTGTTACAAAACCCTGCAATTGGAAAAGAGCTTGATACTATTTTTGAAGATGAAGATTTGA
>JADGEA010000420.1 GCA_016744615.1 Flavobacteriaceae bacterium
GTCTAGTTTTTTCTTGATGGTAGATGCCCATATTTCGCCATGAATATGATGGCCTAAACGCTCTCTTAAAACAGGACTAAAAGTTACAATACGTTTATTTTCGGTAGTAACTTCTTGTATGGCTAATTTCCCTAAATAATAAATGATTTTTAAAAATCGATCAGGGTCTGTTTTGGTAGCAAATTTTGGATACACATCATTAACCTCTTCAAAGGTTCTACCTAAAAAATTTGCGGTATGAGTTAAAGCAATTTCTTTCTCTTTTTGAGTAAGTTTCCCCTTTTTAAGAACTGCTTTTTCTAATTTCTTCCAATCCCTGTTTACATCATGTCCATCATTTATGACTACATGAGTCATGATTTTATGAGACTCTATAAACAAAAATGTAAGGTGAGTAAGTACATCGTAAATTTCAGAACGTCCACGAGTTACTTCAATATTCATTTGTTCTTCGTCAATGCGATAACAATTTCTTCTTCTTTTTGATGGAATAATAGGTTCAAAATGTGAATCTTTATAGCCTTCGTCACTCGTTAAGTTTATAAAACTACATTCTTCAATACCTATTGGAAGCCTGTCAATAACATATAATAATCCTTCCAATTCAACCTTATCTTCAGCAATAGAGCCATAAATTTCAGGCCTAAGGGTAAGTAATGACTGCCTTAAAGTTTCTCCAGAAACTCCCATAGGCTTGTAAAACCCACGGTTAAAAAGGTGTCGCATAGTAATATATAGCCTTTCAATTGCTCCAGAACTTTCCTGAGCTCGCGTTCTTTTGTGTGTTATAATCATAAAAATATTTGTGCAAAAATACTACAATCTTAGCTAAAATTATAAATAGCTCCTAATTACCCTAGGGTTAGCTTAAAAGCTGGTCTGCTATCTTACGATTATCCGAAAGTCTTGGCACTTTATTTTGCCCTCCTAATTTTCCTTGAGATTTCATATAGGCATTAAAACTCCCTTCAGATAACATAGCTATTTTGAGTGGCTGAAGCACTTTCCCTTCAATCAAATCTCTATAATACGTGTTTTGATCCTGCATACTTTTATCCATAAAAGCGGTAATTTCGATGAGGTTTTTTGGAGGGGATTGAAATTCAATTAACCATTCGTGATAAGGCAATTCGTCGTTTGGAGGGTTGGTTTGTGGTGCCACTGTAAATTCTGAAATTGAAAATTGAAACTCAATCATCGCTTCGTTGATCGCTTGTTCTACTTCTTTACCAATTACATGCTCACCAAAGGCAGAAATAAAATGTTTAATTCTTCCTGAAACGATTACTCTATATGGCTTTGTTGAAGTAAACTGAATCGTATCTCCAATGTTATATCCCCAAAGACCCGCATTGGTAGAGATAATCATTACATAATTGATTCCAATTTCAACTTCTCCAATGGTCAATCGTTTTGGGTTTTCATCGTAAAATTTGGAAGCTACTATAAATTCATAAAAAATCCCTGAATTTAACAACAACAACATTCCCTTTTCCTTTTGAGAATCTTGAAAAGCAAAAAATCCTTCAGAGGCTGGATATAGTTCTATACTATCAATCCTTCTCCCAATCATTTCTTCAAATTTGGCGCGATAAGGTTCATAATTAACGCCACCATACACAAAAAGCTGAAGGTTTTTAAACAGTTCTCCTACTTTTAAATCTGTCTCTTTTTGAAGCCTTTCATAATACATTTGTACCCAAGATGGGATTCCTCCAATAAGAGTCATGTTCTCATTTTTAGTTTCTTCAACAATAGCGTCAACTTTCGTTTCCCAATCATCAATACAATTGGTTTCCCAACTTGGTAATCTGTTTTTTTGCAAGTATTTTGGAACAAAATGGGCAACGATCCCGGATAGTCGTCCAATATTAATTCCGTTTTTAACTTCTAATTCTGGACTTCCTTGTAAAAAAATCATTTTT
>JADGEA010000421.1 GCA_016744615.1 Flavobacteriaceae bacterium
GAAATAGTAGTAGTATCAAGCCTTATAGCTCGTTTCAACTTCATTATAAATTGAAAGATTTGAGCTTCGAAATCGGCAACATTTCATATACTAAACGTTGGCGTGTATTTAAAAAAAAATGTAAGCATTAATATATCCGAAATAGTATTATTTACTACCGGAAAGTTAATTGACTATAAATACAATAAATAAACATGAAGACAATCATAATAGTACTAGGTGTAATAATATCTTTAGGAGTAATGTACTTGCTCTCAAAATCAAACAGTGGTGATAAAAGGACTGTTCAGTTTGCTGAAAAAATTCAACTTTATGAACTTAAAACTGTAATGGAAAAACTTGATGAAAAAAAACTTGAATATGATTTTTTTGGTATTACATCAAATGGAACTGACTGCATTTACTTTGTTAATGAAGATAATGTGATAAACATTGAGTTTGAAGTTATGATAGAAGAACAGAAAAAATATGTTAATAGACTAAAAAGATATGCAAAAGATAAAAACTTTAATGTTAGTCAAATTACATATGGTAACAAACCAAATTATGCTGGACCTTCAAGTGCTCCAGTATATAGAATCGAAACTAATTCAAGTGTAAATGATGCAACAGAAATCGGAATAGATATTATGAAATCAATTTTTAACAAAAATCAACATTCAACATTTGAAGTGGTTCCTTAATTATTAAAAACGACACGCCAACACAATGTATAGTGTATTGGGCGAATTTGTCGTTTATGAAAGTTTATACTTATTTAGAAAATACGCACCGTTATAATTATTTACTTGAGAAAATAGAAATTACGTAAAAAATTAAAACGGTGCTCAATACCAAATTTAACAATTATACCAATTTATAATCGCCCAACACACCATACATCAACCGTTGGCAGGTATGTGGGTACGGAAACAGAATCTTAAAATCAGAACGATAAAAGTTGAATACAGAATAATTTTGCTAGTTTACGTTTTGACTTATGAAAATCAGAATGGTAAAAGTCGAATAAAGAAAAACTAGCAAGTTTGTATTTTGACCTTTGAAAATCAGAACTGTAAAAGTCAAATAAGGAAAAATTTACAAAGTTTGTATTTTGACCTTTGAAAATCAGAACTGTAAAAGTCGAATAAGGAAAAATTTACAAAGTTTACGTTTTGACTTTTGAAAATCAGAACTGTAAAAGTTGGATAAGTAATAAATCACAAAGTTTACGTTTTGACTTTTGAAAATCAGAACTGTAAAAGTAGAATATGAAATAAATTACATAGTTTGCGTTTTGACTTTTGAAAATCAGAACTGTAAAAGTAGAATACGAAATAAATTACAAAGTTTGCGTTTTGATTTTTCAAAATCAGAAAAGAAAATATGAGTAGAAAAATGTGTCAGCTGGCGTATCATTATTTCAGCGGTAGTTTGGCTTTTTGAACTTTACGTACTGAATGTAAGGTGACTGACGATTCTGGTCTGGTTTTTTCTTTTTAAACAAGATTTTTACAATATTCAAGGTTACCCCTTTTTACATAAATTTAGCATCCAGACCAAAATAGTAAGTCATTTTGGATTGAATATGTGAAAAGGTTGAAAGAGTGAAAAATTATCGGTGGAAAGAATAACACACCAGCCAACACTGTGTATGGCGCATTGGGCTAATTTATCTAAACTTGAAAGTTTTGGCTTTTTTAGAAAGTCCGCATCGTTTTTATTATTTACTTTAGAAAACAGAAATTAAGCAAATAATAAAAACGATGCTCGGTGCTAATTTGAAAGATTTCACCAATTTAAATCGCCCAACGCGCCATACACCAACCGTTGCAGCCAATAAAGCCTAAAAAAACGAAAATCTATACGGGTATTGGAATTTTAAGATTTGAAAACTCATTTAAGTGAAATAACTGTGGATAATCTTTGAAAATAGACAAAGTTT
>JADGEA010000422.1 GCA_016744615.1 Flavobacteriaceae bacterium
GAATAAATTGTAAAAAATAAAATGAAAATACTAAATCAGATTTTCCTCTGATAAGGATAACATCCTCTGAAAAATCAATTAATAGAGGTTGCCTTAAATAAATACTTATAGACAATCCAATGGGCAATGCAACTGAGATTGCAATAAAAGAAATTAACAATGTGCCTGAAAGTAACGGTAAAATACCATAGTGCTTTTCTGTAAATAGAGGAGTCCATTGTGTATCTGTAAAAAATTCAATGATGGAAACTTCACTAAAAAAACGAAAAGCTTCAATTGCCAAAACCAGAATTATTCCAGCCGTAATAGCAATAGTGATTAAAGCACTTGAAAAAAGTAATTTTTCAATGATATATTCTTTAATTATTCGCATCTCTTCTTTTAATCAGAAAAATCAGGTGTAAATTACCTCTGATTTTATCCATTTAATTCTTCTATTTGTTCCTTTCAACAAAAGCTTTAAAGTTTTCTTTTTGCTGCGTATAGTTATCTTTTGGAAGAGGAATATATCCCACATCTTTTGAAAGTTCACCAGCATTATCTAAATAAAAATTTACAAATTCCACAACCTCAGTCTGTCTAACAGAAATACTATTCACATAAATAAATAAAGGTCTGGATAAAGGTCTGTAGGTTCCGTTACTTACGGTTTCTAATGTTGGTTTTACTACTTTTTCTCCATTATGAACTCCTATTAGGGTAAGCTTATCTTTGTTTTCAGCATAATAAGCCAAGCCGAAAAAGCCTAAAGAATATTTATCACCTGCTATTCCCTGTACCAGTACATGATCATCTTCACTTGCCGTAAAATCGCCTCTGCTGGAACCACTTTTACCAACAATTGCCTCTGTAAAATAATCATAGGTACCTGATGCAACACCAGGCCCAAACAAGTGAATTTCTTTATCTGGCCATTCTGGTCGAATTTGATTCCATCTCATAATTTTTTGCTGAGCTGCCGGTTCCCAAATTTTCTTTAATTCTTCAATGGTAAAACTTTCTACCCAATCATTTTTAGGGTTTACCAATACTGCCAAACCATCATAAGCAACTTCCAGTTGTATATAATTAATGTTATTCTCAACACAAGCTTTCTTCTCTTTATCCCTGATCGGACGAGAAGCGTCGGAAATATTAGTTTCTCCTCTTGAGAATTTTTTAAACCCTCCTCCAGTTCCTGAAACTCCAATAGTTACTTTTACTTTTGGCTGAACTGTTCTAAACTCTTCTGCAACAGCTTCTGTAATCGGAAAAACAGTACTTGAGCCATCTACTTTAATTGTTCCAAAAAGTTTTGTTATATCACCTTTTGTACTTTCTGATTTTTCTTTTTTTTCTCCACAAGATAATGTCAACACTGCGATAAAAAATAGAATAATAATTGTTTTCATTTATACATAATTTTATACTACAAATAAACACACTTAGTATTGCTACAAGGTTAAGCTAAAATTATAATTGTATTAAATAAACAACTGTTTGCCAATAGGTAACAATTTCTAATATTCACACAAGTTCGTAGGCAATTGAAAGTTCCTTTATAAATAATCCTCCATAAATTATATTTTCAATGAAAATCTAAAAATCAATCCGAAACCAAAGCTATCCATAGTCCTTAACCCGCAAAATTCATAGTTTTAGTTTTATGCAGATAAGGCTTCTATTTTAAAAGTTTCGTAACAAAGTAGATGGTAAAAATAAATTACAAATAGCCCAAAACTGAGTATTTATAATCTAAAAAAATATTTAACTTAATAAACAGCATATCAATACAATATATGCTTTACATATTGTTTTTATGAATAATGTAGATTAATTTATGGGTAACTAATCAGTTTAGGAAAGTGACTGCGTTATGAACAAATATTTTGGTTTGTTAACAGGGTTTTTTGGTTATTTTGAAAAAGGGGTTCTATTTTTA
>JADGEA010000011.1 GCA_016744615.1 Flavobacteriaceae bacterium
AACCTTGCATACTCTCTTGATTTACTTCTAGCCCCTCTCTTTTTAAAGACATTGGCAATTCTGTAATAATATCTTGCTTTTTTGTATGCATCTGGTTCAAGATCAATAGCTTTCTTAAAGTATTCAACTGCTTTATTGGTTTCATTACGTTCCATTAATAAACCTGCATAAAACACATATGCATCTGAAGAAGGAGCTGAATTTACATATGCTTCTACCATTTTAGGATAGATATCAGCCTCTGTACAACCTTTTTGATTCAATCTGGAAACAGCTCTTTTTAGCCATTTAGCATCTGTTTTATGTTTATCAAAACTATCTTTGTATAGCGGAATTAATCTATCACAGGTAGCTACTTCACTTAAGGTATTATCTAATAAACCTTCAACCTGACCTAAAGCAACCAAATTAACTTCACGAGCATGTTTTTTCTTTTTTTCTTTTGAAGTTAAAGTTTTACCTGCAGTTTCTTTTGTATTCAGTGCATCTAACTCTTTAGAATACTTGTCCATTTTTTTCCCAACAGCTTCTGTTATATCGTCATACATATCAAAAACCTTCTGTGGGTTGGTGTCTTTGTGATGAACAGTAAATACTTTAAAATAGTGGCCTAGATTTTTAACACTCATACCTGTTGGATCTGCTTTAAAAGATTTACTTAATTTATCAAATATTGCATCTTTTTGAGGAATACCTTCAACTATAGTTTTTTTAAACAAGAAATTTGCCCAATCACTATATACTTTTCCAAGATTATCTGGAAAATATTTGATTCGTTGTGCATAAATACCTTCAATTTGCTTTCCTAATTTTGCCAGTTCAGCTTTATTTGCTTTGGAAATATCAAAGTATTGTCTGCCAATTTTAACGATATCATCATTTGTTTGTACTTTTTGACCTTTAGGCGGTATAAATACTCCTGCGGCAGCATTATATTTTGATTCAATCATTTTAATACCATCACTATAGATTATTTTAGAGGCCAAAGGACAATTGTCATAACACCACTGCCAAGGTTCTATAGCAGCAGCATAATTTTTCATTTTTGCAGCTTCATGAAAAAGTGACAGGTTTGTTTTACATTTGTCGGGTTCACTTCCATACTTGTCCTGCGCATTCATTGAAATAGTCATTCCTAAAAGTAGAAACATACTAATTATCAATACCGTCTTTTTTTTTCTCATAATTTATATTTTTTAGGATTTATTAATAAATTTTTCGTTTTTTAAACCATTTGTCATTCAATGATATACTTAACCTAAAATTATAATAATTTTCTTTAATTAAGTCATTTTTATTTGTTCCTCTTTTTCCAAACTCAAATCCGATATTAGCGTTTGATAATCTAAGTCCTAATGGTAAACTAACACCAAAAGATATGCCATATTCGTCAATTTCCGTTTCATTAATCACCAGGCCGAGGTTTTTATAATTAAATCCAGCCCTATAAGTTATTCTATCCCAATAACTTGCTATTGAATTAAATTTTGGAATATAATATCCACCAAAGGCAAAAACATTAGATTTATCATAATAATAATTGGTAATTTCATCATAAATACCTCCTTTAAAATCAATACCATCCCGAAATGTGTATTCAGCTCCTACAAACCATTTATTGTCTTTTCCAATTCCTGCACTTAAAACAGATTGAATTGGAGATTCAATCCTTGCACTGTAATCTGAAATTGTATCGCGATCAACAATATAACCATCTCCTTCAGTATTTTCTACCGTAGATAAATAAACGTCTCCACTTTCCTTTAAGGTATTACCTATTGTACCTGAAACACCAAGTTTTAATTTTAGATTATTTTTTAGGTTGTGTGTATATTGTGCTCCAAGTTTATAGGAAAATCCTTTAACATAGGATACAGATTCACTTTTTGTAGCCAACTGTACACCTAGTCTTCTGTTTAAAATATCATTTCTGATTCCTCCAAAGATGTAAGCGGCTTCTACACCAAGATTTAAATTAAAAGGGAAATGGTATCCATAACCAAGAAAAACTCTGTTGGTTCCACCATCGCCACTTAATTTAGTCGTTTCAACCAATGTATTCTCTCCATCAAGATCTTCATACCTTTGGTCAAGTAAAGAATAACCTACTGCAGTATTTAATTGCAATCCAAAAGCAAGTCCCTGATTAGTTCTAATCGGAATTCCCAGGGCGATATAATTTAAAGAAGCAGCTGAGCTGGTTTGCTTATTTTCTCCATCATCAATTGTTGTTGCTTTACTTCCACCGGAAAATACATAGGTTGTCCATTTCAATCCTGCATATGAGGCAGGGTTTGTAAAACTCAAATGGTATTCACTATTTAGTGCTCCACCTATTTGACCCATGCCAATTTCCTCTACAGATTTTATTTTTGCATGATCACCTATTCCGAAAAAAGAATAAGGAGAAGAACTTGTCTTTTGAGAGAAACTATATATGGTATTTATGAGAAAAGTACAAAGTAATATTTTCTTTATCATTAGTCTAAATTATATTTCAAAATACTGTTTAATCCTTCCAATAAAAAATTTGGATTGGCAAATATGGTACTTTTTATGTTTTTTGCCAAGAAAATTACGTCTCCACCTGTTAAAACTATTGTTAATTTTGAATATTTTGCCTTATATTGGTTAATTACACCATCAATTTCTTGAATTATTCCATTTTCAACTCCTATATGAATGGCATTTTTAGTCGTGTTTCCGATATCTGGAACCTTATCTGATCTAGATAATTCTGGTAAATTGGCAGTAAATGTGTGTATGGCTTTATATCTCATTTCAATACCAGGAGAAATTGCACCACCATTATATTCTTTATTTTGATTTACAAAATCAAAAGTAATACAAGTCCCTGCATCAATAATTAGTACATTTTTAGAAGGAAAAATTTCTACTGCAGCTGCAATCAGAGCAATTCTATCAACACCTAAAGTTTTTGGGGTTGCGTAATTATTGATAAAAGGTAATTTTGTATTGTGATTTAATACCAGTGGATTAAAAAGTTCAATAACAAAATCCATTTCTTTTTTATTCAATTTTCCAACGCTTGATAATATGGATTGATCAATAAAATATTTTTTTGAAATATTGCTTAAGTTGTTAAACAAATCGTTTTTTGAAAAAGCTTTCTTTTCTAATAGTTTTTTTTTGTTAAATACAGCAGTTTTGATCTGTGTATTACCAATGTCAATTATAAGATTCATCAAGTTGTGAAATGAAGTACAAAAGTACAATAGAAAAATTTAATGATTTCTTTTGATTAGAGAAAAAAATAATTTTATATTTGCACCCGCTTAACGCGATGGTACCTTAGCTCAGTTGGTAGAGCAATGGACTGAAAATCCATGTGTCCCTAGTTCGATTCTTGGAGGTACCACAATTAAACCCTTAACATACTGTTTGTTAAGGGTTTTTTGTTAGGATTATTTTAAGATATATAATATTATTTATCAGCAATATAGTAGCCTTTTTTGAGAAATACATCAAAAAATATTTCTTCAAAATTCCATGATAAATTTATCAAAAAACCCATTGTACACTAAAGTGTGTACCAAATTTTGTATTTTAGTGGTAATTATTGATGCCTTTTGTACCAATCATCTAAAATATTTTGATGAAGTATTTAAAATATTTGATTTTCCCCTTTTTGATTTTCAGTCTGACTTTAAGTGAATGTACTTCATATTCTCAATTAAGCTCAACTAATTATCAAACATCTGAAATCATTCACAGGAATAATTTATTGTCAGATTCAAGGAATTACTTTTTTGCTAGTAATAATGATTTTCATAAAAAAAATTCTCTTTTCTTTCTTTCCTCTTTTTTAAGATTTAAGAATTATTTTGATCAACAGGTCCGAATTATTTTAAAACTACAATCTATTATATGTTTTAACAATAGTTCGTTAAGTTTTTTTTAATTAAAAATCACAAATCATGTAAAACAAAGAATATCAAGTGTTTATATTATTTTCTTTGAATTGGTATTATATTGATAATCTGCGACTTATGTTTTATTGTGTAAAATCAAAAAACAAGCATTTAAATTACTAAATATCAGTCTTTTAAATAAGTTTGTAACGAACTGCTGTTTTAATATAGTTGATTTTATTTCAGAATATATACAACAAAATAATTCTATAAATTCTAAATCAACTTATTCAAGTTTATACATAAGGTAGAATAAACTAAATGTTCTACAATCAATATGTAATTCGTTACATACAGTGATAAATAAATATTTCTAATCATTTATCATAGGCAATATGTGTAAATCAAACAATAAAATTTATTCAATACTAGGATTCATAAAATCAATTATTCATTGGTTAAAAAGGAAAATTATTTTAATTCTTGTTTTATCTATGGATTATCAAACGGAATGAATGAGGAAGATATTCTTGAATAATAAATCAATTTATTCTTATCCTAAAATAATTCAGTAAAAGTGTCTCTATAAAAATTACTGTTTTCGAGGGTTTAAATATGATGGCTATTATTTATGGTAACAAAATATATTTGTTTAAGAGAAAAACATATATTTGTAAACCATTTTGTATTTGTGGTAACTAAAAAAAAGGGGATTCTGTATAAAATACAATAGCTTTCAATATGTGTTTAATGTATTGAAATTTCTATTTAATTCCCTAACTTTTATTATTAAAAAGTTTAACAATTGCTGTTATTCAGTGATGGTTATTTAAAAACAATTTGGAATTAGTATTGCTATGCTAAAGAATAAATGCTATTTGGTGTTTTAAATGAAGTAGAATAATAAAGAAGAACAAGATTCTTCAGTATTAAATTTTTAGGAATGAAAAAAGCAATAGCAGTTTTACTTATCGGAATTTCAATGAATCAGTTGAATTCTCAAATCAAGGTAGATCTTTCGGAAGTTGAAAAAAGGAATATTGATGGTAAATCAATAATCTATAAGGATAATAAAAAATTTGAGGGAGTGGTTTATGAGAATTATACCACCAAAAAGCAGGTATACAGTGTAAAAGATGGCCTAAAAGAAGGACCATATGAGTATTATCATGAAAATGGTCAGTTAAAAAGAAAGACCTTTTTTAAAAATGATAAAATTGATGGATCTTATGAAGAGTACTATGAAAATGGTCAGTTAAAGATAAAAACTGTATTTTCAGATGGAAAATATAATGGCCCGCTTAAAATGTATTTCAAAGATGGTCAGTTACAAACAAAAGGAGCACTTGTAAATGGTGAATATGATGGAATACTGGAGAAATATCATGATAATGGGCAACTGAAGAAGGTTCTTACTTTTGAAAATGGGATCCAAAATGGGCCTTATAAAGCATATTATGAAAATGGTAAATTGAGAATTAAAATTTCATATATGAATGGTATGCGAAATGGTATTTTGGAAAAGTATTTTGAAAATGGAAATCTTTTTGTTCGTGCTAATTATAAAGACAACAAGGAGGACGGAGTTTTTGAAAAATATTATGAAAATGGCAAATTAGAGTCAAAACAATTCTTCAAAAACGGTAAGGAATCTCAGGAAAGTGAAGAGTTTGCTGAAAATGGCAATAGTAAAACCAAGAAAACCTATAATTAATTCTGTTTTAATTCTAATTTATTTAGTAATTTAATAGCTTGAACCTTAAATAGTTATTAAGGTTTTCTGAAATAATGCCATATAATTGAATTACAAGAATTACTTTAAAAACCCCTCAGGATTTTACAAAGGGAAGAAGCATGAGTTTTATGGACAATGTAAAAATGGAGATATAATTCCGATAGAGATCAGATTGAGTTATTTGAAGTACAAAGGCAATACCTATACCAAAGCAATGATCTCTGATATTTCAAAAAGGAAATGCAAGGAGAACAAAATTATAGAAGATAAACTGCTACTTGAAAAAGAAGTTAAAAAGAAAATATCAAGCTTCTCTTTATGCTTAATGATTAGTGCCCCTAAAACAAGCCGAGGGGAGATGCCAGGACGACCAAAATCTGAATTCATCATCGAAATATACGCTGATGCAAAACGACCCCAAGGAACCACAAAACTCAATCTAACCCACCTATTATCAGTTAATAAAGATGTTTAAAATGGTGTTTTGAACTCTTCTATTATTAATTGATTCTCTGAAATATAATTGATCATAATGCTAACTTTATAGCATCAAGTTACAAAAAACTTAGCATTTTTACTATAATCACCTTTACATCTTGTTGGTATATAATATTAATAACCAAAGTATTAAATGTAATAGATCACTTTATCAGCAAAGACTAAATAGATCACCACATTGTTCATCCTTTTCTCCTCTTGAAAACAAAACGATTAGCTAATGTAATTCATCACACATTAATTCCATCCTTAACTGCTTTTTCTACTTTTTGGAACAACTCGTCAAAAGGCATAGAATCACTTTTAATGGGTTCGTGCACATCAAAGGTGATCTTATTAAAAATTCCTAAAGGGAAGAAACCATACTGTACAGTTTTCCATGAGTTATTGATAGAAATAGGAACAATATAGGAAGATGGTATTTTTTTTACCATCATTTTTAATCCTTTATCTTTAAATGGTTTAGGATTACCATCTTTACTTCTTGTACCTTCTGGGAAAATAGAGGCAGAATACTTATTCTTTTCAATGTATTCTCCAAATTTACTTAAAGCTGCAAGTGATTGTCTTGGGTCTTTCCTATCTATCAATACATTACCTCCATAGGTTAAATTATAGGAAACACTTGGTATTCCTTTACCCAGTTCTTTTTTGGAAACAAATTTTGGAGAATATTTACGTAAATACCAGTAAATTGGGGGTATATCATACGTGCTTTGGTGGTTAGAAACCAATATCAATGGTGTGTTTTCGGGTAATTGTTGTTTATTATTAAAAACAACTCTTGATCCTAAAAAATACATAGTTTTAACCAAAAAAAAATTCATTATATCCACCACTTTTTTATGTGCTTTTGTCCCTCCTAAATTAAATGCCAGCCACTGAATGGGGTGGAATATAAGCAAGGTTAAACTAAAGAAAAAGTAATGAATAACACTTAGTATGTAGATTAGAATTTTGGTAAAGAAATTCATTTTTATATAATTATTTAAAAATAAAGACTGAGATTCCCATTTTCATGGGAATGACATCATTCATAATTAGATAGTTGTAAACTTAATTCAGCCATTGACCCCATGGAATTCTGCTCAACACCAATAATAAAGCAATTCCGTAAAAAACAGCTATGGTTTTAAACTTTGTAAAATCGGTTGTTTTCTTTTTCTGTTTAGAAAAACCTATGGTTAAAAATACAATTGCCAAGATCATTATTAATGGATGTTCAACAACAAAAAGTCTTGCTGTGCTATCTTTCATAACTGCACCCATGCCATTTTCTTTTAAAAAAGTAAATGACACTGAAGTGAAGAGAACTACAAGGCCTAAAATCAGCTGAATATGTGTAACAATTAATGCGAAAAGAGAAATCCGTAAAGATTTATCAGTAAATTCTTTTTTTGAAGTTACTCCAATTATAGCATTTACTACGGCAATAAGCAAGATTATTAATGTAATTATTGCCCAGGTAGAGTGTATCATTTTAATCATCATATAAGTTTTGTTTTTTTAGTTAAGCAAATGTAATAAAAAATCCCACTCTTAAAGTTTTAAGAGTGGGATTTAAAAATTATTAGATTAATTTTAATCTAGAATCTAAATTTTACTGAAGCATTCCAACTTCTTCCCCATCCAAAATAAACACGGTTTCCATCTGCAATACCATCATACACCCTACCAGCTTCTTCATATGTTGGGCTGTTTGGATTTCTTGAATCAATTTTATCTGAAACATCAATATTTGTATCAGATTCAGAAATATATAAATTATCAAATAGGTTATTGATATTTAAACCAAATACTAATGAATTATCATTTTTCATTCTCCAGTTATATGATAATCTTGCATCAAATAAGTGAAAAGATGGTAATTCTAAAGAACCGTTATGATCTTCATGTTTAAAATCATCCGTATTAATAGCAGCATATAAATTGCCAGCATAACGCCAGTTTAAACCAGCATTAAAACCATCTAAAAATCTATAGCCAGCACCTAAAGCAGCAGTAAATTGTGCTGCATCACCAACTTTTACACCATCTAAATAATAAGTTTCATCTGAATCTCCAATTTGCTCATTATCTTCATTATATAACGTTCCAGTAACATCTCCATTATATTGCCAGTTTCCAACAGACATCATACCATTAAAAGATAAATGATCATTTAATCTATAACGTGATTCTAACTCAAATCCAATGTGTACTTGTTCTATCCCTTGAAAATCTGCATAACCCCGTGTACCATTATCAAGTGTAACACTCTGACGTTTAAAAACATCTTTCCATGAAGTTCTATAAACGTTAGCTTTCAAATTAAAACCATTCAAAATAAAATTATACCCAAATTCTAAACCAAATATTTTTTCGTTGGTTAAACCTCCATTAACAGTATTAGTGTTATAGCTTGGGTAAACAGCACTAAATAATGGTTGCTTAGAGTAATAACCTGTATTGGCAAATACATTATGATTTTCGTTGATATTCCAGTTGATACCTCCTTTAATATTTCCACCAGTTAAACTTTCCCAATCTGATTGCTGACCTCCTTCGTCATCAGGAGTTAAGTTAAAATAATCTGTACGTTGAAAAGATTGACTTGAAATACCAAATTGTAAAAATGTAGAAATAGTTTCAGTTTTATATTCAACTTGACCAAATCCACCAAACCATTTTACACCACCAGTATTGTAGTATTCAATTTTTTGCTGGTCTTTTATATTAACCCAAGGATTCCAATCTGGTGAAGCATCCACATATTCTGTAATCATTCTATCAGGATTATTTTTATCTCTGTCATCAAAGTATCCATCAGCACCTAAATCATTATTCATTACTCTGTAATGATATCCGGTATAAGTTCTACCATCAATACCAACATCCCAGCTGAAATTTTCATTAACTTCATGGTGAAAGTTTGAAATAACACCATACCAGTCATGTGAATTCATAGATGCTCTACGAGAAAACCCATGTTTTCTGTCATTAATAAATTGACCATTATCATCAGCAACCCTATCGTCACCAAAAGCAGGAACATTTCCTCCAGAGTTCCATTTAGCGATATCATCAAAACGAATTAAGCCATTATCATCTTTAAATTTATCAGAATAATCTCCACTGCCATTAATTTTTCCAATTGGTCCGGTTCCACCTCCACGACCCCATGAGGCATATACTACGGTTGACAAATCCATTCTATCATTAATTTTCCAATCATAGTTTAATGACATGATAGGTTTATGATAGAAATTTCTTCTGTAAGAAAATTCTTCACCGTTTAAGTAACCCCAATTACTATTATATTTTCTATTTGGATCTCCATCTTTACCATATGATTGATATGTAGAAATTTTATTTGCATAAGAGTTTTGGTGATGCCATTGTGGTGCCCCTGTAAAAGTAAACATTACAGAATGTTTATCATTAATTTCATAACCCATTCCGATAAAGTAATTCCATCCATCACCTTTTGTACCATCAATGTAACCATCACCTGAATAGTGACTTAATAAAACAGAGGTAGAAAAGCCATTTTCCATTAAACCTGTTGAATAGCTAGCCATTTCTTTCATATATCCATCATTCCCAAGAGTAAATGCTACAGTACCTCCTTCTCTAGCTTGAGAAGTTTGTGTTAAAACATTAATTGTACCACCTACTGAAGAGATTGCCAATTTAGAAGAACCTAAACCACGTTGTACCTGCATAGCGGAAGTAACATCTGCCAAACCAGACCAGTTTGACCAATAAACTTTACCACTTTCCATATCATTCACCGGCATACCATTAATCATAATCGCAGTATTTCTTGAATTAAAACCACGAATATTAATACGTGAATCTCCATAACCACCACCTTGTTTGGTAGCGTAAACGGATGGTGTTGTATTTAAAATTTCAGGTAATTCTTGAGTTCCCAAGTTTTCCTGAATATCAATTGCCCTGATTGTAGAAACTGCAACAGGTGTTTCTCTTTCTTTTGCAAAATCTACTACTCCGGTTACTATTACTTCATCAAGAACATTTTCATCAATAATTAAGACAAGATCACCCGCAGCAAAAACATCACTAACATTGATATCAAAAGGAATCTCCTTTTTCCCATAACCTACGAAAGAAACTACAATAGATCCTTTTGTGCTTTTAAGATTTAAAGAAAATTTTCCATCAAAATCAGTTGTTACACCATTTTTAGTCCCTTTTTCAACTACAGTTGCTCCCGGTAGAGGTCCGGTTTCGTCCTGCACTACACCTTCAATGGTTTGTGCAAATATGCTTGTGCCTGTTAACAATAACAAAGCAAACATTAAATTTTTAAAGTTTTTCATGAATGTTAATTGAGTTAAAATTATTTCGCAAAACTAAAAAAAAAAATGATATTGTATGTGAATAGAACTTTAAATTATTGGTTTTTTTTTAACAAAACTTAACAAATAATTAACTTAGCCAATTTTTAATAAAGAACGAATTATACATTCTCTTTAAGATTCGTTAAAAAATTGAAAAATTGCAGTTTATTATGCATAATTAGTACTTTCTTTTAAAAAAAAGGTAAAAAACATGGAAAACAAAAATTTATTTTACTCTAAAAATTTGTTAGCAAGTTCTTTCCCTAATTCAACTCCAAATTGATCAAAACTATAAATATTCCAGATAACACCCTGTACAAATGTTTTATGCTCATACATTGCAATTAGTGCTCCCAGATTTTTAGGAGAAAGTTTTTTGATCAAAATAGCATTGGAAGGTCGGTTTCCTTCAAAAACCTTAAATGGTAATAATTGATTGATTTTATCGGTATCTCCCTTAAATTTCATGTCTAAATGTACTTCTTCTACGGTTTTACCTGCATAAAGTGCTTCCGCCTGAGCATAAAAATTTGCCATTAATTTTTGATGATGATCGGTATTACCATATAAAGACTCTTCAAAACCAATAAAATCAACCGGAATGATCTTGGTTCCCTGATGCACCAACTGCATAAATGCATGCTGTACATTGGTTCCTGAATTTCCCCAAATGATATTACCGGTTTGATAGGTTACTTTTTCACCATTACGATCAACAGATTTTCCATTGCTTTCCATAGACAACTGCTGTAAAAACGGAGCTAGTTTTTCAAGGTACTGGGTATAAGGAATCACAACTTCTGATTCTGTTCCAAAAAAATTATTGTACCAGATACTGATCAAGGCGAGAACAACCGGAACATTCTTTTCAAATGGAGTATTTCTAAAGTGATCATCCATTTGATTGGCTCCCTTTAGAAATGCATCAAAATTTGGATAACCAATTGCCAAACTAATAGTCAATCCAACGGCACTCCAAAGTGAATATCTGCCACCAACCCAATCCCACATGGTAAAGATATTATTTTCAGCAATCCCAAAACCTTTTACTTTTTCAAGATTTGTGGATACTGCTACAAAATTATATTGAATATCATTTTCTGTAGCTGTTTCTAGGAACCATTTTTTGATGGTTTCGGCATTTGTCAGAGTTTCTTGTGTTGTAAAGGTTTTGGAAACAATAACAAATAAAGTAGTTTCTCTATCCAAATTTTTAAGGATCTCTGTAACATGATCACCATCAATATTAGATACAAAATGTGTATTTAAATGATTTTTATAAAAATGTAAAGATTCAACCACCATTCTTGGACCAAGATCTGAACCACCAATACCTATATTTACAACATCTGTAATTTTTTTACCGGTATATCCTTTAAATTCACCATTCACCACTTGGTTAGTGAATAATTCAATCTTTTTTAAAGTTTCTTTTACTTCCGGAATTACATCTTTTCCGTCAACAAAAACCGATTTTCCATCTTGATTTCTTAAGGCTGTGTGTAGAACTGCCCTGCCCTCTGTTTCATTAATCTTGTCACCAATAAAGTACTTTTCAATAGCATCTTTGAGTTCTGTTTCATTTGCAAGATCTAACAAGTGTTTCAACGTTTTTTCTGTAATTCTATTTTTAGAAAAATCAATATCAAACTCATCAAAATTTAATGAAAACGTTTCCTTTCTATTCTTATCCCCTTTAAAAAGAGTTTTCATTTCAACATCTTTTATTTGTTTAAAATGATTATCTAATTCTTTCCATGAATTGGTTTTGGTTGGATTTATTTTTTTTAATGGCATAATAAGGTTTTTGATTTTTACGCTAAATAAAGCAAGATTACAAATTTAAAGATTAATTATTCAAATGACACGAAGTTGGTAAGTCTTTTCATAAATAGATTGTTACTGTATTGCATGCGTAAAGATGTATCGTTTTCACGAGGAGAGAAGTATAAGCGACGTGGTGATCTGTTGAGGTTGCGACACTATATTGCATTCCGTTTGCAATGAAGTAATTATTCTGCTATGGCTTCTTCCAATTGCATTGTAGGAATTTGATCCAAGCTGTCTTTCAGTGGTTTTGTATAAATAAAAAACTCTTCTTTTAAAGATTCTTTGATTGGCTCAGCCGAAGGTAATTTTTCTCTTAGCGGATCTACTTGTCTGCCATTTTTCCAAAAACGATAACAAACATGTGGCCCGGCAGTGTTACCTGTCATACCAATCCAACCTATTACCTGCCCTTGTTTTACATAATCTCCTTTTTTTACCTTTCGTTTTTGCATATGAAGATACTGTGTTGAATAAGTAGCATTGTGTTTTATTTTTACATAATTACCATTTCCTCCGGCATATCTTGAAGCAATTACAGTACCACTTGCTGTAGCCATAATTGGCGTTCCAACAGGTGCTGCAAAATCTGTTCCTTTATGTGCTCGCACCTTGTATTTATAATACTTAATTCTACGATTCAAATTATAGCGTGACGAAATTCGTCCAAATTTTAATGGCGCTTTTAAGAATTTTCTACGTAAAGTTTTTGCTTTCTCATCATAATAATCATTGATGTTTTTTGTAGAATCAGTAACAAAATTAAATGCATATAGTGGAGTGCCTTTATGTTCAAAATAGGCAGCTGTAATATCCCCTATTCCAACAGAAATGGTATCATTAATAAATTTTTCTTCATAAATCAATTTAAAAGAATCTCCTTTTTGCAGGTGAAAGAAATCAATGGTCCAGGCATAAATATCTGCCATTTCTAAGGCTAGTAAATAATTTAATTCTTGCTTAGATATAGCTTCTGACAAAGAAGACTCAATAACACCTGATGCGGTTTTTATTACCGTTTTAACCTTTTTGTGAACAAATTTTGTTTGTATCGTATCTCTAAAATCAACAATTAAATAATCAATTTTATTACGTTCATAAATAAAAACCTGTGCTTGTTCGGTAGTATCTTTTTTTGCTAATATGGTATAGGCTTTCCCAGCTCTTAATTTTCTAATATCAAAAGTATCTTTTGCAGCCGCCGCAATATTAAAAATAGAGGTATGACCAATATGATGGCGATCTAATATTCCTCCAAAAGTCTCTCCATTTTTAATGGTGTCCTTAATAACCAAATAATCTTTCAGAACATATCCAAACTCTTCAATGATCTTGGGCGGTTCAATTTCTTCTATCACTTCCTCTGCAACAATTTCTTTGGGCTTGTCTTTTTTACAAGAAAAGCTTAAAATAAACAATAAAGACAGTAGTGTAATTTTTCTAATCAATTTTTAAATCTTTTGTGCAATAGCGGGAATTGCTAATTTGGGTGCAAAATTAGTTATTTTATTAAAAAAGAGGGTAATTATTTTAGTTAAAAATTAAAGGCATCGGATTTGCCAAACCTTTATATTCAACCAATTCTGCTTTTATGGAACCAACCATTATAGAAGCTTTTACTTTTATGGGGATTTTATTCATATCATCACTAATCCAAAAAGTAACACTTTCGTTACTTTTAAAAACCCTCCCTTTCTGCACTGTTGGCTGAAGCAGAAGGGTTTTTATTCTTTTATTATTGAATTTAATAATTTTTCTTGCCTTAAAAATAAGATGTAATTTATATATTTCATTGTCTAAAAACATATCAATACTGATTATATCACCTTCCTTTAAAACATTAAAATCAACAGTTCTTAAATAATAGAGAGAAGAAAGCATATCCTGTACTTTAGCATGAATAGAATATGTATTTTCAGTACTTTTCTTATGGTCAAGAACCGTTACAATATTGGATTTAAAATCGAAAAGTATCTCTTTATCTTTTGTATAACCACCTTCATCTATTTTACGAATAAACCGAAAGGGCTGTATACTTTTTTTAGTAAAATAAGTCTCATAATTATCTTTAACTGAAAAGAATAAATCAGTCATTCCAGTTGTCCATCCTTTTCCGATAATATGAAACATTTCTTTGTTAATTTCAAAATGATCTTCTATTTCTAAAGTGGCAAAACCCGCATTGATAGGTCCGTAGGATAGTTTATATTTTAAAAACTCTCCGTCGTTAAAAGCTGGTGGTTTATTTTGAGAAAACGAGATTAATGAAACCAAATAAAATAATAAGAATACTCTTTTCATATTGTTAGTACATAATTTAATTCAGGATATTTTTGTTTACTTTTCAAACTTCCCAATTCCTTCATTTAGCCAAACAAGGTATTCTTCAATATCAGGATTGTAAGCAGTATGTTCGTTTAAATTATCTCCATTATGGTTTAATAGTACATAATAAGGTTGTGCATTGGCTTTGTATTTTTTAATCTGAAATTCACTCCATTTTTTACCAATAGTAGTTACTTTTTTGCCTGTTAATTCAGAAGTATATTGTTCATTTTTTGGAAGATCTCTTTTGTCATCAACATATAATGAAATTAATACAATCTTGTTTTTTAATACCTGTAAAACATTAGCGTCAGACCAAACTCTTTCTTCCATTTTACGGCAATTTACACAAGCATGACCCGTAAAGTCTAATAAAACAGGTAAACCGACTTTTTTTGCATAAGCCATCCCTGTTTCATAATCTAGAAATGAAATAATATCATGAGGACCAAGATGTGCTCCTTCTGGAATTTCTGAGTGAGAAGTACTTTCTCCTCTACCTAATTTTGTAAAGCCAACTCCGTAAGGTGCTTCGCTATAGTGCATTGGTGGCGGAAAACCACTTATTAATTTTAAAGGAGCTCCCCAAAGACCAGGAATCATATAAATGGTAAACGTTAAAACAACCAAACCTAAACTTAACCTACCAACCGAAATAAAAGGTAAATCAGAATCGTGAGGTAATTTTATTTTTCCGAAAAGATATAATGCTAACATTCCAAAAACGGCAATCCAAATAGCAATAAAAACTTCTCTTTCTAACCAGTGACCCTGAAGCACTAAATCTGCGTTGGATAAAAATTTAAAAGCCAAAGCCAATTCCAAAAATCCTAAAAATACTTTTACAGTATTTAACCAACCGCCCGATTTTGGTAAGGAATTCATCCATCCTGGAAAAGCGGCAAAAAGTGTAAAAGGCAAAGCAATAGCCAATGAAAAGCCAAACATACTAATTATAGGAGCAATTCCACCTTGAGAAACCGAAGTAACCAAAGCGGTACCAACAATAGGTGCTGTACATGAAAAAGATACAATTGCTAAGGCCAGTGCCATAAAAAATATACCTATCAAACCACCTCTATCGGCTTGAGCATCTACTTTTGTACCCCAAGAACTTGGTAGTGTAATTTCAAAAGCCCCTAAAAAGGAAACTGCAAAAACAACCAAAAGAATAAAGAAAATAATATTAAACCAAACACTTGTTGCAAGTTCATTTAATGATTCTGCTCCAAAAATTTTGGTAACAACACCTCCTAATAAAACATACAATACAATAATTGACAAACCAAAAATTATAGCATTACGTATACCAGCAGCTTTGGTTTTACTTTGTTTGGTAAAAAAACTAACCGTCATTGGTATCATCGGAAAAACACAAGGTGTTAACAAGGCAGCAAAGCCTGCAAAAAAGCTAAGGATAAAAAGTGTCCATAAACTTTTATTTTTCTCTTTTTTTTCTCTTTGTTCTAATTTATTTACGGTATATTTTGTTTCAGAGTCTGAGTTTTTCGCTTTCGCGGAAATAACACTTGTATTTTGAAGAAAACTTTTGTCTTCTGTATCGATAGCTTCTGTCTTCGGTTTTTCAACTTCTGCTTTCTCTACTATTTTTTTTTGTAAATTGAAGGAAAAATCAAATTCGGTTGGTGGTGAGCATTGAACATCATCACAAGCCATAAATTCAATAAAGCCATTTACAACAGCACTCTTTTTTAAAAGCTGAATTTTTTGTTTAAAAACGGCACTTTTTTCAAAGTATTTGATATCCATTTCAAAAACATCATCATAAACCTCATGTCCTTCTTCTTCAATGGGCTTTCCAATTAATTTATAGTTTTCTAAACCTTCTTTAAAGTTAAAACTTGTAGCAATTGGGCCATTTTCTGGAATTATTTGTGCGTATAAATGTGAGCCATGCTCAATATTTGCTGTAAAAATTAAGTTGAATTCATTCTCTGAAATTTTTTCAACCGAAGTATTCCACTTTACAGGATTATACATTTGAGCATAACTAAATGCAGTAAAAAATAAGGTTATGACTAATAGAGATATAAACTTCTTCATGTTGTGATTTCTATTTTTAATATGTTTTTTGTGCTTTTTATAATTTTAAATCGTTCATCTTGACGGTGGTTTATTACCCAAACAATATCATTGTTTGAGCAAAGTAACCAAATATTTTCTTTATCTAAAACAGACAATTTTTCGTCTTTAAAATACTTACTTAACTTTTTTTTACCTCGCATTCCGAGAGGGTAAAAATAGTCGCCTTTTTCCCATTTTCTTACAGTTAACGGAAAAGTTAACAAAGATTTATCAATGTAAACGATTTTTCGGCTATGTACCTTTAAGCTTTTAATGATGTTTTGAATTTTTAAGTTTAAGTTTTGAATTTTTAAGTTGGTATCACTTTCATTAATGATGTAACTATTTAATGGACTTTCAATATTTATTTTATCCAAAATTAAGTACGCTCTATCTTTTACTAAACGGTGTGTTTTTGAAAAAACTTGTTTTCCAGATTGTGCCTCGAGTAAATTTAAAACATCATCCCATTCGGTAAAACCATAAGTATTTAAGATTTCAAATAAATAAGCTTTGGGATTGTTTAATGATTTTAAATTTTGAATTTTAAATTTTAAACTCCCCTCCGTTTCAATAGTTATGTCTTTTTTAATTTGATGGATTCGATCTCGAATAATTTGTTTGCTACCTTTAAGGTGTTCCATCGTTTTGGTAAAGGATTCTAATAAATTAGGATTTATTTCTTTTAATAAAGGAATAACATCGTGTCGTAATTTATTTCGTAAATATTTGGTTTCGCTATTGCTTAAATCTTCTCTCCAAGAAATATTGTTATTATTAGCATAAGTTTCAATTTCTTTTCTGGTAAAAGGTAAAAGGGGTCTAATAAATTGATTATTTATTGCAGGAATTCCAGTTAAGCCCTCTAGACCAGTACCTCTTGATAAGTTTATTAAAAAAGTTTCTAAATTATCATCCGCATGGTGCGCAGTGAGTAAATAATCAAAATGCTGTTTTTTTAGAAGCTCTTCAAACCAAGTATAGCGTAAATCACGAGCCGCCATTTGTATAGAAATATTGTTTTTTGTAGCATATTCTTTTGTGTCAAATGAGATAATGTGATGAGGTATCTGAAGACTTTTTGCCGTTTGGATCACAAAAGCTTCATCCAGATCGGACTCTTTTCCACGTAAGTGAAAATTACAATGTGCTAAAGTGATTTGGTAATCTAATTTGGATAAAAGATCTGTCAATACCATACTATCAATACCACCTGAACTTGCCACAAGTAACTTCTTTTCTTTTAGAAAAGAAAAACTCTGCTGCATATGTTCTTTAAACCTGGAAATCAAAAGCAAATAATCTTTTAAAATTTTTGCAAATATATCATTCTTTACATAAAAAAGCCCTTAATAAAAAGATATTAAGGGCTTTATATTATTTGCCTTCTTTAATTCTTTACTAAAAATTGTTTTTCAATTTTCAATTCAGAAAGAACTGTCAAAGCTTCTTCAACATAAATATCTTTGCTTAAATTTTTATGCCATATCTCACGTTTTTTAGCTAAAATAGAATCCTGATCCATCATCGGAATTTCATATGCAGGAGAATTAAAGATCAAATTATTTTTGTATTCAGATATTGCTTCATACTCCTTACTTTCTTCCAGTCTTTTTTTAAGCTCGCTTTTATAATTCTCATAGCTCAAATTTATCATGGTGTTATCCCTTCCTTCTTTTAACCATCTAGCATTTTTATCTATCAGTTTAAACTGAGGATTCACTGCAATTCTTTTTTTACTATCATTTACAACATCATGAAAATTTCCATAAATATGCAACGGTGTGTATTTTGCAGGTTCAATTTTATCCCATGGCAATGGGTTTTTTTCATCGCGTTCTCCAATATCCAAATAGGTATAACGATCTGGCATTGCAATATCACTTTCCACTCCTTTTAATTGGGTTGACCCACCATTGATTCTATAGAATTTTTGGATGGTCATTTTTAATGCTCCAAGATCTTCAGAGTATTTAAAATAATTATTAAGTGGTAAAACATTTTGTACTGTTCCTTTTCCAAAAGATTGTTTGCTACCAATAATTACAGCTCTATTATAATCCTGCATAGCTGCAGCAAAAATTTCTGATGCTGAAGCAGATAATTCATTGACCAAAACTACCAATGGGCCATTCCATTGAATTTTTTTGTTCTTATCTGATCTAACGTTTGGTTTTTCACCTCTATATTTCACTTGTACAACAGGCCCGTCCTTTATAAAAAGACCTGCAATTTCAATAGCAGTTTTTAAAGAACCTCCACCGTTACTTCTAAGATCAATTAGTAAGCCCTCAATATTTTCTTCTTTTAAACGAGCAATTTCTTGCTCCATATCAGTAGCAGAGTTACGGAAATTCTTTTCATTAAAATCAATATAGAATTTAGGTAAATGAATAATACCAAAAGTTCTGTTATCTACTTTTACAACACTTGATTTTGCAAAGGTTTCTTCCAGTTCAACTATATCTCTAATAATAGAATAAACTACAATAGAACCGTCAATTTTTTTAATGGTCAGCTTAACTTCTGTTCCTTTTTTTCCTTTAATAAATTCAATAGCATCATCTAAACGCATACCTACAATATCAATAGGTGGTTCATCACCCTGCCCTACTTTTGTAATAGCGTCACCAACTTCCAACTCTCCGGCTCTCCAGGCAGGTCCACCAGAAATTAATTCAATTACAGTTGTATAATCTCCTTTCTTTTGCAAACGAGCTCCAATTCCCTCTAATTTTCCGGCCATACTGATATCAAATCTCTTTTTATCTTTAGGAGCAAAATAATTAGTATGCGGATCAAACTGACTAGCCATTGAATTGATAAAAACTGAAAACCAGTCTGTATCATTTAGATCGGCCATCAGATCATACAGATCGTCCAAACTTTTTTCAGTTGCCTCACGAGACTCTTTTTCTAATTCAGCAAATGATTTTTTTTCTACATCATTCTTATCGGTATCCTTTAAATCATTTTTATTAACTTTTTGCAGCACTTCGCCATTAACCATTTCATGATCTTTCTCTTTAGCCTTTTTTGCCTTATCCATAGATTCCTGAGTCTCTATCTTATCATACAATCGGGTAAGTGTGCTAACTTTCAATTGTTGTTGCCAGTTCTGAATAAGTTCTGCTTGGGTTTTAGAAAACGATTTCTTTTCATAATCAAGATCAAAAGAGTCGTCTTTGCTAAAATCAAAAGGTGTTTTTAAAACTTCTCTATAATATGCTTTTGATTCATCAATCCTGATTTTAAATCGTTCATAAACTAGGTTATAAAAACTTAGATCTTCCTTTTTAATTTGAT
The DNA here is from genome assembly GCA_016744615.1 of Flavobacteriaceae bacterium. GTDB lineage: Bacteria > Bacteroidota > Bacteroidia > Flavobacteriales > Flavobacteriaceae > Lutimonas. The sequence continues at coordinate 19,995 of JADGEA010000011.1, forward strand.
CATCAATCAAATACTTGTATGTAGAAAACTCATCTATATCACTTTGTAAAAAGAATCGCTTATACGGATCAAGACTACTTATAAAATCCTCATAAAGATTTTTAGAAAATTCATCATCAATTTGATGAGGCTGATAATGACCTTGTTTTAAAGCATATCTTATCAATCCTACTAAGATCTTATCCTTTTCAGGATCTGGTTGATTGGATATTTGAAAACTAAATAGTAATCCTGTTAAAATGATTATTGGGATAATTATTTTATATTTTCTTTTCATGAAAAGGGTTATTTTATCTATTATTTTTTTTTCTTGCATCTTTAAAATATCGATTCAATTCTGATAAAAAATGGTTGAATTTACAATAATATACAATAATATATTATTTTTCTCATAATTAAATGTTAAAGACAAAATAATCATTAGAATACTAATATCTTATAAAAATAAATCCCGCATGTTAAATATACTAGCCTGCTTAACTTAATTTTGGCATAAGCTGCGGAATTAGTTTAACTTACATTTTTGAGTTTGTTTAAAAAACTCCTCAAAATTGAATTTCACTAATAAAATACTTTAAATTTGTTTCAAATTATCATAAAATGCAAAAAAGACCTTTAATTTTAGTAACCAATGACGATGGTATTACGGCGCCCGGAATTAGGACATTAATTTCCGTAATGAACGAAATTGGTGATGTTGTTGTTATAGCACCTGACAGTCCGCAAAGCGGAATGGGTCATGCTATAACTTTAGATTCAACGATTTATTGTGATGCCGTATCAATTGATGACGGAGAACAATTGGAATATAGATGTTCAGGAACCCCTGCCGATTGCGTAAAAATGGCAATAAGTGAGGTGCTAAACAGAAAACCCGATCTATGTGTCTCGGGAATTAATCACGGAGCAAATTCATCCATCAATGTACTTTATTCAGGCACGATGAGTGCAGCTATTGAAGCAGGAATTGAAGGGATTCCGGCAATTGGATTTTCAGTTCTTGATTATTCTTGGCATGCTAATTTCAAAGGAATTGAAAAATTTATTAAAAAAATAGTTTTGGAAGTTCTACAAAATGGTTTACCCGATGGTGTAGTTTTAAATGTAAATTTCCCAAAAACTAAAGAGAATAATTTCAAAGGAATAAAAATTTGTCGTCAGGCACGTGCCAACTGGAAAGAAGAATTTGATAAAAGAACCAATCCACAAGGGAAAGAGTATTATTGGCTTACCGGTAAATTTATCAATTTAGATAATGGTGAAGATACAGATGTTTGGGCATTAGAAAATGGTTATATTTCTCTGGTGCCAACACATTTTGATCTGACAGCTCATCATTTTATTCAAAAATTAAATAATTGGGATCTATGATGAAAAAAGAAATACTTATTGGCTTTTTAGTGGCTGTTATTGCAACTTTATTCGGTTTTTTTATTTATGTAGAATTTATTTTAAATTATGAGTTTAGCGAAGCTATAAAAATAATAAATGAAGAAAATTTATGGGGAAAAATAATTGGTCTTTCAGCCATGCCCAATATATTGGTATTCTTTTTATTTTTAAAAAAGAAACAAGATTACAGAGCAAGAGGTGTTTTATTAGAAATATTTATACTTGCCTTTCTTATTTTACTCTCTATGTTTATTTAGAAGAAATCATCAAAAAATAAAAAAATTGAAATATTATATCATAGCAGGTGAAGCATCCGGCGACTTACACGCCTCTAATTTAATGAAAGCACTTTTGCAACAGGATAAGCATTCCAAATTTAGATTTTGGGGTGGTGATCTAATGTCTCAAATTGGTGGAAATAAGAACCTGGTAAAACATTATCGCGATCTTGCTTTTATGGGTTTTGCAGAGGTAATTATGAATTTACCTACCATTTTAGGCAATATTAAGTTCTGCAAAAAAGATATTTTAGATTTTAAACCAGATGTTTTGATTCTTATAGATTATCCTGGTTTTAATATGCGAATTGCCGAATTTGCCAAAAAAAATAATATACAAGTCCATTATTATATTTCCCCCCAAATATGGGCATGGAAAGAAAACAGGATCAAAAAAATAAAACGTGATGTAGATCAAATGTATGTGATCTTACCGTTTGAAAAGGATTTTTATGAAAAGAAGCACAATTACCCGGTTCATTTTGTTGGTCATCCTTTGTTAGATGCTATTGCAGATAGAAAACAGGTGAATCCCGAGCAATTCCGTAAAGAAAATAATCTAAACGAAAAACCAATCATTGCATTATTACCAGGCAGCAGAAAACAAGAGATCAAAAAGATGCTTTCTATTATGTTAAAAATGGTAGATAAATTTAATGATCATCAATTTGTTATTGCTGGAGCTCCTAGTCAGGATCTGGGTTTTTACAAACAATTTATCAAAAGTGAGAATATTTCGATTGTTGAAAACAAAACCTACGACTTATTATCACTTGCCAATGCGGCATTGGTAACATCAGGAACTGCAACATTAGAAGCAGCACTTTTTAAAGTACCCGAAGTAGTTTGTTATAAGGGTAATACCATTTCTTATCAAATTGGTAAACGATTGGTAAAAAATATCAAATATATTTCTTTAGTGAATTTGATTTTAGATAAAGAATCTGTTACCGAATTGATCCAGAATGATTTTAATACAAAGAGTTTAGAAAATGAACTTTTTAAAATATTAGATCATAAATATCGAAAGAAAATATTTGCAGATTATTACGAATTAGAGCAAAAATTAGGCGGAAAAGGGGCAAGTGAAAATACCGCAGCATTAATCATCAAAAATTCATAAAATGACAGCAATAAGAAAATATAAATTGTTTATTTATACGATTTTAGCAGTGTTTTTATTAGCATTTGCAAAACCTGAAACTACCATTAATTTAACGCAACTAAAGAAGAGTATTGAATATAAATTCAAACAAATAGATGGTGATTTTGCACTTGCATTTGTTAACTTATCGGATTCCACACAGAAAATTATGATCAATGCAGGAGAAACCTTTCATGCTGCTAGCACCATGAAAACTCCGGTGATGATTGAAATTTACAATCAGTCTGCACAAGGAAAATTCAAATTATCTGATTCTATTTTGGTAAAAAATGAGTTCAAAAGTATTGTTGATGGGAGCAATTATACAATGGATATTGGTGAAGACAGTGGGGATACTTTATATAAAAAAATCGGACAAAAAGTTACCATATATGATTTGATGTATGAGATGATTACCGTAAGCAGTAATCTTGCAACCAATATTTTAATAGAATTAGTAAATGCGAAAAAAGTAACTGCTAGCATGGGAAAATTGGGAGCAAAAGATATCCAGATCTTAAGAGGTGTTGAAGATATCAAAGCTTATGATCTGGGTTTGAATAACACAACTACTGCCAAAGATCTAATGATCATTATGAAGACAATTGCTACAAATAAAGCAGGAAATAAAAAAAATTGTGATGAGATAATCTCTATTTTAAAAAATCAGAAATTCAATGATATAATTCCGAAATATTTACCAAAAAATGTAAAAGTTGCTCATAAAACAGGATCTATAACCGGAGTTCATCATGATTCAGGAATTGTTTATTTACCTAACGGAAAATCTTATGTTCTTGTAATTCTATCCAAAAATTTAAAGAATTTTGACAAGGCAACAGATGAAATGGCGAAGGTTTCTAAAGATATTTTTGATTTTATGATGCAAATTTGAGCTACAGATAATGAATAATATCAAATTGTAAAAAAACATGAAAAAGATTCTTTCTGAATACAAGGTTGGTATTGGTGATATCAATTACGGTGGGCATATGGGTAATGATAAAGCATTACAAGTTTTCCATGATGCACGAATTAACTTTTTAAAAGAATTAGGATACACTGAATTAAATATGGGTAATGGCGTCGCTGTTATTATTGTAGAAGCAAATGTTAAGTACAAACAAGAAATCTTTCTGCATGACATTTTAGAAACAGACGTCTGGGTTTCTAAAATAGACAGGCTAAAATGGACAATTTCATACAACACAAAAAGAAAAAATGATAGTAAAACAGTTTTAACAGGTTCAACTGTAATGTTTTGTTATGATTATCATCTTAAAAAAATCACCAAAATACCAGAAGATTTTTTAGCAAAAGTAAGTGATAGCTAGTGTTAAATCACGTGAAGTTTATCATAAAAGTGAAGTTTATTTTAGATGAGAATATGTATTGAATAGCCTAAAATAGAGACTTTTAGAAGCAAGGAGAATAATATAGTTAATGGGTGAATATTTTCACAAAGGTTATATTCACCCACTAATTATCAAACGAATTATTATTTACACAAAGCTTCTAAAGTATCTTCTATTTCACCAGGAGTACTCATGATCTTCATAAAAGTACCCATGGTTAATTCTGGCCAGTGTAAAGCCAAACGATAACGACCATGTAATATGGTAGCCGTTTTACCTTGCAAAATTATTTCATATGGCATAGCTGCTAAATGACTATCGTCAATAATTGGTAAAAATTTACCTTCTCCGGTTGCGGTATCTAACAAACCAACGCCATAAACAGCAACTTGATCTCCATTAAATTTTAATTTATAAACAAGTTTAGTCTTTCCCTTTTTTGCAGAAAGATTCTTTTCAATGGTACTAACACCTTCTTCAAATGAATTAAATTCTTTCAATTCAACTGGATCAGAAAAATAAGGCATCATCATTTTATAATGATATTTGTGCAGATCTTTTGCAGATAAAGCTCCTCCAAAACCTTTATTATCATTACCCAATGCTGATAAAGCAGATTTTACATCAGTATTTACTTTTTGTAAAACAGTTTGATGTTTACTGTAATTATCACCCAAATAAGCATTAAAAAGGTATGTAGGGTTCAAATAACTAATGGTAGTTTTTGAACCGCTAACTTTTAACCCAACTTTTAAAGCAGCAGCCAACGCACCACGATCTTTTACTTTTAAAACCGTTGTTTGTAAATCTTTTCGGGAGTAAACAATAACTTTTAAATTTTTATTGTTTTCAACATTGTATTCACCAATAATATCAAATCCTTTATCCGTTAAAGCAGATTTCACCTTTGTGGCTGTTTGATCCATATTAGTGTCCACATCTCCTACTTTTATATATGGAGACAGATTTTGTGCTTTTACCGAATTAAATCCAACAAAAAACATTGAAATGAGTAATAAAGAAATTAATTTTTTCATAATTGTTAAGCATTTATATTTTGCTCAAAAATACAGGGAATAATATATTAAAAACCTAACTTTTATCATGTTAATGAGACTCAAATTTTAAAAAACTTAAAATTTACTAGTCGAATTAATCCCGCTTTTTTTAGCGGGATCTCACACTAAAAGATTCCTTTAATTTTAATCACATAGATAATCAATAAGTAGATTTAACTCCTCTTTTTTAGAGAGATCTTATAATTACAAAATCTAATATTTTGATATTTTTCTTCTAAAAATAACAACCAATATACCCCCTCTTAAGATCATCCAAACCGTAAAAGCGATCCAGATTGCATATAATTTAAGATCAAAATAATCACCTATCCATAAAGCAGGAATAAAACCCAGAAAAGTAGCAATCAATAAGGAGTTTCTGAGGATAACTGCTTCAGCCATCCCTTTGAAAATACCATCAAAAACAAAAGCTATTGCGTTAACTGGTTGCATGAGTAAAACAATCCAAAAAATATTATAAAACAGACTTAAAACTACTTCTTCTTTGGTAAATAATTGACCAATGGGAATATAAAAAATAAAACATAAGGCTCCTAATATCAATGAAATAATGATGGTGTAGGTATTCAACTGCTTACTTAACTGCCATATTTTTTGATAATTTTTTTCTCCTAACAATTTACCCGACATGATATTACCAACGCTGGAATAACCATCAATAAAAAAGGCAAAGAACAACCAAATCTGAAAAGCAATGGTTTGCGCCGCAATATAATTGGTTCCGTATTTTGTTGCATAAGCATTTGCCATGTACAAAGCAATATTCAATGCAATAGTTCTTATTACCAGATTAAAACTTAGTGACAACAAACGCTTGATCTCCGGATGAAAAGGAAAAGTTAGTTTTAAATGAAATGGTGTTTTTTTAAGCATTAAAACCAATGCCAAGATAGCCATTATTGCTTGAGCTATAACACTTGCCCATGCTGCACCTTCTATTTCTAAAGCAGGGATATATCCGTCAATACCAAAGATCAAAATAAAATCTAGTGCAACATTTAAAGCAGCACCAATAATACTAATTATCATTGGCCAAAAAGTATTTTGCATCCCCCTAAAAACACCAAAAATAGAAAAAGTAAATAATGTTAAAGGCAACCCTAAGGCGCGAATTTTATAGTAAGAAACCGATTGCTCTAAAACCAGTCCGGTAGCATTATAAAGTGAAAATATTTCCTCGACAAAAAAGAGGGTGATAAAATAAATAAAGACACTTAGAATTAAATTGATAAAAATGATCTGAGCCGGGAGTTTTATTATTTCATTGACCTTATTTGCACCAAAATATTGAGCAATAATCGCTGAAATAGCCGAACGGGTTTGTGCCAAAATCCATACAATTGCCGAAATAAAAGAACCCGCAATACCAACAGCTGCAAGAGCTTCAGTAGCATTGAATTGAATATTACCAACAATAGCTGTATCTGTGATAGAAAGTAAGGGTTCAGCAATACCTGAAATAATAGCAGGTATTGCCAGCTTATTGATCTCTTTAAAGGATATTTTGGACTTAATTTTCAATGGTCAAAATGTTAACTTTTGCAAAAATAAAACATTAAAACGGTAAAGTTCAACTTGTGTTAAATTTAAAATTTTTACCAACTCATTTTACCTTGTTTCTAATAATTGGAATAGTTTTGGGATATTATTTTGAGTTCACTATTGGTATATTGATTGCTGCTGTAATCATCTCAATTTTAGGTCTGATCTATTTCAATTACCAAGCTAATTCTTCCTTTAAACAATCTGGTATATTTGCGATTTTTACTGCAATTGGATTTTTATTTATAGGAATAATAAACATTCAAATACAAAACCCCAAAAGCCAAAAAACACATTATATAAATAATCATACATCTGATAAACAGATTGTTATTAAAATCAGATCTATTCTAAAACCAAGCAAAATATATCAAAAGTATGAAGGGCAAGTTATTCTTATAGGTTCAATTAAAACCAAAGGAAGCATTTTGCTAAATATCATTAAACAAAATTTAGAAGATTCATTAAAGGTAGGTGATGTCATTCTCACTTATAATCCTTTACAGGAAATTAATAAAGCACTCAATCCAAATGAATTTGATTACAGAGCATTTTTAAAAAAGAAAGGGGTTTACCGACAAATAAGACTAAAAAAAGGAGATTTTTTACTTCTAGGAAAAGGAAGAAATACGCTAAAAGGATATGCTTATAATCTAAGATCAAAAATAAATAAGGCATTAAAAGCATTTAATTTTTCAGCAAGTGAACTGGCAATAATCAACGCAATTATACTTGGTCAAAGACAAGATATAAATCCAGACCTATTTGAAAGTTATAAAAATGCAGGGGCAATTCATATTCTTGCAGTTTCAGGTTTGCATATTGGTATAATTTTATTGCTTTTAAACCTAGTATTTAAACCTCTGGAAAAGCTAAGGAAAGGAAAATTTATAAAGTTACTTCTCGTGATTTTTTGCTTGTGGATCTATGCATTTATTGCTGGTATGTCAGCTTCAGTTATCAGAGCAGTAACCATGTTTACTGCAATTGCCATTGGATGGATGTCAGACCGGCCATCAAATGTGAAAAACAGTTTGATTGTTTCGTTCTTCTTTTTATTATTGATTCATCCACTATTTTTATTTGACGTTGGATTTCAATTAAGCTATACCGCTGTATTTTCCATTGTTTTAATCCAGCCACAAATCGTAAAATTATGGAAACCCAAATCGAAACTTGTAAAATATTTTTGGCAACTACTTACGGTTTCCTTTGCGGCACAACTTGGAATTTTGCCATTGAGTTTATATTATTTCCATCAGTTTCCAGGTTTGTTTTTTGTTTCTAGTTTAGTAATTATCCCCTTTTTAGGAATTGTCATTGGCTTGGGAATATTAGTAATCCTATTAGCTCTAACTCAAATTCTTCCACAATTTTTTGTAGACATTTACGGTTTCTTTATCTCTTCAATGAATAATTTTGTAAATTTTATCTCCCTTCAAGAAACCTTTGTTTTTCATGATATTTACTTCTCTTTGATATTGTTAATTATATTTTATTTATTTCTCATTTCTGCTATTCATTTTTCTTTAAAACAAACATCTCAAAAACTTATCATCGTTTTGGTAACTATTGTCGTAGTCCAAGTATCCTTTATCTATGAAAAATTCCATGATCAAAATTCAAATGAATTGATCATTTTTCATCAAATAAAAAACTCCATTATAGCAATAAAAACACAAAAAGACATTCGCTTTTATCATTCATTACATCCTATGGAATCATATACAAACAGAATCATCAATTCCTATTTATTGGGGATGTTTTCCCAAAAAAAAATAATATCTGATACTTTAAAAAATGTATATAGATTGAATCATGAATACCTATATTTTGTTGATAGTTTAGGTGTTTACAAGTCTTTAAAATTTTCTCCCAAAATTGTTGTTTTAACACAATCTCCAAAGATTAATTTAAACCGACTTATTCAGATTTTACATCCAAAAATAATTATTGCAGATGGCTCAAACTACAAGAATTACACCCAAAGATGGGAGAGAACTTGTAAAAATAAGAAGGTGATTTTTCATAATACTTCCAAAAAAGGAGCTTTTGTAGCAGCTTTAGATCCATAATACTGCTACAATTTTATGTATATTTGCTCGTTAATTAATGGTATTAACCTTAGAGCCCGCTGAAAAAGTGGGATTAGTTCAACTAACTATTTCGAATTCGCCTTTTGGGCTTTTCAAAATATAGTTTCACTAATAAAATATATAAGAAAAAGATTTTATGAAGATAATTGTTCCTATGGCAGGGATTGGCTCACGCTTAAGACCACACACCCTTACCATTCCTAAACCTTTGACCATATTAGCAGGTAAACCAATTGTTCACAGATTGGTGGAAGATATTGTAAAAGTTGTAGATCAAAAAGTAGAAGAAATAGCATTTGTAATCGGACCAACTTTTCCAAAAGATACAGAAGAAAAATTAAAAGCCATTGCTAAAAGTTTAGGTGCAAAATGCAATGTAACCGTACAGGAAGAGGCGCTGGGAACAGCCCATGCGATTCAATGTGCTAAAGATTCTTTAAACGGACCATGTGTTGTTGCATTTGCAGATACTTTATTTAAAGCAGATTTCACCTTAGATGCGAATACAGATGGTGCAATTTGGGTAAAAAAAGTAGATGATCCAAGTGCATATGGAGTGATAAAGTTAAAAGATGGTATCATTACTGATTTTGTAGAAAAACCACAGAAATATGTTTCTGACCTTGCAATTATAGGAATTTATTATTTTAATAAAGGAGAAGATCTTAGAGATGAAATTCAATATTTATTAGATAATAATATCACCGAAAAAGGAGAATTTCAATTGACCAATGCTTTGGAGAACATGAAGCAAAAAGGGTTGAAATTTGTACCTGGAACCGTTAGCGAATGGATGGATTGTGGTAATAAAGATATTACGGTAGAAACCAACGGTAGAGTTTTACAATTTGCGAAACAAGATGGGCAAGACTTAGTTTCTAAAACGGTTAAATTGGAAAATTCACAGATTATTGAACCTTGTTATATCGGTGAAAATGTGGTATTAAAAAATACAACAATTGGTCCGAATGTTTCTTTAGGTGATGATAGTTTAGTTGTAAATTCGACCATTCATGATTCATTGATCCAAACAAATACAACTATTAAAAATGCTAATTTAAAAAATGCTATGATTGGAAATCATGCTTATTTTGATGGAAATTTCAAATCTGTTAGCATTGGTGATTATTCTGTTTTAGATTGATTTGATAAAAAATATCACATATATTATTATTTTAACAGGAATTTTGTTCATTCCTGTTTTCTCTTTTTCTCAAGAAGATGTAGCCTCAAGAGAGGAATTACTAATTGAACAGGAGAATATCAATTTTCAGACCTTTTTTTTTGAAGCACTTCAGCAAAAGGCAATAGAAAATTATGATAAAGCTATTTTTGCTTTAGAAGCCTGTAATAATATTGATAAAAAGAACACTGCCGTATTATTTGAACTTTCTAAAAACTATGTTTTTTTATTAAAAAATACGGAAGCCGAATATTATATTTTGCAAGGTTTAGAGATTGAACCTACTAATTTGTTTATGCTGGAGCATTTAAAAGAGATCAAAGCAAAGCAAAACGATTTTAGTGGAGCCATTCTTATCCAAAAGAGGATCATTGCTCAAAAACCTGAATTGGAATATGAGTTGATTTTATTACAAATCAAATCAGGAAATATCAATGAGGCAATTGAACTATTAAAAAAACTGGATAACAATAATAATTTACCTACACATCTTATCCCTTTAAAATCAGCTCTTTTACAAGAATCTCCATCGGAAGAAGAATCAACAGTAACAACAATAATTCCTGATCTTCCCAAAAGCAAGCTGGACAATTTAAAAAAAGACTATTATTTAAAAAATGATTATAAGTCCTTAAAACTGGTTTTAGAAAGAGAGTTAAAAGTAAAGGATTATTTAGGGTTGCTAAAGGATAGTAAAGAAGGATTAGATCTATATCCGGCACAACCATTTATATATTTAATGAACGGTACTGCGTTAAACAGTATAAGAAAATATAAAGATGCTGTTTTAATTTTAGGCACAGGATTAGATTTTGTAGTTGATGATCTTGAAATAGAAGCTGATTTTATGGGTCAACTGGGCTTGAGTTATAAAGGTATGGGTGAAAATAAAAAAGCAACAGAATTTTACAATAAAGCTGTAAATTTGCGAAAAAAATAAAACAGCATGTTTAAAAATAGCGTAATTATTATATTTTTTCTTCTTATAATTACATCTTGCAAAAGTACAAAGAACACCACCGGCAACATTGCTCACTTATCTGCTAAAAATATCATCAAGAAAAATGATAAGGCTGGATTTAACAGATCAAGTATTAAAGCCAGTTTATCTATAAAATATAAAGGAAAAACAAATTTACCAAGTATGAATGGCTCCATGAGAATGGTAAAAGATTCTGTCATTTGGATAAGTCTTTCAAAACTTGGATTTCCTGTTGCAAAATTGATGATCACTCCAAAAGATGTTAAATTTTATGAAAAAGTATCCAAGACATACTTTTCAGGAAATTATAAAATTATAAGTGACCTGTTGGGTTCAGAATTTAATTTTGAAATGGTTCAGAATGTTTTTTTAGGAGAGCCTCTATTCCATTTGAAAAATGAAAAATATAAGGTCAAAATTCGTGAAAACAGTTATAATTTGGCACCAAAATCTGAAAATCCTTTATTAGATTTGTTTTTTCTTATAGATCCGGTAACTTTTAAACTGGTTAAAGAGGAATTTAATTTTGCAGAAAAAGGACAAAATTTAACAATATTATACAAAGATTTCAATAAAATTGATGAATCTTTGTTCCCTAAGGGGTTTGTTATCAAAGCAGCTGATAAAAAAAATCAAACTATAATTGATGTAAATTATCGAAATGTTATTTTTGATGTAGAAATGGGATTCCCTTTTAAAATACCAAACGGATATAAATTGATCAAGATCAAATGATTTCAGTTAATTCTAAAATGTGGATAAATAAAAGTCTGAGCTTACACAAATTTATTATTGTCTCATTTTTTCTGTTATTTTCTATAGTTAGCTCTGCTCAAAGCAGGCAAACACTTGAAGTACAGAGAATTAAACTTCAAAAAGAGATCAAAGAAATCAATTCTTTATTGTTTAGATCACAGCAAAAAGAAAAGACTTTACTGTCAGATCTGTCAGATCTTAATAAAAGAATCAGGGTAAGAACTAAATTGATTGAAACGATAAATCAAGAAACCAAACAAATTTCAAAAGAGATCAAAGAGAATCAAAAAGAAGTGGATCTTTTACAAGATCGTTTGGATATTTTAAAAAAGGATTATGCTAATATGGTAGTACAGTCCTATAAAAGTAAAACCAAACAAAGCAGGTTGATGTTTTTACTTTCTTCAAAAGATTTTTTGCAGGCCTATAAACGGATGCAGTATATAAAACAATACAATGATTACCGGGAAAAACAAGGAGAAGAGATCAAAATTGAAACGGTTAAGCTTCAAAACTTAAATGATTATTTAAAAGAAACTAGGTCGGAAAAAGAGGCTCTTTTATTAGCCAATACCAAAGAAAAAGACAGTATTCATAAAGAAAAAATTTCACGTGAAAGTTTGGTGAGATCGGTAAAAAAGAAAGAGAAAAAATATACTGCTCAAATAAGGAAAAAACAAAAGGCAGAAAAAGCAATTGATAAAAAAATTGAAAAATTAATTAGAGAGGCCATTGCCAGATCTAAAAAGAAAAATAATAAGAAAAATCTTAAAAGTTCAGGTTTTGCTTTGACACCCGAAGCAAGAAAATTAGAAAAAGATTTTCTTTCAAATAAGGGAAAGTTACCTTCACCGGTTAAAAGAGGGGTTGTAGTGAGGCATTTTGGAAAGCAACCGCATCCAACACTTAAAGGGATTACCATTGAAAGTAACGGTGTGTTTTATGCAACAGAAAAAGGAGCTAATGCCCGAGTTATTTTTAACGGAAAAGTTTTGGCAATTCAGGTATTACCAGGTAAAAAGAAAGCAATTTTGGTACAGCATGGTAACTATATCTCAGTATATAAAAATCTGGATAATGTAACTGTAAAAAAAGGAGATATAGTTTCTACCAAGCAGGAATTGGGTAAAATACATACTGATAAAACCACCGGTAAAACTATTTTAGCATTTGTTCTTTTTAAAGAAGTACAAAGACAAAATCCAGAATTATGGGTTTATAAGATTTGATCAAACTTTTTAAGATTTTTGAGTAAAACAAGCAGAGTTATTTCTATTTCTTTTGTAGATTTGAGAATAGTATTCCTGTAAAAAAAAGATTACTCTAAACTTAAATTTTTCCTGATCTTATGTATCATTTCTCAAGCTCCAAGTCTTTATTGATTATTCTTATTAGTTTGCTCTTTATTCAATGTGATAAAGATAAATCTCCTGATAAAATCGACTCCGATTTCACTGGATATATCTCAGGTTTTACAAGTGGAGTGATCAGTAACAAATCCACTATAAAAATTCGCTTGACAGAAACTTATAATAACACTAAGATTAATGAAAAAATTGATAAAACTTTATTTGATTTTACTCCTAACTTGGAAGGAGAGGCATATTGGCTAGATAATCAAACAATAGAATTCAGGCCTACAGAGAATTTACCTCCAGGGAAATTATTTGAAGTAGAATTCTTCCTTTCAAAATTACTCACAGTTCCTAAAAAGTTAAAGACATTAGAATTTCAATTTCAGGTTTTAAAACAGGCGGTTGATGTTGATTTTTTGGGTATGGAATCTTTAGATAAAGAAGATTTAAAATGGCAAATAATAAATGGTAATGTATTAACTTATGATTTTGCTGATAGTGAAAATCTAGAAAATTCGTTTACACCTTATCAGGACGGAGAAGAACTTTTTGTTAGATGGGAACACAATCAGAGTGGGAAAATACATCAATTTGTTATTGACAGTGTACAAAGAACAAAAAATAAAAATCAGGTTATTTTACAATGGAATGGCAAACAACTGGGTTTTGACCATGAAGATGAAAAGGTTTTTGAAATTCCACCTCTTGGAGAATTTAAGGTATTGGATGTTAAAATTACTCAGCAACCTGAGCAATTTATAACTATTTATTTTTCTGATCCAATAGCTACAAAACAAGATCTGGAAGGGTTGATCTACTTGCAATCGGGAACAAAACTTAAAATGATCAGAGAAAAAAATGCAGTAAAAATATACCCTGTTACCCGTCAAAAAGGATCTGTTAATTTGCATGTGACCGATGGGGTTAAAAATACCATGGGCTACCAACTGATGAATTCTTTTGAAAGACAAATTACTTTTACCAGTGTAAAACCTGCTGTTGAATTGTTGGGAAAAGGAGTGATTATGCCGAGTACAAATGGTTTGATATTTCCTTTTAAAGCAGTAAATCTGAATGCTATAAACATCAAGATCATCAAAGTTTTTGAAAAAAATATAGCACAGTTCCTTCAGGTAAATCAATTTGATGGGAATAGAGAAATGAAGCGAGTTGGCCGACTTGTTTTTAAAGGAGAAATTCCATTGAAATCGGATAAACCAATCAATTACGAAAGCTGGAATCCATTTTCTATCGATCTTTCAAAATTGATCAAAGTAGAAGCAGGTTCGTTGTACAGGGTGGTCTTAAGTTTTAACCAAAGTCAGTCTTTATATCCTTGTGAAGAAAATTCGAACGAAGAAAATTCTTTTAACTTTTTAGGAGAAGACCCAGAAGAAGCTTCGTATGATAATCCTTCCGATTATTATTACTATGATGATGTTGATTATTATTACAATAATAATTATGTTTATAATGATAGAGATAATCCTTGTAAACCAACCTATTATATGGTAAATGAGCGATTTATTTCAAAGAATATTCTGGCTTCTGACTTGGGAATTATTGCTAAAGGAGGTTTTGGGAATGCAATGACCATTGCCATAACCGATATCAAAACAACTGCTCCAATTCCGGGTGTAGAAGTGGAGATTTACAACTTTCAAAATCAGATAATAGATAAAAAATCAACCAATAATGATGGCTTTATAAGAATTGATCTAAAGAAAAAACCATTTTTATTGATTGCAAAAAAAGGAGAACAAAGAGGTTATTTAAAACTGGATGATGGTTCGGCACTTTCTTTAAGTATGTTTGATATTGGTGGTCAAAAGTTTAAAAAAGGTGTCAAAGGATTTGTATTTGGAGAAAGAGGAGTTTGGAGACCTGGAGACTCTATCTTTCTATCATTTATTTTAGAAGATAAAAACAAAGTGATACCTAAAAATCATCCTGTTGTAATGGAGTTATACACGCCTCAAAATCAACTGCATGAAATAATAATTAAAACATCTTCATTAAATGGTTTCTATGATTTTAGAACAGTAACTTCAAAAGATGCTCCTACGGGTAACTGGAGAGTGAAAATAAAATTAGGTGGTTCTGTTTTTGAAAAAGTATTAAAAATTGAAGCCATCAAACCAAACAGATTAAAAATTGATCTTGATTTTCACAAACCCTTTTTAACAGATAATAAAAAGGCTAAAGGTGATCTGGAAGTAAAATGGCTACATGGTGCTATTGCAGGAAATTTAAAAGCCAATGTTGAACTAAAACTAACAAAAGGGAGTACTGCCTTTAAACAATTTAAAGATTATGTTTTTGATGATCCTTCTAAAGAATTTACTTCCGAAGAAAAGATCATTTTTGATGGTAAATTAGATGCAAATGGCAAGGCAATGGTGCAGCCAGATTTTCAGGTACAAAAAAATGCTCCGGGCATGTTAAAAGCACATTTTAAGATCAGAACCTTTGAAAAAGGTGGTGATTTTTCGGTTAACCGAATGAGCATTCCTTATTCTCCTTATCGTGGATATGTAGGTATTAAAATCCCTAAAGGAAATGGATGGAATGGTGCTCTTTATTCTAATGAAACAAATCTAATTCCGATTGTTACTGTAGATGAGAATGGGAAATTAGTAAGTCGTAAAAATCTAAAAATTGAAATTTATGATGTGTACTGGCGATGGTGGTGGGAAAGATCTGATCAGGATAATCTTTCCAGATATGTTGCAAATCGAAATAAAAATTTGATCAAAACAGCCACTATTAGTACCAAAAATGGTAAAGCAATGTATGAGTTAAACCTTGGTGGAAATTATTATGGCAGAAAGTTTATCAAGGTTATTGATCCTGTTACAGGTCATAGTTCCGGACAGGCATTTTATGTTACTTATAAGGGTTGGTGGGATAATGGCGGCAGTGAAAACCCTGGTGGTGCCGAAATGTTAACTTTCTCAACCGATAAAAAAACATATCAGGTTGGTGAAAAAATAAAGGTGAATATTCCAACATCCAAACAAGGCAGAACTTTGGTGAGTATAGAATCTGGTTCTAAAATTTTACAAACTTTTTGGTTGAATATGGAAGAAGGTCAAAATAACTTTGAAGTAGAAGCAACTGAAGAAATGACACCAAATGTATTTTTTAATTTAACATTGATACAGCCGCATAACAATGTAAAAAATGATCTTCCTATAAGACTTTATGGCATTCAGGGAGTATCAATTGAAAATAAAGAATCACATTTAGAGCCTGTGATCTCTATGAACAATGTTTTAAAACCGGAACAAAACTTCACTGTTAAAGTAAGTGAGGCAAAAGGTAAAAAAATGATCTATACCTTAGCAGTTGTTGATGATGGATTATTAGATCTTACCCGTTTTAAAACGCCAAGTCCGTGGCAACATTTTAATGCGAAAGAGGCACTGAGTGTGAAGACCTGGGATATGTATAAATATGTTATGGGAGCTTTTACTGGTAAAATGTCGGGTTTACTTGCTTTAGGTGGAGATGAATATTTAAATAACAGTGCCGGTGCTAAAGCCAATCGTTTTAAACCTGTGGTTAAATTCTTAGGTCCTTTTGAATTATCTGCTAAGGAAAAAAATATCCATGAGATCCAAATGCCAAATTATGTAGGTTCAGTAAGAACCATGGTGATAGCAAAAAGTGGATCAGCCTATGGTTCTGCTGAAAAAACTACAGCTGTTAAAATGCCATTGATGGTATTGGCAACCCTGCCAAGAGTCGTTGGTCCGGGAGAAAAAGTTGCATTACCTGTAACTGTTTTTGCAATGGATAAAAAAATAAAAGATGTTACCTTAACGGTAGAAACCAATAACTTATTGCTAAATAATGGTAAACAAAGTAAATCGGTTCATTTTTCGAAAGAAGGAGATCAGGTAGTAAATTTCAATTTAGATGTAGCTAAAAAATTGGGTATTGCTAAGGTAAAGATCATCGCAAAAAGTGGATCAGAAAAAGCTATTTATCATATTGAATTAGATGTTAGAGCACCAAATCCGCGAATTACAGATGTAGTTGGAGCAGTTATTGAGCCGGGAGAAACCTGGAAAAATAATTATAAACCTATCGGAATGTCAGGAACCAATAAAGGAATTGTAGAGGTTTCAACCATTCCTTCTTTAAAGTTAGAAGAACGATTACAATATTTGATCACCTATCCACATGGTTGTATTGAACAAATAACCTCCTCGGTTTTCCCTCAATTGTATCTTAATAATTTATTGGAATTAAGTACTGTTGAAAAGAGTGAAATTGAAGAAAATATAAAAGTTGCGATCAATAAAATGCGCTCTTTTCAAATTGCTTCTGGAGGATTGTCTTACTGGCCCGGCGAACAAAATACAGCAAATGACTGGGGTACGAATTATGCCGGTCATTTTATGTTGGAAGCCAAGGCTAAAGGGTATAGTTTGCCTCCGGGATTGTTAGCTAACTGGATCAAATTTCAACGACAAAGAGCAAATAACTGGACGGCAGATAGCGGACATTCCTATTCTAGCAATCAATTAACTCAGGCATACAGATTATACACACTTGCTTTGGCAAAAAAGCCGGTTTTAGGAGCAATGAACCGATTGAAATCTTTAAATAATTTATCACTTCAGGCAAGATGGAGATTGGCAGCAGCCTATTATTTGATTGGTAAAAAACAGGTTGCTGAGAATTTAATTAACAATCAAACAACTAAGGTAAACGCATATAAAGAACTTTCTTATTCATATGGAAGTGATGTTAGAGATAAAGCGATGATACTTGAAACATTGAGTTTGCTACAAAGAAAAAATGAAGCAAAAGGTATTTTAGATGAGTTGGCAAATGATATGTCGTCAAGCAGATGGTATAGTACACAAACTACAGCATATACCCTACTTGCCGTTGCTAGATTTGTTGGTGATACCGATGTTTCGGAAAAGAAGATAAGTTATCAATATACTTTAAATGGTAAAAATAAAAGCGTTGATCAAAAAGCAGCAATCTCTCAAATCGATCTTAAAATAAAAGGAGATGATGCAGGAGCTATTTCCATAAAAAATACGGGAAATAAAACATTATTTATCAAACAACAATTAGAAGGAATTCCTGCTGTTGGGGATAAGACCAATGTAGAGAATAATCTAAAATTATCTGTTAAATATCTAACTCTTGACGGAAAAATAATAGATCCCTCAAATCTTAATCAGGGAACTGATTTTATGGCGGAAGTCCAAATAAAACACCCTGGAATGCGAGGTGATTATAAAGAAATGGCTTTGACGCAAATCTTTCCTTCGGGATGGGAAATTAGAAATATGAGAATGGATGGTGTGGAATCAGACAAAAAAGAAAATCAACCAACCTATCAGGATATTAGAGATGATCGTGTTTTAACCTATTTTAATCTAAAAAGAGGAGAAAGTAAAACTTTTAAGTTATTGTTAAATGCTACCTACCTAGGCGAATATTATTTACCTACAATTTCTTGCGAAGCAATGTATGATAATGATATAAGTGCTAGAAAAGCAGGAAAATGGGTAAAAGTTGTTAAGCCTGGAAGTGGTAAGTAAATAGAAGTAATATAGGTTATACTGTTGTTTTAATGGGTAAAGATTTAGACCTCCATGGAAGAACAGAATTACACTTTTAAATTTTTCAAAAGTTCTATAACCTCTACCTGCTGTTTTTAATTCTTGTATTTTTCGGTATAATAGAAAAATCTGTTTCGACTATATTCCGATCACCTTGAGTAAACTTGAAATGAATTGTTTTAGATGTTTTAGGAAGCGTAATCAAATATCTATTGCCTATTTTTTTTAACTTATAATTTTCCTGTCC
>JADGEA010000183.1 GCA_016744615.1 Flavobacteriaceae bacterium
TTCAGTTCTTTAGCCAAATCATGTATAGTAATATTTTTTGCCATTCTCATAATTAGTAAACAGTAAACTTAATCATTAATTTTATTCCATTTAATGAGTGATTCTATAAAATAATAATCGGCATAATTAAGTGGGGTATCTGTTTCATTATTTTCATGAATATTCCCTACAGAATGTTTTAAAATAAACCCTCCATTTTCATCTTTTTTTGCTAAATAATTATCTGAAGAAAGTGTTCTAATAATAGCTTCGGCGTAAGCCAAATACTTTTCCTTATTTTCTTTATCAAATGCCTGTAATTCTAACAATGCGGATGCGGTTATCGCTGCTGCAGACGCATCACGTGGTGCATTTGGCTTATCTTCTGCATCATAATCCCAATAAGGAATTTTATCTTTGGGTATCTTATTGGAATTCATCATGTAATTTGCAATATGCTTGGCTTGTTCTAAAAATATTCTAATTCCAGATTCTTTATAAATTTCTGTAAAACCATAAAGACCCCATGCTTGTCCACGAGCCCATGAAGAAACATCACTATATCCTTGAAAATTTACTTTTTTACGTACTTCTCCGGTTTTATGATCATAATCAATTACATGATAGCAACTATAATCATCTCTATACTGATTTTTAATAGTTGTCAAACCATGCGTATTTGCAATATGAGTAAAACTGGTATCCGAAGTATATTTTGTTGCTTTATACAACAAGTTTAAATTCATCATATTATCAATGATTACCGGCATATCAAGTCCTCTTCCTTTGAGCCATGGCGCATCCGTATTCCAGGATTGAATGATCTTTGCTATTGGTCGGTATCGTGTGCTTAGCGATTTTGCAGCATCTATTACTGCCTGTTTGTATCTTTCCTTTCCCGTTAGTCGATATCCATGCCCGAATGAATTTTGTATCATAAAGCCAACATCGTGATTCCATTTTACAAATTGAGCAGAATCAAGGGCTAGTGTATATTTTTCTGCTTTATTTTTCCATGAAACTTCTTTAGTATATTCATATAAATACCAGAGCGAACCCGGAAAAAAACCACTTGTCCAGTCCTCCTTGTTGACCAAGCGGATTGTACCATCTTTATTCAAACTTCTTGGTTGTAACAATGGTGTTATCGTATCATTTTTTTTAATCAATTCTTTATATTGTATTTCTGCCCGAACAAATACTCTTTTAATCAATTCATCTTTTGATTCTTGCTTTGTAATATTTGAATTTTCTTTACTGTCACAACTAGTGGTAAGAATCAATACAATAAAGGCTAAGGATATTATTAATTTTGTCATTTTCTAATTTTTAAAATAAGTAAATTTGATGATGAAACTTTTGAATTGATGTATGAATAGAATTCACATACATCTCCTCTATTTCTTTCTTTTAAATTACATTTATTTGAGTGGCTTTTTCTGATTCTCACACAATAAAAATCAAACTGCTCACTATAAAGAAACGCACAAATAAGATATAATTACTAAAATCAATACTTTATATTTATTTTTTGCATCCCCTCTATTAAATTTATTTTATTCCCTTTCCAATAAAAAGTACCATTAGTGTCTTTAGGTAAAACAACTTCTCCTTTTAGCTTCTGCCCTCTTCGTTCCAGTTTCACTTCAATAAATCCATTAGGATGAGGCATTTTTGCTTTTATATTTATCAGCTTTCCAAGATTTGGCTCTACAATAATTTTTTCAAAATTCTTACCTCCTGGTTGAATTCCTGCCACCAAAGTTAAAAAATGGAAGTTTGGTGATGCACTCCATGCATGGCATTCACTTCTAGGTTCTATATCCGTTTCTGCAAAAGTTGTCAATCCCTGATTTAACTGATTGGTCCAGTTTTCTAGTAGATCTAAATATTGATCTCCCAAGCCTGCTTTTTGCAAAGCATTAAACAAATAAAATTTATAATAAATGGTTGTCTGTATCAAATCATTATCATCCAGAATTTTTTGCATCATCACTTTTTGATTCTTTACAGGAATAGCATCGGTTAAAATAGCCATGATATTGGTGTGCTGTGAAAATTTCTTCTTTCTAGGTGTTTCTGCTATCAGTCCTTTTGCAGGAACATAACAATTCTTTAAAACACTTTGTGTTATTCTTTTCTGTAATTGATCATATTTATTTGCTTCTTTACCCATGTCAAGATCCTTATAAATCTGCACAGCATTCTGTAGTGTATGCACAAACTGTAAGGCAATAGATGCTGAATACCCATCATCTGCTCCATCCGGTATTCCATTATGAAATCCAGGACTCCAATCTGTAAAATTCCACCATTCCATACCTTTAGGCATACCAAAATCATCCACTTTATTAGCCCACCAGTCTAAAACAGCCCTCATACCGGGAGTGAAACTTTTTACAAATTGATCATCATTTCTAAACATATGGTAATCATGAATCATATCGATCCAGATCAAAGAATAAGTAGGTATCACCTGCACTATATAAGAAGGATACCTGCTTTGTGTCAAACCATTTGGTAAACGTGAATTATCAAACATTTCAATAGCTTTTCGCATCAATCTGTCATCACCATCCACCGTAATAGATACCAATGCTTCGATACGGGAATCACCTATATATTGCAATTGTTCATAATAAGGGTCAATAAATCCTTCAACAGAAGAATTTCGTAAAGTCAACCATGCTGCATCCCAAATCTGATCTAAAACTTTATCACCTGTCTCAAAAACTGCATTTTCTTTAAATGGGTAAGCGGTATAAACTCCATAATAATCATTGATAATTAATGGTTTACCTTTTGTAATAATTTCTAATTCAATAAAACGATAGGTTTTTTGACCAAAGGGTTTGAATAGATTATTATCAGAACCATCTGCTTCAATAATATCGTAATAACCTAAAATATGCTTCCCTTCTATTTTATTTCTATTTCCTTTTTTCCAATTTTTATCATACATCGCTTCGGAGTAGGTAATCTTGATTTTACTTCCTTTCCCACCGGAATAATACATTTCTGGATGACCGATGGTGTGATGTTCCTGATCAATTAGAATGGTTACTTTTTTATTCGAAGGAATTGTTAAAGCTCCTGTTCCTTTGATAAAATCATCGTTAATTTTCAATCCCTCTACTCGGGCAATTTTTCCAAAGCGTTGTTGACTCTCTTCCATAAAAGGAATTGTTCTGGGCACAAGGTACCAGGTACTTCCAAAAAGAAAACCTTTGCCAACTGCAAATTCAACCGTTCCTGCTTTTGGCTGTAGCCAATTCGAATCATCCAAAGCAACCTTATTCCAATTCTTTGGATGTTTTTCGGCGATTCTTCTCTCACCTGGACCGGCAACATAATATCCATGTAATGAATCACTTACAAATGGTATACTTTCAAAACCAAAATCTCTTGTAACCTTCCAGTTACTCTTATTACTTGTATTTACATCCACAGGATTCTTTTCATCTCCCTGCAGAATAAATGCCGTTTGAAAGGTCATGGTAGAAGCCTTTCTGTACTCCCCAAAATTTACTACCTCTGTAGCGATCAGGTTCTTTCCTGCTTTTAAATATTTTGCAATATTAATAGTCTCGTATCTATAATTATTAATATCAGAAGATGAAGGCCCGGAAACTATATATTTTCCGTTAACATATAAACGATATCGATTATCTGCTGATATGTAAATAATGAACTTTTCCGGTTGTTTTTTAAGATCAAAATTTCTTCTGAATAAAAACACCCTTGAATCTAAGGTTGACTCTGTTGGATGTGTAATCCACTGAGCAGTCCAGGCGTGCTTTAACTGGGTATAATCTTTGCCTTCATGATTGATTCTTACCTTAGACTCCTGTGCATATATTTTAATTGAAAGCAACCAAAATAAAAATAAAAAAAATAATTTTAGTTTTGACAAGAAAATACGTTCCATTGTAATATAGTTTATTTCAATTGCTAAAATATGAAAAAATACAATCGATTGTGTAAATTGTTAAATAAAAATCTAATTTTAACAATTACAAACCTGTTTACCTCAAAAATCTGATACTAAAAGTCGATAAAGGCAGTCCGGCACCACTTACAAGATTAGCTTCTGTAAATGACTTCCATGCATAACGGACATAAAAGCATTCATTTTTATTCTCTAACAATCTGAACTTTAGTTTATTCCCAGAAATAACAGGAATAAATTCTTTATAATCCTTTCCATTCTCACTTATTTCAAATCCTTTGATATCTTTTTGATCCGACGTTTTTAATCCTTTAAATTTTCCCTTGAATAAAATTTGGTATTCTCCATTAATATCTTCCATTTTATCAAAGGTTGGACATTCATAATTATTTCCCAAATGATAAGAATTTCCTAAAGCAAGCGTTGCAAGTCTAACTCCTACTGGTTTTTTATTTTTTGCATGTGTATCTTGACGATCTCCTACATCAGTAATTACCACCATTTTAGAATTTGGAACAATAAATAACAACTCTCTTTGCGCATTTCGAAACTCAGACCAAGCGGGTCTATCTTCTCTACTTGTAAGCTGAACATAATAAAAAGGAAAGTCATTTTTAAAATCGGCTCTCCATGTTTTTACCATTTTTTGAAACATGGTTTTATACACCTCTGGATGTTCTGCATTCGATTCTCCTTGATACCAAATAACACCTTTAAACTTATATTTTTTTATAGGAAGAATTCCATTTTTATAATCATAAGAAGGCATCCATGGATGTTTTTGCTCAGAATTTTTAGAAGGTGAAATTTGATTTTTAGCTACAGAGATCATTGCGTCTTTTTCATCTTCTTTATCTCTCCATCGTTCTTTCAAAAAGCTGCTTAAATCAGTGTCTTGCTCTAAACTTTCCTCACTCATCCAAGCTTCAATTGGGGCTCCTGGTACGGCATTGTGAATCATTCCGACAGGAATATTTAATTCTTTTTGCAATTTTTCGGCAAAATAATATGCCACAGCTGAGAAATACAAAACATTTTTGGGTGTTACTTTTACCCAACCTTTCGTTTTAAAATACAGGTTTTTTTGTATTGAATCTAATTCCGTTAAAGTATGCCTGCCTTCTTTTCCTGTTGGATAAGTGGGTTTCATATTGTAAATTCTAATATTTGGGTTATTTGCTTTTGCAGCGACTTCTTCTCCGTTTAAAGTTCTGTTCAAATCTAAGTGCATGTTTGATTGCCCAGAAGCTAACCAAACTTCACCAACTAAAATATCCTTAATTACAATGGTGTCTTTTTGAGTGGTAATTTTAATTTCAATAGGCTCACCAACATGTTGTTCTGGTAGTATTATTTCCCAAGTTCCATCAACATTAACTTTTGAAGAAAATGACTTTGATTTTAAATTTAAAGAAACTGTTTCGTTTAGATTTGCTGTACCCCAAACTGTAATTTCTTGTTTTCTTTGAATAACCATTCCGTCAGAAAAAATGCCTGCAACTTTTAAAGATTCTTGAGAAAATAATGAGAATGCAAATAGAAAAAAGAGAAGATAAAAGAGAATTCTATTATTCATAATCGATCCATATTATAAATTCATTTAGTTCTCGACTGCGCTAGAACTGACATTTTAAACTTCAGAAAACTATGTTTAAAACTGTGGTTTTATTTTTGTCACTTTAAAGTTATCATACAAGGCAAAAGAATCATTTCTTGGAGACCAATCATCTGAAGCTCCTCCATGAAAAGTAGAAAAATAGAATGAATCAATATCACCCTTGCCCCACAATCTGTAGCGCACATCCGTATTGTTTATCACCTCAACACCATCAATCCAAACTTGCATAATTCCGTTTGACAAATTATCAGTATTTAATTTAATACGTTGTGTTAATCGGTACCATTTACCTGTTTCAAAATATACCCCTGAATTTACAGAATCTCCATATTGTGAAGACATATCGATATGATAAAAATAAACCAAAGCTTCAACACCAGAATTTCTTGTAGCCCACATATATCGTGCAGACCAACCCTCGCCATTACCTGGATGATTCCCTCCGGTATAGGTAGAACCACCACTAGTTAGACCAGGTAATTTCCCTCCTTTACGAAAGTCAAAACCTTCTTCAAAATACACATAATAGTCTAAATAATATTCGTTAGATACTGGTAAATATTTAATAAATTGTATTCCGTTTGTTTGAGGTCCAACGGTTCCTTGTGGATAATCAACTTTTAAAACATTGCCCATTGCTCCATTAGGATCAACAATAATGTTTGCTCGATTTCCAAAAGACACCCAACGCATCTCCCCACCTTCTTTTATTAAGTTTTGCTTTGTGTAATTACCTTGAACAGCTCTATCAAAATCAAGCTCAAAAATTACATTTTCAACAACAAGGTTGTTAGGGTTGTTATTTTCTAAGCTCTCCGTTTCAGTTTGGGCACAGTTTGTAAAAATAAAACCATTGACTAACAAAATAAATAAAATTGTTTTTTTCATATATCTATTATTTACTGATATTTAAATACTTAAAGATAAAATTTTTTGTGTTCTTGATTGCCATTTTTGACTCAGGAATATTGTAATATCCTTGCCAAACATGCCACATTCCTTCGTAAACATCTAATTCTACTTCTTTATTGTTTTCTTTTAAGTTGCGATACATACGAATAGAGTTACTCAAAAATATTTCTTTCCCTCCTACTTGTATCAAAGTTGGTGGAAAATCTTTTGAAAAATCTCCATACACAGGTGAAACATATGGATTTTTCCATTCAGCTCTTGGTGCATAGGCTTCAGCACAATATTCTAAAAATCCATTATACACCAAATTTGGATCATTATCTTTTAGTGTAAAATAGGTATCACCTATTTCATCTACATCAAGCCATGCAGACCAAAGAATCAATGAATTTGGCATTACAATACCTTGATCTCTCATTTTTAATATACTACTCGCTGCAATTGCACCACCTGCCGAATCGCCGTACATTGCAATATTTTCAGCTTTATATTCTTTTAATAAAGCTTGATAAAACTCAATTATTTCATCTGTAATTTGATTAAATTTTGCATGAGGTGCTAATGTATAGTCAATCGCAATAATTCTTAATCCAGTAGCATCAGCAAGTGGCACACTTGAAACTAAAGTAACATCGGCTGGGTAAAAAGTAAACGCACCTCCGTGAATATAAATAATCACTTTTTCTGATTTTTGATAATTTTTAGGTTTAACACTGATGGCTCTAATTCCTCCCAAAAAAAGTGTATCAACAGTTGCTCCATAATCCTTGACTACTATTGGCACAAACACATAAGCTGTCTCTGCATATTCTTTTTGAATTTTAGTCCAAACTTCTTTTGGCGCATCCGCTTTTGGTAAGTGTGCCCCTGCATTTCTACCTTCTATAGTCCAATCACTAATAACATCTCTCGCTTCTTCTGAGATTGTTGAAGGTAAGTTTATAGTTCCTAAATTTTCTTGGGCATTAATTAAATTAGAGGCTACTAAAGTAATTCCCAAAAACATTATTTGAAATTTTTTCATAAGGTGTATAAATAATACAATCGATTGCGCAAATATAATTAAAAATTAATAAATAGTTTGCCAAAGTATTAAATAATAAAAAGCGAGGTAACTAATCAGTTTAGGAAAGTGACTACGTTATGAACAAATATTTTGGTTTGTTAACAGGGTTTTTTGGTTATTTT
>JADGEA010000423.1 GCA_016744615.1 Flavobacteriaceae bacterium
CAGTAATAAATTCAATGGTTTGTGTATTTTTACTGTGGATATTTTTCCTGCGGAAAATTATCCACTCGCTTAACCGCTAAATTTCATACCCAAACCGTTATGCTTTATTAAAAACCAACTACATATATGAAATCAATCGGAATTGAAATAGACAAAAAAAGAGCAATTTGTTTTGCCTTAGAAAAAGATAATCAAGGAACATATATAAACTTGACTGGGAAATTTAAGTACTTAGATATTAAAGACGACCAAGATAATACTGAGATACAGAATTTCCAATCTACGATACATACTTTTTTTGAAAATATCAATCCGGACCGAATAGCAATAATTACACGACAAACAAAAGGAAAGTTTGCGTCATCACCTTTATCATTTAAATTGGAAGGACTGATACAATGCTATAATAAAGTTAATGTAGAATTTATCCCAAAAGCAACTTTAACCGCTCATTTTAAAAAGAATAGTTTTACAACATCATACGACAATAATTATCAAGAAAATGCAGCAAAATTAGCTAACTATTTATTGTAAAGGAATGAATGATGTAACAGTAAATCCGTTAGTAAGGAAATTTGTAAGAGAACAAAAAGACATTTCAATTGACCGTTATTCAGGCAAAGGAGCTTACGGAGCTCTATATTTTGGTCAAAGAATTATAATGCAGGATAGAGTTGCATTAAAATTTTATGAATTAGATGCATCGGGCAACGGTCACGAAGAAGCACAACTTTTAAAACAAATAAACCACGAAAATATTTTACCGATTATTGATGCTAGAATTATCGATAATAAAATAGCATACTATCTGACACCTGAAATGAGTGGAGGAGATTTACAAGATGTCATTACTAAATTCGTAGTCCCAAGTAATATAGCAAATACTATTTCTCAAAATATTTTAAAAGGTTTAAACGAACTTCACAAAGAGCCAAACAGAATGGTACATCGAGACTTGAAAACATTTAATGTTTTGGTTGACCTTAAAGATGGAGTAAAAACATATTTGGCTGATTTCGGAGCAATCAAAAAAATTTCAGCGAATAGTTCCAGCGTAACTGCATCGAAATACACAATCTTATATAGAACACCAGAAGCCTTAAACTCAAACCTTCATTGTGTAGAATCTGATATTTATCAAGTTGGAATTATATTATATCAAGTTCTTGGAGGCTTCTTTCCAATGAAAGACCCTGAAAATTGGTTAAAAGGAAGAGATAAGAAAAAATACGATTTACTTGAAAATTGGGAGAAAAATGGGTTTTTATTAAACTACATAAATGATAAAATAACAAAGGGTAAACTATTAGATTTAAATAGTTTACCGCCTTATGTCGATAATCGCTTAAAAACAATAATCAGAACAGCAACGAGAGTAGACTATAACAATAGATACCAATCTTGTGCTGACTTTTTAAAAGCTTTATATGACCAACAAAAAGGAGCAAAAAGTTGGTGGAAAGATAACGGTGTTTTACATTCAAGATGCTTGAAAAAAAATAACTACTATCGAATAGTCAAAAGGAAAACTGAACTTGTTGCAGAGGTTTCAAAAGACCAAAAAAACTGGAGAAAGAAATTTAGCGGAACAGAATCCGAATTAATTGCGAAAATAAACAAAGCATAACAATGTATAAAAAACATAGGGCGTTTCTGCTAAATCGATAGTTATGTGAATATTAACAAAGTCCGCTAAATATAAAATTAGGCATTTAAGATAAAAAATAAAAGCAAAATATTTATATTTAGCTAAGTAATAAACCGAAACGAAAGTGCTTATCACCTGCCCTACGATTTCTTATACTAAACGTTACCCACAATCCCCCTACTGAAAAAATTCCGTTGAATATTTTAGCTAACGAGTAAGTATCTTTGTGAGGAGTTCCTTGCAAAGACCGGTTTTTTA
>JADGEA010000424.1 GCA_016744615.1 Flavobacteriaceae bacterium
GTTTTGCATAATAGCAAATGAAGAGGTTAGCATATCAAAATAGCGACTAATTCGCATTAACCTTGAAGAGAAAAATGCTGCTGTTAAGCTTTTATGGTGCGCTACTTGTTCAATTTCCCAAAGAATCATCTTAAACAATAATTCATTAACTTGATGATACATAATAAAAACCATCTCATCTGGCAAAGTAGTTCTTTGAGTTTGTAGGTTTAATAAAGCATCGGTTTGAACATAGTCCCAATAAGTCATGGGTTCGCTATACAAAAGTCCTTCAAGATGCGTATCTAAATCTTGACCAATGTCTTTAAATTTATCTTCTAATTGATTGATAAGCTGTTCTCTTTTTATTTGATTTGCCATAATTAATCGACTACTATTTTAAATGAATTTTTTAATTTTTTAAACTCTATGAGGCTCGCTTTTAAAGAACCTACAGCTAGATCTGCCTTTATTAATAGAGGAATTTTATTATCATCGTCACTTACCCAAATGGTAAGGCTTTCTTTTTCTTTAAAGACCCTTCCGGATTGTACGTAGGGTCTAAATACCAAACAAGAAACTTTCCCGAACTCAGTATTTAAAGTTTCTCTTCCTAAAAATTTAAGTTTGAATTTATAGTTTTCTTTATCAAAAAACATATCTAATTCTAACTCATCGTTTTCTTGAATGTCTTTGGTGTCTAGATTATTTCTTAAATAATAAAAAGACGACACCATGTCTTGAGCTTCCTCAGGAAAGCTAACAATATTTTCGACATCGTTTTTATAATCTATAATCGTAGCATTCTGAGTTTGATGATTAAAATCTATTTGAATGTCTTTGGTATGTCCGCCTTCATCAATTTTTCTAATAAATCGTTGAGGAAGATCCTTATCCTTTAATATATAGGATTCATAATGATCTTCTACAGGAAAAAACCAGCTTGCCATTCCTGTTGTTTCACCAAAACCTATCACATGATAAACTTCGTTAGTGTCCAAAATTTCATGCTTAACCTCTAGAGTTGCTTCTCCTGCAGTTATTAAACCATAATGAACTCTGAATTTAAGCCACTCCCCATCGTCGTATGCCCTTTTTTGTGAAAAGGAATACGCACTTATAAATAGTAAAATAAGGATACTTAATTTTTTCATTAGATTATTTAGTTGTTATAACTAAAAAAACATGAATTTATTCTGAAAATAAAAAAACGCTATCTATTTGACGATAGCGTTTTTAAATTGTTACACTTTACAGGGTTCCTCTATTTGCTTGCTCTCTTTCAATAGACTCGAAAAGAGCTTTAAAATTTCCTGCTCCAAAACCTTGAGCACCCATTCTTTGAATGATCTCAAAAAATAATGTAGGTCTATCTTCTACTGGTTTTGTGAAAATTTGTAATAAATACCCATCTTCATCGGCATCTACCAAAATAGATAATTTCTGAAGTTCTTGAATATCTTCCTTCATCATATCCATATGTGTTCCCAATCTTTCTGGGATTTCATCGTAATATGCTTGAGGTGGAGGTGGTAAAAATTCGATACCTCTAGCTTTTAATTGAGCAACCGTTTTAATAATATCGTCTGTTGTCAATGCTAAATGTTGTACTCCTGAATCTTCATAAAAATCTAAATACTCTTCAATTTGTGATTTTTTTGCAGCTTTTGCAGGTTCATTAATTGGAAATTTAATTCGTCCATTCCCATTACTCATCACCTTACTCATCAATGCTGAATATTCGGTATGAATTTGTTTGTCATCAAAAGATAAAAAGTTAACAAAGCCCATAACATCTTCATACCATTTTACCCATTTATTCATTTGCCCCCAACCTACATTACCTACCATGTGGTCAATATATTTTAATCCAACAGGTTCTGGGTTGTAATCAGATTCCCAAGGAATAAAGCTTGGTAAAAAGTTT
>JADGEA010000184.1 GCA_016744615.1 Flavobacteriaceae bacterium
AGAATTTAAAACACAAAGCTATGAAGCACCTAACAGTGAGATAGAGAAACAGTTGTGTAGTATATTCCAAGAGGTACTCAATGTTGATAAAGTAGGAGTTAATGATGACTTCTTTAGGTTGGGTGGTGATTCTATATTATCAATGAAATTAGCTTCATTAATAAATAAAGAATTTTTTATAAACATTCCCCTCTCCTCATTTTTTACGAATGGAACAGTTAAAAAAATAAATGAATTAATAATAAATAAATGGTTTGATAACCACGATCAGCTTTATTGGAAGGTTAGTGCTGATAATGCAGATAAGGTTGTTATATGTTTTCCTCACGGAACAGGTTTAAGTAGTGGATACCAAAATTTTTTTAATGGTCTTGAATGCACAAACATGTACTTCTTTAATTGTATAGAAGATGATGACTATCTTGGTAAATGTACAGAGATTATTTTAAATATTCATAAATATGAGCAAAAAGATATTTATTTTTTTGGAATGTCTTTAGGCGGAGCAATGGCTTATGAAATGACTTTACGTATGGAAGAGGAAAATATTTTTATAAAAAAAATAATTATGCTAGACTCTTATTATGGAATGGATAAGAATGATGATAATATTTTAGTCAATATAATTAATGAGCTCTTTGCCTCTTGGGGTCTTGATGATGATACACGTGAAATGTTGATTAATAAACATACAAAGCCGTATTCATCTGTATATAAATTGTTTAATTTAGATAATACGTTAGTAAATAGTGAAATTATAAATGTATTAGCAGAGGGAAGTATTGATTATAAAGAACATTTGAATTGGGAAAAATCCACTAGAAAAGAATTTAAAATGATACAAGGTCTTGGTAGTCATACAAATATGATAAATGAACCTCATGACAAATTTAATAAAAAACTAGTTTTTCAGCTTCTTGATGACTAGATATTACAAATAAGGAAAAGCAAATGCGATTATATGAAAAGTATATATGTAAAAAATGTTCTAGCCGAGTTCAAGTTATTTCCATTGCTGATGGAAGTTTGAGTTGCTGTGGTGAAGTAATGGAATGTGAAACTGAAGATAATTTAACACCAAGTATGCTTAACGAATTATTTTGGGCTGAATCAATGCAGTATGTAAAGTATAACTTATTTGCTGAAGTGGCTGATGAAGAAGGTTTTCATGTCATTTCTAAGCATTTTAAAAAGCTTGCTGATCATGAGTTTTATCATGCTAGAGTCCTATTAAAAGAGATGAATAAGATTAACTCTAACAAAGAGATGGAAGATACAAAGACAAATCTTGAAGTAGCAATATACAATGAAGACTATGCACATGCTATCTTTTATCCTATGTTTGTTAAGTATGCTGAAGAAGAAGGTCATCAAGGGGTTGCAGATATAATCAATATGATTATAAATATAGAAGTTGAGCATGAAAAGCAGTTTAAAAAACTATATGAATCTATGGAGAACAATGATTTTTTAAAATCAGAAAAAGATGAAAAATGGATATGTGAGGTATGTGGACATGTTCATGTGGGGAAAGAAGCACCAGAAGAGTGCCCTTTATGTAAAACAAGAGAATTTAAAATAGAAAATTTATATTAAATTATGCAGTAGGTAATTTAACAGTATCAAGAGAACCCATCATAATAAACATTTTTGTGTTCTCATAGTCTGATTTTTCTGGAATTAGAATTTTGTTATAAATTGTAGGGTACATTGAAAACTCACTTATACATATTTTTTTATATAAACGAGTTCTAAAGATATCCCCAATACCATACATGTACTTTACAGACTTACTAATAGCCTCAGGTATGACATGGTGAAACATTTGGATAGTACAATCCCCATCTCTAAATTCAGGGTCAACAACCACTCTATTAAATTCACAATAGCGCTCATTTTCTAGTTTTAGTTCGGGAAATTTACTTTGGAGAAAAGATTTATTGTTTGTATCATTTCCGATGTCCTCTTCTAAAGGAAGAAGTACTCTTTGCTCAGGTGTTGAAATTGTTAAACACCCTCCACCTATACAACGATCATTTATAAACATTAAAAGCATTTGAACATGTGGCTTAGTATAATCTTCAGCTTCTTTATAGTCAAAAAATCTAAATCCTTTGAAAGAAGGATCATTCTTATAAAGATTTTCTCGAAGTTCAATATATTTTTGTATTAACTTTTTGTCATCTGTGAAGATATATTTGATTGATTCATTATTATAAGTAGGCATATTTTTCCAGTATGATTTAATGTGTTCATTTTAACATAAAAATATGATATGATTATAAAGAATTTTTATAAATTAAGAAAAAGGCATATATCATGGAAGAAGAAACTGTAGATAATCAAGTTGAATCAGAAAATACATCAATTGTAGATAGTGAAAAAGCAAATCAAATAGTTAAAGAACATACTTTATATAGTATGGGTTCAGGGATTGTACCAATTCCATTTGTTGGTTTAGTAGGTATAATGGGTGTTCAAATACATATGATAAATCAGTTATGTAAAGAATATGATATTGAATTTAAAGAATCTAGAGCTAAAAATGTATTAATCTCATTATTGGGAGCTATATTACCTGTAGCTATTGCTATGCCAGTGGCAAGCTTTATTAAGTTTATTCCTGTGATAGGTCAAGCAGCTGGTGGTATTGC
Organism: Flavobacteriaceae bacterium; assembly: GCA_016744615.1. Lineage (GTDB taxonomy): Bacteria > Bacteroidota > Bacteroidia > Flavobacteriales > Flavobacteriaceae > Lutimonas. The sequence goes on from JADGEA010000184.1 coordinate 2,655, forward strand.
ATTATCATCTTTATCTTCTGCTTCCACATATACAGTAGGGCATTATCTAATAAAACACTTTGAAAATGAAGGTACATTAGAAAATATCGACTCTAAAGAAGCAAAAAGCGACATAAATAAGATTTATGAAAAATCAAAAGATGCCGTAAAAAATATCAAAAAATCATTTTCATCTGCTAAAGAAGCAGAAGTCACTGCATCTTAAAAAATAAGAGTTTTTTTGAGTACAGAAAATACAATTAACGGATATTACGAAGTAAACTCTAATACAATAAACAGCAAAAAAGATAGTAAATTCAAAGGATACTTTGTAGGTATCGTTATTAGTAGTTTATTATCTATATTTGCAATTATTGTGTTAATTCCTGAAGTTTTAGTAACTGTTCACGCTGGTGAAAAAGGTGTTTTATATAAAAGGTTGTTTGGTAAAGAAGGTGTTCAGTTAGATAAAGTGTACCCTGAAGGTTTATATTTTGTAGCACCCTGGAATAAAATGACACCATATAATATACGAGTACAACAGGTAATAGATCCAATTACAGTTTTATCTAGTCAAGGTATGAAAATGGATATTGTACTTTCAATCCGTTACCATCCTGAGGTTGAGGAAATACCTTTTTTACACCAACATCTAGGGCCAGACTATGCCGATACTGTTCTAATCCCTGAAGTGGAGGGGATAGTTCTCTCTCTTTTTGCGAAAGAAGATTTAACAAACATATATACAGATATATATAAACTTATTGAAAAAGCCAATGTCCTTGTGGAAGCAGATTTAAAAGAAAAGCATATTATTGTAGATGAGTTAATTGTAAAATCTATCAATTTCCCTGAATCTGTACTAGACGCTATTAATGAAAAGATAAAACAAAAACAAAGAGCTTTAGGGTATACATATAGATTAGAGTCTGAATTACAAGAGGCAAAAAGAAAAACGATTGAAGCCAAAGGTATCCAGTCGTTTCAATCTATTATTTCACAAGGGATTAGTGAAAATTACTTGAAATGGAAAGGGATAGACGCTACTTTAAGTTTGGCTAAATCAAACAACAGTAAAGTCGTTGTAATTGGATCAGCTAAAAATGGGTTACCTATTATTTTAAATTCTGATTCAAATACACCGGTAAAAGATAACATGAATGAAGTATCAAATCTACCAAATAAAAAAGGGTTATAATGTATATTATTTTAATAGTTAGTTACTTAGTTTTAAGTATCTTTATAGCATATATTGGAAGAAATAGAAAATTCGGGTTTTGGGGTTTTTTATTTTGTTCAATCTTTTTAACACCTATTGTAGGAATAGTCGCGTATATGGCATCATGCAAAAAAATAAATGTTGTAATAAACAATGATGGTGTAGAATAATTTGTTGAGCTTTTTTAATCAACCTCTGATTAAAATGATTTTCTCAGAGACTCAAGAGTCGATTAAACTTGTCATTTTTTTGACAGTATCAGCTGCAATTTCAAGTATAGCTCTTATATATATAATCAATACAGCTGCTGAACATGCTTCTGATACTGAAAAGTCAGTTAGCTTATTATATTTTGCTTTATTTATGCTTGCTTTTATTGTACATATTTTATCAAAGAAAGTATCATTTATTAAGTCTATGGCTATTGTTGAACATATTGTAAAAAACATTAGAATTCGTATATCTGATAAAGTACGTTATGCAAGTTTAGAAAGTATAGAACATATAGGTTTAGCAACCATACAAAATAGACTATCAACAGATACTATTACAGTATCAAACTCATCTTATATTGTTATATCCGCAGTTCAGTCGGTGTTAATGATATTTTTTGGGATGTTATATGTTTTTTATCTTTCATCTACAGCTTTTTTTATTGCCTTGGTTTTAATAGTAGCAGGAATTTTTGTATATAAATATTATAATGATATTGTAGTATATCAGATTGATAAATCAATTCAACATGATGATAAATTTTTTGCATCTCTTTTAAATATAATTCACGGTTTTAATGAATTGAAAATGAATTACACAAAAAGTAATGATGTTATTAAGTATCATTCAGCTATTGCACATGAGAATGAGCAAGTACGTAATGAAACATCTACTGTCTTTGGAAACAGTTCTATACTAGTGCAGTTTTTTGTATATTTATTACTAGGTATTATTGTATTTGTATTGCCACAAATATCAGATACACATAGTGATGTTGTAATTAAAGTAATAGCTGTGTTAATATTTATAATGGGACCAATAGAAACAATTACTGGTGCTGTGCCGAATTATTCTAGAGCAAATAGATCTGCACTATTTTTAGAGAAACTAGAATCTGATATTGATAAATATGCAGATTACAGTAAGTATGATGAGCAATATAATATTACAGAATTTAAGAATATAACACTTGAAAATATGCATTTTTATTATAAAGATGTTAATGAAAAACCTTTGTTTGGGGTAGGTCCATTTAGTCTTAATATAAACCAAGGCGAAATATTATTTATTCGTGGTGGAAATGGAAGTGGTAAAACTACATTCATGAAATTGTTAACATCGCTTTATAGCCCGGATGGTGGATTTATAAAGGTTGATGATACTATCATTTCCAATCATAATACAAAAAATTATCAAAACCTTTTTTCAATTATATTGTCAGACTTTCATCTGTTTGATAGCTTTTATGGATTAGAAAATATAGATATAGAGCGTCTTAATAAATTGTTAAACCAGATGGGTCTTAGTGATAAGATAGATTATAAAGATAATAAATTTACAAATATAAATCTTTCAACAGGTCAACGAAAACGTCTTGCTTTGGTTATGTCTTTAATGGAAGATAAACAAATATATATTCTTGATGAATGGGCAGCAGATCAAGACCCTAGCTTTCGAGAGTATTTTTATATGACGATTTTACCTGAGTTAAAAGAGCAAGGTAAAACAATCATCGCAGTAACTCATGATGATCATTATTTTGACATAGCTGATAGGGTTGTTAAAATGGATGAGGGGAAATTATTACTATAGCTAAGAGTCATTTTTATCTTACTTTTCTAGTTTGATTACGTCCCATTTTTTTAGCTTGGTAAAGTGCTTCATCGACACTTTTTAAGAGTTGTGTTAAGGTGATGTTGTTTTCATATACACCAGCACCTACTCCTATACTAACAGTTAAGTTGTATCTTAGAGTCTCTTTTGATTCATTAACTGCTAAACGTAATTTTTCAGCTAAATCAAATCCTTTATTTAAGTCACTATCTGGATAGATAATCATAAATTCTTCCCCACCCCAACGACCTACAATATCTGTCGATTTAGAATGTTCTTTTAATATATTAGCAAAAAGTTTTAAGACTTCGTCTCCCACTTGGTGGCCGTACTGATCATTGATATTTTTAAAATAATCTAAGTCTAAAATCAATAAAGCAAAAGGATTACCACCTCTTTGTAAATTCTTGTACTGTATCTGTAATTCGTTATCTATTTTATAACGATTATAAAGTTGAGTAAGAGAGTCTGTTGTAGATAGTTTCGAATGATCAATATAAAGTTTATGTACTTCTTGATATTCTTCATGTTTACGTTTTAACATTGAATTATATGTCATAACAATGGGGATAATAGCAATCAAAAATAAAAGAAATGATAAAAGTGTTTTTAGCGTGTTTTCTTTTAAAATATTATTTACATATGAGATATCCATATCTACACCGACAATATATAGATTGCCCTTTAGTGTTGCTATGGGAAGGATAATAGAGCGATATGTTCCCCATCTATCACTAAATATAGGTACATAAAGTGCCTTATAGATTTTATTTGGTTTGATAAAATTGATACTTGGATGTTCAAAACTTGTTTTTAATGTATCACTTGCATCTGGGTAAGGCATAAAATAGTGAACCTCTTTATTTTCTTTTATTTCAGATGTTAAAGCACTAGAACTAGTAATTCGATATTGACCATTATTATCACGAATGACAGTGTAGAGAAACTTTGTTCCTAATTGGTCGTTAAGTTTTGAAAGGTTTTTGATATTTTGATTATCTTCATCAAGGCTAATTGAAGTAGATGTTATTGTACGGTCATGAAAATCATTTATTAGTACAAAAGGAACTGCAACAGCAGCAGAGTAAAGTTGTTTATCAATTTGTGCGATTAAACGGTTTTTTTCATAAAAATAGTTTAAAAATGAGTAAATAGTTAAGACACTTATGGTAAACCCAATAGCCCCTATCATTTTCATAGTTTCACGTTTCATTATAATGAATATATTCCTCTTACTCATAATATAAATGCTCATCCTACAGGAATTATCTTTTTATTTAGATAAAACAATATAAAATAGTATTAATTTAAATATGGAAACAGCCATTTCATTTATTATTCTTCTCTGCGAAAAACCACGGAAGAAATAAGCTAAAGTCTTAACAAATATTTTTTGATATAATTACGAAATTAATAATATACAGGATATTTTTTGCAATTTACAAATGAAGAACTTACACAAAAAATAAATCAATTAAAAGAGAAACTTGATGTAACTGTTGTTGCTCACTTTTATCAAAGAGATGAAGTTTTTGACATTGGGGATATTACAGGTGATTCCCTCGAACTTGCAACAAGAACAAGAGATGACGATTCTGAGTTTGTGTTGTTTTGTGGTGTTGGTTTTATGGGACAAAGTGTAAAAGTATTAAGTCCACACAAAAGAGTTGTTATGCCTAAGATTGCATGTTGTGCAATGGCTAAGATGATAGATGGACTTTACTTTGATGAATCTATAGCTTTTATGGAAGCTAATGGAATTTCTCAAGAAAATATTTTACCTATTACATACATTAACTCAAACGCAGACGTAAAAGCAAAAGTTGGTGAAATGGGAGGGCTTGTTTGTACAAGTTCAAATGCAAAGTTCATTATAACTGAAGCTCTTAAAGAGGGTAAAAAAATTCTTTTTGTTCCAGATAGATG
>JADGEA010000185.1 GCA_016744615.1 Flavobacteriaceae bacterium
TTCTTAACATTTTCCCCTTCGAGGGTATTAACAATTTTACCTTTTTTTACAACTGATTTTGCTGGTAATTTGAATTGAGCCATGTTTAAGTTTGATTTATGTGATTGAAATGAATTTATTTTATCACATTTTTCATAAAACTAATATTTTTAGCCAAAATTCAGTTCAATTATAAATTTTTCCAAAGTCATACAACACTAATTTTCCCCTTGTAAGTGGCACTGCTATCCAGCATTTATCAGCACAATGAAAGTCAAAATCCCAAACTTGATAAGGACGACCAGTATTTGCTGGTAAAGGCAGAGTAAATAGTTCATTACGATTCTTTAAATCCCACATACGCACTGTAGTATCTCCACTTAAAGTTGCAACTTGTTGGCTATCTTGGCTAAAAATAGCACGGATTACAGTTTGTTGATGTCCAACTAAGTGATGTTGTTTTTGACCATCTTTGGTGGAATAAATTGCCGCTAAGGAACCACGCCCAACGCTCACAAATTTCTTATTATCAGGACTTATACTGGTCCACATTAACTTATCTTGTGCAACTGGAAATGTTTTTAATAGTGTTGGAGAATCAGTTTTTATATTCCATAAACGCACAGAATAGTCATACATTCCAGTACTCAATAATCGTGTACCACTATTATCAAAGGCTACTGATGCTACTTTTTTATCATGTGCTTCAATAAAACGTTTTTGCTCAGTACCTATTGTGAACAAACCAATCTGTCCATCATAACCAGCAGTAGCTAGTATTTTATTATCTGGAGAAAAGGCAACTGCGTTGATATTACAGTCATTTAGAAAAATATTGTCAATATTATCTTCAGATTCCCGAATATTTTGCATGTAACATTCGGAGCTATCTTTATCATAAGAAAAATGTTGTTGCTCTTTTAACAGTTCTTCTTTTATTTGCCATAATTTTATCTTACCTGAACTAGCAGAAGCAAGCAAACTACCATCAGCGTTAAAAACCAAACGTTTTACTATACCCATATGCGCTTGCTTAATTTCTGATAATAAGCGTTTATCAGGCAAAGAATACAAACGTATTGTACCTCTAACAAAACCAACAGCTATTGTTTTACCATTAGGGTAAATTGCTACAGAGGCTGGTTCACTGGGTAAATCTATTATATGATGATGTGGCAAATTTAAATTCCAACGGCGCACAGTACCGTCCCAACTAGCACTGAATGCTTGTTCTTTATGCACAAATAATCCTCCTTCCCCTATACCAGCTGTATGTCCTTGTAAAACTCGTATTGTCACACCACTATAGGTATCCCAAATACGTAAAGTGCGATCCAAACTTGTTGAAATAAGTTTATCTGCGTTGCTTATAAAACGTACATCATGTACAACATTTTTATGACCAGTTAATATACGTGGAGGCTGTTTTGAATCTAATTTCCAAAGCATAATATTATTATCAGCACTACTAGTTGCTATCAATTTACTATCTGGACTAAAATCTATACTTGTAACATCATCTGTATGCCCGCGTAAAATTCTTATAATTTTACCTGTTTTTACTTCCCATATACGTGCTGTATGATCATAAAATGCGCCGGCTAATAGTTCGCCTGTGGGATTGAATCTCAAGCCACCTTCATAAATTGTATCTGGATGTTTATCAAACAATTTAATAACTTTAGTTGTTTCTATATCCAGTAAAGTAATCTGGTTATCTGTTCCACTAGTTGCTAATCGTGTACCATCAGGACTAATTGCAAGTGCAAAAATTCTGTCTGGTGCGAGCCATTCTGATTGTTTTTCACCGCTAGGCAATGACCAAAAAATAATACGTTTATCATCTCCAGCACTAGCAAGCCACTTGCCTTGAGGGTCAAATACAAGATCTCGTATAGAGACTTTTGGATTGTCTTCTGTTAAACGTTTGATTAACTTACCACTAGCAACATCAAATAAAGCTATCATGTTTTTTTCTCCGGCAGCTGCTAGTAATTTTCCATCTTTACTCACGGCAACAGACTTAAGTGCAGCCCCCACCTGATAAGTATGATTAGCGGTGCCGCCCCTAATATCAACAAACCTTGCTAATAAATTTCGAGAATTACGACGCTGTTCAGGAATTTTATTGAGCTTATAAGTTTGTTTTAAAATAGTTTTGGCAGTACTATAGTCTTCCACTCCTTTTTTAGCGAGCAAAGAAGCATGTGTCAACTGAGATTCAAATAAACTTTCCGTGCGAATTTGTTCGGTTTTTTTAGCATAAAAAGCAATCCCAGCCAACACAAAAATCACCATTGTAACTGTACCAATTTGGATATAGCGTTTTTTCTGTCGATATTGGATACTTTTATTGATAAATTCTTGAGCTAAATTCGCTAATGGTACTTTATCAACATAATTATTCAGATAATCCTCGGCAGTGTTTAACTTAGGACCATGCAGTAGATAAGCTTTAGATTTGCCGTTTGCTTCCCATTCCTTGGCGACAGCATCAATATCACGTCGCCTTCTTAGAACATCCCTATTTTCATTAAGCCATTCGCGCAACCGAGGCCAATGACGAATCAAAGCTTCATGTGCAACATCAACTATTGTCACAGTTTTTTCCTTTTCACCACGAATTTCTAAGCCTTTCATTACCACTAAACGAGCCTTAGTTAATTTATTAAGCGTATTATTTATGATGCTGTCAGAATATTTGGTAGTAATTAAATAAGATTTTAAAACTTGTTTACGTGTATCTTCAGTACCTTCACCTAATTGAGTTAGTTCCAAAAATATCCATTTTGCAACAGATTGTTGTTCATCCGATAAAGAATTATAAAGCTGGTCAGCGCGATTTTTTAGAGTACCATTAACTCCACCTAATTGAGTATACTCGGCTAGTGTTAAGCGATCTACTTTTCGTCGTTTCCAAAGTTCTGTTAGAGTATCCTGTAACAATGGCAAACAGTGTCCCACCCTTGGTTTATATTTTTTAGATGTTTCTGGCACTCTGTCAGGACTGCCTTCTACATCTTTTAGCATCTGTGTTATCAAATCTTGTTCAATGTCTAACTTAACCTGTATTGCGGGTTCAATGATAGCTTGTTCAAATTCATCAAATGTCATTGGCTTCACTGTGACTAAATTTTCCTGAATTAAGCTATTCAATCCTGCATACTCATGTTCAGTACACTTGCCTAGAAAATCTGCCCGCATAACTATCACTAAACACAATTTATTATCAGCTAAAGCACCTAGCAAGCATTCAAAAAAGATTTGTCGATTAGTCTCATTACAGCGCGTAAATATTTCTTCAAATTGATCTATTACAATAATAATACGTGGATTATTAATCGCATCAATCAGTAATTTTAGACCTTGAGCACCCATAGCAATCAAATCCTGCGCTCTTTTGAATTCAGTAGCCGCATCAATCGGTGATAATCCCGGAGTCACAAAATTTCGCGCTAAATTATCCAATGGTGTTCTATTATTTTCAGCAGGTGTGAAGGGTGGGTAAATTTTCCAATTATTACTACCAGATATTTTTTTTCCTTCTGCTATTTCATACAGTAATCCTGCCCGCACCACCGACGATTTGCCACTGCCTGACACTCCCAATACAGCTAAAAAATTTTTAGTGCGGATTTTTTCAATTAATTCATCTGTAAGGCGAGTGCGACCAAAAAAATATTTAGGATCTTCTTCATTAAAATCAAAATATTGCAAACCTTTATATGGGCAAATTCCGGGTAAAGGATTGATCGGTATAATCACTTTTTGACCTGTGATAATAATTGGATCCCCAGAGTTAGAATAAACTGGTTGTTGGGGAATACCTTTTAAACTTTGATTAATATCATTAGACAGTGTAAGATTATCTATTATACCCTCAGAAGATTTTTTAGAATCCAGTGTCTGCAATAATGCGGAGGTTAAAAATCCATGATTGCCAATAGTTTGTTCAAGAGCCTCCTCATATTCACGCGACGCTGCAATAAAACAACGTCCATAACCATCTCCTCTATTACCAAAATTTGCATCCTCAAAATTCAGTAACTCGCCGCTATAACAACAATCTAACCAAATAATTTGTTGTTTAATTTTACTTCTTTGTAATAATTTATGCAATAATTGTAATGAAAATCCCCAATTATTAAACGTAGTATTAACATCACTACTAGCTAAATAACTTTCCCCAATACCGCCAAAGGCTTGACGCAATCCATGCCCAGCAAAAAATAATAAAGCAGTCTCAGGCAAATTATCCGTTTCTGGCTTAAAAAGCCTAACAATAGCATCTTTTAATTCTTCAAATCCTACAGCACCGTTATTATCAATACACAATTTACCTTCCGCCTCAATACAAGGTAAACGTTTTACTCTAAAACCACCTTGAGTTTCAAGTAATTGAGCAATAGCCTCAGCATCATTAGCTGGATTGTTGAGATTACTTAAATCTGTATATTTATTAAGACCTATGACCAGAGCATCACGAGACATAAAGGATTCCTCCTTAGATTTGATATATTTTGATAAATATGACTTTTTATTTATATCATGATATGATATTTATAATAATATAAATTTAAGTATAACATTAAAGGGTGGAAATATCATGAACTATACTAACTCTAGTAATTTACTAGCGTTTTTATATGCAATAGCCGCAGAAAATATTCAAGATTCTGCTTTAGAAAAATTGGGAATTCAATTGGAATGCAAACCAGTTAAGTGGCAGGCAGTACAAGAAAAGTTAGATAACATTTTAAGCACACATTCAACATTACAAGAGTCATACAATAATTGTCAAACGCAATTATATACTAAATATAAGGAATCGCTTTTGGATTTGTTACCTAATCAAGAAGAACTTAACCAAAATTATCCACCAATAGCGCGTAGTGGTATTCCCGGACCAGATGACAATGAGACAATTGAAATTACCAATACTGCTGTAGTAATTCTAAAAAATGACAATCCAGCTGAAATGTCCAACAAACTGTTAAAACCACTAAATGAAATACTTCAAGAGCAAGGAAATAATTAACCATGCTGGTTTATCCAACTTTAAACTTATATCTTTATGATATACGCGCTGGTTTGGGGCAAAACGATGTTGAGATTCAACAAAATAGTGCTTTTTTTAAAAAAAAATTACCTCTACTAGCAAATAATGAATTATTTGACAAGTTAGATAAAGAATCTGAAACAGAATATCTGGAATTATTGGGTAAAGACAGGGTGATTTTCTTATCACCCGATGCAAATTTTCCAGAACATGATGGATATTATTATCCGGTGCGTTTTAATGATAGTTATGGATTATTGTTAAACTGCTCATTAGCTGAGAATCAAAAAACAAACGATTTAACTTGGTTAAAAACATTACAAAAACTAGTAAATCAGCATGTATCCAATCAAAAAGGCATACTAGGAGAAACTTGGTTTTTTTCTGCTCAATTAGAAAACTTAGAACAGAGCGAAGAATTAGCTACAAAAATTTATCAAACATTAATTCCTGATGCTAGTGCGATTGAAAACCAAGTTGGTAAAAGTTATTTTTTAAAGGGAGAACTGTTTGAGTATTCAAACAATAATAATAACAAACACCATGTAATCATTAGCTTTTACACTGATAAAATAAATTTAGATCAAGAACCCAAATTTTATCCAGATTGGATGCGTTTATTATTCTACCGCCATAAAATAACATGGGCATATAATCAAAGTCGCCAATTAGTAAACAAATTAAAACAAGGTGCGATAAAGATTAAAATTACTGAGCAACAATTAGGAAAGATCCAAAAAAACTCTCATTTAGATAGTAACAAATTACAAACAACTTTAGATGATGCGTGGAATATTCTATCTGATTATGCAACAAGCTTAGATGAACTACACGATCAAATCCATACAATTGAAATTAACCTAGACAATTATCAAAAACGCTTAAATAAATTATCCGAAAAATCCGCCAGCTCACTAATAGTATTTGAAAACTTTCACTACTTAGCCACAGAAAAATATTGCTTACAAGTAAAAAAAGATCATGAAGGTTTTAGCCCTAAATTAAGAAGATTAGAACATATAATAAATTATATTCAAGCCAGTGTTGCAATTGGAGAAGAAGCACGTGATCGTAAATTATTGAATACAGCTACTTTTTTAGGAGCTGGTTTAGCCACAGGCGCGATAGTTTCTTCTATTATGGAACAAACACCTTTAATAACTGAAGCTGACAGTTGGCTAAATTTTTGGTTTTCACTAGGTATCAGTATTGGCGCGGCTATTTTAGCAGCATTATTTATGAAGGGCTACCTTTGGTGGAGGCAAAAATAATTTAAACTCTGTTTCAAACCTGCTCTAGCAATTGCAATATCAATTTGGAGCTTTAAGCGAGACTGAAGAGGATTTAAGCCTGTGAATTCAGATACAATAAAGCCTTGAGAAGTGTATTTATACAAACTACCAGTATAAAGGTTATCTGCATGGTTTGGTCCAACTGTACAACGTGTTGAAATTACTATTGGTATGCGTTTTGTGTGTTTTGTAGCCAAAAACATTCGCATAGAATCTGGTATAGAGCCAGCTCCCATGCCAGATAGAATTAAACCATCACATACTTCAATTTTTATAAAATTAGGATTTGTATCTGTGTGCATCAATAAAATAGGAACCCTTAGTGATGTAATAATATCGTTAGGAACATCCAGTAAACACAAGTTATCTTCTTTCTTGACAGGTAGATTGTGTAAACACACTTCCCCAGCTACTATTTCTCCAATAGAGCCGGGATATGCAGCAAAAGCATCTGCTCTAGTACTATGAAATTTATAGATTTGTCTTCCTGAAAATATTTGCTCATTAATTATACAAAATACTCCCTTTAAACTATTATTAGTATTTAATAAAAAATTGATAGCATTGTTCAGATTTAGTATGCCATCATAGCCATCTCGTCCATAAGGACGCATAGCTGCTGAAATAACAATTTTTTTGGTTGTACTTAAAATATAATCAAGAGCAAAAGCTACTTCTTCTAGTATATCTGTTCCTAGTATAATGAGTATAGATTGATGTTTTGATGTCATTATAATAGTTGCTATATTTATAATATCAGTAAGACTAAAGTTTGCAGCTAAACCTTCATAAGCTGTAATAACATTAAATATAGTGTTTGGTGAAGCTTTTTCTAATAAGTCTTCAGGTTTTACGCTCCATTCCATTTTATTACCGTGCTGGCGTTTTAAAATGGTTCCACCTGCTACAATAACTAGTACTTCATTATTAGATGACATTTTTACTCCAAATTTAGAAAATTTGATTATTTTCGTGATATTTAAGACTTATGAAATCTATTAGTTGTACTAAATGTAGTGTTAAGAACAAGGAATATTATTTTAGGAATGCCAGTACCTTTTCCTTTCCAGTAAAACTATCACCCACATTATCATGATAAATATTAACCTCAATCCACGAATACGGGAAAAATTTCTCAGGAGCTTCAAATATGGATTGTGTAATTTATTTTTACTGCGTTGGATAAAAAAAATGCCTCATCTGTCAGATGAGGCATTATGATTCGACTATAAAGGAGGAATGTTATGAAAATTTATGGA
>JADGEA010000186.1 GCA_016744615.1 Flavobacteriaceae bacterium
CGAAAATCTTTCGCATTTGGGATTGTGTTTTTATCGTATGCTGATAAATTGGTTGTGGCCATATTTATTTATTTGCAATCTGAGCTCTTTGGATATATACGTCAATCCCTTTCGCTTCTTCTGATTTAGAATAGTTATCTTTTATTTTAGTGAAATAATCTACTGCTTTGCCATACTCCTTTAATTCCATTGCTACATTACCTGCTTTGAACAAATAAAGTGGAGAAGTAAAATTATTATCCTTGAAATTTGCAGCATCTACATAATATTTCAAAGCATCTTCTGGTTGGTTGATCTCTGAAAAAGCATCGCCGATATTTCCTAAAGCTAAGGAGCCAAGCATTTCATCATCTGATGAAAAATCACCTAAATATTGAATGGCATTTTCATAATCACCTGTTTTTAAATAAGCAATACCACTCATATATTTCGCTAAATTACCTGCTTTGGTATTGTTATAATTATCAACAATATCAATAAGTCCGTATTTTCCATCAGTACCATTTAAACTCAAATTGAATAATGAATCTACAGCAACAGTACTTCTTTGAGCTTGTTCAAAATATACTTTTGGGTATGCAAGTTCATCTGCAGCTTCAAGTTCATTTGGTTCTAAAATGTATTTGTTATATGCAAGATATCCCAAAATAATCACTGCAACAGCAATCAATCCAATAAAAATAATTTTTTGATTTTTTTCAACCCATTGCTCCGATTTGGAAGCAGTTTCATCTAAAGTATTAAAAACTTCTGCGGTAGTACTTTGATCTTCAATGTTAACTTTCGCTCCTTTATTTACTTTATTTCCTCTTTTTTTATATGTAGCCATTGGTATATTAAATTAATTTGGCAAAAGTATAATTTTTATTGAAAAATATGACCTTATTTATACTTAATTTTTGTTTTTTTGTATGGAATTATTGCATTCGTAATAAATTATAATATTTACCTGAAACACAATACTTTAATTGTTGCTTATTATGATTAGCTTCAATTTTTAACCTTAAATTATTAAATCTGCATGTATTTAAAAAAATTATCGATCATCAATTATAAAAATTTTGCGTCAAGATCTTTTGATTTTGACAGTAAAATTAATTGTTTGGTTGGTAATAATGGAGTTGGAAAAACCAATGTATTAGATGCTATTTACTACCTTGCAAATACCAAAGGTTACTTTAACAGTATTTCTGGTCAGAATATCAGACATGGAGAAGATTTCTTTGTTTTGGATGGCGTATTTGATAAAAGAGATAGGGAAGAGCATGTTAATTGTAGTTTTAAAAAAGGATTAAAAAAGGTAATCAATAGAAATGGAAAAGAGTATGAAAAAATATCTGATCATTTTGGCTTGATCCCTTTGGTGATTATTTCTCCTTCTGATTCAGATCTTATCGTGGAAGGGAGTGGTCTTCGAAGAAAATATATGGACAGTATCATATCTTTAAATGACAGAGATTACTTGAAGAATTTGATCAATTACAATAAAATATTATCTCAGCGTAATTCACTTTTAAAATATTTTGCGGCAAATCATACTTTTGATGCTTTGAATATTGAGGTCTATAATGAACAATTGATAGGTTTTGGTGAGGAATTATTTGCAAAAAGAGAGAAATTCATAGCCGAATTTGTTCCTATTTTTCAATCGAGATATAAGCATATTATCAGTAAGATTTCTGATGAAACTTTTAGTGAAGAAGTTGACCTGTTGTACAAAAGTCAGTTAAATAAAATTGATTTTAAAGACCTATTGGAAAGTAATATTGAAAAAGACAGAGTGTTGCAATACTCATCCGTAGGTGTGCATAAAGATGATCTTTTATTTAAAATTAAGGGTTACCCTGTAAAAAAAATAGGATCTCAGGGGCAGCAAAAATCTTTTTTAATCGCTCTGAAATTGGCTCAATTTGATTTTATCAAGAAAAAAGCCGGATTAAAACCTATCTTATTATTGGATGATATTTTTGATAAGTTAGATGATCACCGAGTTGGTCAATTATTAGCATTGGTAAATGATAAAGATTTTGGACAATTATTTATTTCGGATACACATGTTGAAAGAACAGAGAATTTGATTAAAAAAACAAATCAGAGTTATAAGATGTTTGAATTGAGTTAATTATATGTCTGAAATTAAATTAAAAAATCAAGAAAAATTTCTACAAATGTAGAAAAATGAAAAAGTAAAAATACACTTCAATTATGGCCAAAAGAGAAAATGATACTTTTAAGATCAAAGATCTGATACCCGGAATGCTAAAAGAAAACAAACTGCAAAATGGTATGGATCAGATTTTTGTAAAAGAGGCTTGGGAAGATATTATGGGTAAAGGTGTGATAACCTACACAGAATCGGTTTTTCTTCAAAAAAGCACATTGATCGTTAAATTGAGTTCCTCACCTTTACGTGAAGAATTGAGTTATGGAAAAGATAAGATTGTAAAAATGATGAATGATCATTTAATTCATATTTCTATTAAAACGGTAAAATTGGTGTAAAAAAAAGACCCAATGTGAAAACATTGGATCTTAAAGAATTTATTTTTTCTAATTTAAAAAACTTCTCTTCCTGAAAAGTGAAAAGCACCTTCAATAGCTGCATTTTCATCACTATCAGAACCATGTACAGCATTTTCGCTCATTGAATCAGCAAATGATTTTCGGATAGTTCCTTCTGCAGCTTCTTCTGGGTTGGTGGCACCAATCAAAGTTCTAAAATCTTCAACTGCATTTTCTTTTTCTAAAATAGCTGCTACAATAGGTCCGCGAGTCATAAATTCAACCAGGTCATTAAAAAATGGTCTTTCATTATGTACAGCATAAAATGTTTGAGCATCTCTTATCGTCATTTGTGTTTGCTTCATCGCTACAATTTTAAATCCCGCAGCATTGATCTTTTCTAAAATTGCACCTGTATTTCCTTTTTCCAAGGAGTCAGGTTTTAACATTGTAAATGTTCTATTTGTTGCCATTATGTTGTTTTAATAATTTGTGCAAAAATACTCTATTTGATTTAATTTCAAAATACAAGTCAGCAATTTTAATATTTTTGCGAATAAGTTTGGTATAGTTTATTGTTTTCTCCTCTTATTTCTATGGTTACTGTATTGTTTGTAAGATCAAATTTTAGGATTCCAAAATTCTTTTCAGAAACTACATTGCCAACTCTATTAGGATTTTCTTCACCTTTAAATGAAGTATAACTATGGGTTAAACCACTTGAAGTTATATCCATTAAAGGATAGGGGATATTTGCAATGGTATCAACAGAGATTTCTGCAATATGTCTGTCTCCTGATAAAATAATCACACCTTTTGCATTAGAGTCTGCAATAAGATTTTTTAGTTTTTTTACTTCATGTGGCATGGTTCCCCAACTTTCAAACCCATGTTTAAATGATAAAAACTGAACACTACTCATAATAATATTAAAATCAGCATTTGAATTATTCATCTCCTTTTCTAACCAATTCCATTGATTATCACCCAGAAAAGTTCCTTCTCCACCTTTATTAGGAATATACCTTTTTGCACCTGTAGGATCCTTTGTCAAATTACTACGAAAATATCGGGTGTCAAGTACGATCAGATTTAATAGGTGTTCATTTATTTCAATCTTTTTTGAAAAATATACTCCTTGTTGACTCCTTCTCGGATCATTTTGATCTATATCAAAAAAATCTAAAAATAATTGTTGCACACTATCTTTTTTGGAATATTCAGCTCCACCATCATTTATTCCATAATCATGATCATCCCATGTTCCTATTGTCTCAACTTGTTTTGTGAAATCCATATAGGAAGAATCATTTTTTTGTTGGGCATAATTCTTTTTCATGAATTTCATATCGTAAGTATCACAATAAATAATATCTCCACCCCAAATAAAAATATCAGGTTTGTTCTTCAATATTTCTTTCCATAAAGTATTAGTTGTGAATTGATTATTGCATGAACCAAATGCCAGTGTATATTTGTTAGGAACCTTTTTTTTAGCTATTGTTTCTTTTCCTTTGTTTTCACATGATAACAAAATTGAAGGAATAATAAAAAGGAATATATATTGTAATTTCATGATTGGATATTTTTTATAAAACTAGCGAATTTTTTATGTAAAAATTTCATTCTGCATTTTTAAATTTTTAAATATTTCACAGTATATTCGCAACCTATGAATTTTGAAGATTTCCAAAGTATTAAACAGGTTCTTTCTGAGCCAAAAAAAATTGTAATTGTTCCGCATAGAAATCCTGATGGAGATGCATACGGTTCATGTCTAGCACTTTATCATTATCTATTAAAATTTGATCATCAGGTAACTGTTGTTTCTCCTAATGATTGTCCTGATTTTTTGAAGTGGATGCCAGGAGAGGACCAAATCGTTATCTTCGAGAATGACACTAAAAATGCTACAGGTATTTTAGAAGAAGCTGAAATTATTTTTACACTAGATTTTAATGCTTTACACAGGGTTGGCGATAAAATGCATAATGCATTAATGAAATTGGCTCCATTGTATGTCATGATCGATCATCATCAGCAACCTGATGATTTTGCAAAATTCACTTATGTTGATCCGCTGGTTTGTTCCACGTGTCAGATGCTGTATCAATTTATTGAAAAGTTAGATGATCTGGATAAAATTGACGAAGATATTTCAACATGTTTATATGCCGGTATTCTAACCGATACAGGTTCTTTCAGGTTTCCTGCAACTACCAGTGAAACTCATAGAATAGTAGCTAATTTATTAGATAAAGGAGCAAACAATTCTGAGATCTATAATAAAATTCACAATGTTAGTTCCTATAATCGATTACAATTACTTGGACAAGCATTACAAAATATGAAAGTAGAGGAAGCATACAAAACTGCTTATATAACTTTGTCTCAGAGTGAATTGAATCAAAATAATTTTAAAAAAGGAGATACAGAAGGTTTTGTAAATTATGCATTATCATTAAAAAATGTAATATTTGCTGCAATCTTTATAGAAGATAAAAAACAAGGAATTATTAAAATATCTCTTAGATCTTCAGGAGATTTTTCAGTAAATAAATTCTCAAGAGAGCATTTTAATGGAGGAGGACATATTAATGCAGCAGGAGGTAGGAGTGAAAAATCATTGGAAAAAACCATTGACAAGTTTTTAAGTCTTTTACCGTTGTATAAAAACGAATTAAAAAATAAATGATTAAAAATTTAATATACCTATTCTTATTTCTTGTCATATCATCTTGTTCAAAACCTGAACCAAGAAAGCCTATTGTTCGTAAAACCGGATCATTTTTAGATGAATCAGTAAAAAGAAACATTACTATCAATAAATTGGAAGAGGATATATTAAAGAAGGTAATGCAAAAGGATAGTTTGCATGCTTATTTAAATTCTGAAAAAGGTTTTTGGTATTTTTATCAGGTAAAAGATTCTTTAGATCATTTAATTCCAAAAAAGGGTGATCTCGCTATTTTTAATTATGAGGTAAAAAATTTAAATAACGAAATTGTTTTTTCAAAAGAAGAAATAGGAAAGATTCAATATTATGTTGGTAAACAGGAAATGATCTCTGGTTTACATGATGGTATTCAATTGATGAAAGAAGGAGAAATAGTGACATTTTTATTTCCTTCGTATAAAGCCTATGGTTATTCGGGTAACGAAAAAGTAAACCCAAATGAACCCTTAATTTTCACAATAGAATTATTAAAAATAAATAAAAATAAATAAAATGCAAATAATTAAGTTAACAGTATTGATTGTAATAATGAGCTTATCTTCATGTAAATCAACAAAATACAATGATTTAGATGATGGGATGTATGCTGATATTCAAACAGATAGAGGAGATATTGTATTAAAGTTGGAATTTGAGAAAACTCCAATTACGGTATCCAATTTTGTATCATTAGCTGAAGGTGAGAATACCTATGTAGATGAAAAATTTAAAGGTAAACCTTTTTATGATGGTTTGATATTTCACAGGGTAGTAGAAAATTTTATAGTTCAGGGAGGAGATCCAAGAGGTAATGGTTCTGGTAACCCGGGATATAAGTTTGAAGATGAATTCCCAATGGATGATGAAGGTAATCTTTTATTATCACATGATGCTCCAGGAACTTTTTCTATGGCCAATTCTGGTCCTGACACAAATGGGAGTCAATTTTTTATTACCCATAAGGAAACAAAATTTTTAGATGGTGTGCATACTGTTTTTGGGCATGTTGTAATCGGGCAGGATGTAGTAGATTCTATTCAGAAAGATGATGTGATCAAAAAAATTGAAATTATAAGAGTGGGTAAAAGCGCCAAAAAATTTGATGCTTCTGCAATATTTAATAATTATTTCAAGAAAATTGAAGAAGAACAAAAAGAATTAGAAAAGAAAAAGGAAGAGTCAAAAGCTAAATTTTTAAAGTTTATAGAGGATAATAAAGAGAAAGCTACCGTTTTGTCATCCGGATTAAAAATTATTTCAATTAAAAAAGGTAGTGGCATTAAACCTAAAATAGGTTTTAAAGTACAAGTTTATTATGCAGGATATTTCACAACTGGTGATCTTTTTGATTCTAATATTAAGGATGTAGCATTACAATTTGACAAGTACAATAGGGTGAGGGAGAAAAGAGGAGGTTATAAACCTGCTCCTATGGATTATAGTCCAGATGCTCAATTAATTCAAGGATTTAGAGAAGGATTACAACAAATGAATTATGGAGATAAGGTACTAATTTTGGTTCCTTCACACTTGGCATATGGAGAACAAGGTTCAAGAGGTGTAATTCCACCTAATACCGATTTGATATTTGAACTGGAAATTGTTGATGATCAAAAATAATAGAAATAAAAGGAGATAATAAAAAAGAGGGAAATCAAATTTTCCTCTTTTTTTATGCCTTATATTATAAACAAAAGGAAGATTATTTTTTTACTCAAAAATGCAACAGTTTCATTTTAACTTCGTATTTAAAACAGAAGATTAATCTAAATGACAAGAAAAACACATTCGCATTTGATAGATAAATGCAAGGATAATGACCCTAAGGCACAAATGCAATTGTACGATTTATATTGTAATGCAATGTACAATACAGCTTGTAATATGATCAAAGATGATGTGATAGCACAGGATGTGATGCAGGAAGCATTTATCAAGGCATTTAAGAAAGTTGAAACATACAATGGAAGTGCATCTTTTGGTTCCTGGTTAAAAAAAATTGTAATCAATCATAGTTTAGACTGGCTTAAAAAACAAAAACTAAAAACAGTTGAATTAGACGAACAAGGAATTTTTATAATTGATGATGATAATTGGGAGATTGAAAATAAAACCAGTTTACAAGATATTTATAAATGTATTGAACTATTACCCAATAAATGTAAGAATGTAGTAAAACTTTATTTACTGGAAGGGTATGATCATCAGGAAGTTGCCCAGATATTAAAAATTTCAGAAGTTGCTTCCCGCTCTCAATTGTCAAGAGGAAAAATGAGATTAAAAGAACTTTTAATACCTACAAATTATGAAAGTTGATCTAAGAGATAAACTAAAAGAGGATAAAATGAGGAA
>JADGEA010000012.1 GCA_016744615.1 Flavobacteriaceae bacterium
TACTGATTGTCAAGGTTTTACCCTAATTAAATTGTGATTATTTTTAATTTATTTTGTTCATTATCAATTGTTTAGATGAGTTTGTAACGGAGTGTTGTATCTATACACTAACTTTAAAAAATATTGGAAGCTGCCGAGGTGAATGAAAATCCTGCGTCTTTTACAAATGTGCAAACAGCATTAATTCAGGAGTAAGCAGAATATCTTGAAAAAGAATATCAGGTAAAAAAAACTCCTAAAGAATATTAAAGGGGTTTGTGGTAAAAATGATAAAAAAAAGTCGTTTTACATTCTTTTGCTTATTTATCCAAAAGTAAGGCAGATTCCGAATTTTTAAAGAAGGTCTTTGATAATGTTTATAAAAGATTAGAGAATGTTGGATGCGAAGTATTCCAGATTTCTTTTGGATATTTTTTAGATTTGCATGTAGCTGCTCCTGGTTTCTCTCTAGCCAGAGTTTTTAAATCTTTTTAAGATAGTAGAGGTTATCACTTCATTAATTTATCACTTATTAATAATTATCCGGTCTAGCGCAGTCGAGACCTCTTTTAGAAAATATTGTTTTTGATTCCCTTCAATTTTTTATTTTAAGATACCAAAACAATAGATGAATTTTCTCTAACTTTGGTGAAAATTATACACTAATGAGAAAACTATACCTATTTATTGTTTTACTTGGATTGAGTTCCATTTTATATGCTCAAAAAGTAATGACTCCTGAGCAATTGATTACACTTAACAGGATTTCTGCTATTGGTTTGACCAATGATAAGCAAAATGTAATCTATAATGTTTCAAAAGTTAATATCAAAGAAAACAATCGAAGTAAAAAAACTTATTTGTTGCCATTGAATGGTGGAGAATCCAAATTGATAAAAGAGTATAAAAATTTAACAAGCAATAGGTTAGTTTCTCCTGATGGGAAATATGAATTATTTGATAAAGAAGTAAAGATCAATCCGGTTACCGGGCAGGATCATTATAAAGATGTTCCGCAATCCAATGTAAAAATATACAATAGTTTAAATTATAGGCATTGGGATACTTGGGAAGATGGTAAATTTAGCCATGTTTTTATCAAATCTAAAGAAGGTGAAGTTGATTTGATGAAGGGAGAACCTTATGATTGTCCGCAAAAACCCTTTGGAGGTGCTGAAGATTATATGTGGAGCTCTGATAGTAAAAAAGTTTTATATGTAGCTAAAAAATATGAGGGTGCCGAATATGCTAAAACAACCAATAGTGATATTTATGAGTATGATTTGGTAACCAAAAAGACCAAAAACCTTACAGAATATAACAAAGGTTATGATGTCTCACCGTCTTTTTCATCCAAAGGAGAACTAGCATGGTTACAAATGAAAAGAGATGGTTATGAAGCAGATAAGAATGATATTATTGTTCGAAGAAATGGAAAGGATATCAATCTTACAAAAAATTGGGATGGCACGGTAAATAGTTTTATGTGGAGTAATAAAGGAGATAAGATCTATTTTAACGCTCCTGTTTTTGGTACAGTTCATTTATTTGAAATAGAGATATCTTCATCGGCAAAACCTAATCAAATTACCAAAGGGCAATTTGATGTTAATAGAATCGTTGGGCAATCTAAAAATAAGATGGTTGTTTCCAGAAGAGATATGAACCATGCTCCGGAGTTATATATTGTTGATCTCAAAAATGGTAAAATGGATCAATTGACTCATGCGAATGATGCAATTTATAATGCTTTAAGTCTAGGTGAAATTGAAAAAAGAATTACAAAAGCAACTGATGGTAAAGATCTTCTTTCCTGGGTAATCTATCCTCCAAATTTCGATCCAAATAAAAAGTATCCGACAATATTGTATTGTCAGGGAGGTCCTCAAGGTGCTTTAAGCCAGTTTTATTCTTATCGTTGGAATTTCCAATTAATGGCAGCTCATGGTTATATTATTATTGCTCCAAATCGGAGAGGAATGCCGGGCTATGGAGTAGAATGGAATGAACAAATAAGTAAAGATTATGGCGGACAAAACATGCAGGATTATCTGTCTGCAATTGATGATATAGCAAAAGAACCTTATGTTGATAAGGATAAATTGGGTTGTATTGGAGCAAGTTATGGTGGTTATTCAGTGTTTTATTTGGCTGCTTTTCATGAAAAGAGATTCAAAACATTTATTTCGCATGACGGAATTTTTAATGAAAAAAGCATGTATGGAACTACCGAAGAATTGTTTTTTGTGAATTGGGATCTTGGCGGGCCATATTGGGAAAAAGACAATAAAGCAGCACAAAAGAGCTATACACTTTTCAACCCAGTTGAGCATGTTGAAAAATGGAATACTCCAATCATGATCATACAAGGAGGAAAAGATTACAGAGTTCCTATCGGACAAGGGCTAGAAGCATTTCAGGCTGCACAATTACAAGGTATCAAAAGTAGATTGTTATATTTTCCAGAGGAAAACCATTGGGTGTTAGATTATCAAAATTCACTAATTTGGCATAGAGAATTCTACAGATGGCTAAAAGAAACACTATAAAATTATTATAAAAACCATTTCAACTTATTATTATGAATTTAAAATATAGATTATTAGTTTTTTTATTGATTCTGGGATTTCAATTTTCAATTGCCCAGCACAATATTATACCCGTTCCGGTGAATTATGAAAAGTCAAACGGTTCATTTGTATTTCAGGATGAAATTAAATTTAAAACAGGAAACAAAGAGATAAAGAGTTTAAAAAGCACTCAATTATTTCAAAATTATTTAACAAATTTAGGAATCTCATCAAGTTTTGATAAAAAGGCAAAGGGAAATTTCATTTCTATTGATTTGAATAAAAAAAAGAATTCTGCCATAGGAAAAGAAGGTTATATCTTAGAAGTAAATGATAAAAGTATTGCTTTAAAAGCAAATGATCCTGCTGGGATATTTAATGGTTTGCAAACTTTAAAGCAATTAATTCCAATAGTAAATAGTAGAACTATTGAAATTCAATCATGTAAAATAGTTGATTATCCACGTTTTGCCTGGAGAGGCTTAATGTTAGATGTGAGTCGTCATTTTTTTACTGTAGATGAAATTAAATCATATTTGGATAAAATGTCAGCATATAAATTCAATGTATTTCACTGGCATTTAACAGATGATCAGGGTTGGAGAATTGAAATAAAATCTTATCCTAAATTAACAGAAGTTGGAGCATGGAGAGTAGAGAGGAACGGAACCTTTGGAGAAGGAAGAGCAGCTCCCAAAGAGGGTGAAAAAGCAACTTATGGTGGTTTTTATTCTCAGGAACAAATTAAAGATATTGTACGATACGCAGCAGATAGAAATATTACTATTGTACCCGAGATTGATGTACCAGGTCACAGTATGGCCGTACTGGCAGCTTACCCTGAACTTTCTGTACAAAAAGAATCTAAATATGTTAGTCCGGGAAATAAATTTTCAGAATGGTATGGAGATGGTACATTTAAAATGCTTATTGAAAACACTTTGAATCCAATTGATGAAAACGTTTATGATTTTATAGATAAAGTTTTTACAGAAGTTGCTCAACTATTTCCGGGTGATTATATCCATATGGGAGGAGATGAGGCCTATCATGGTTATTGGGATGAAAACCCTGAAGTACAGAAATTCATGAAGAAACATAAAATAAAAAATAGTCATGAGTTGCAGAGTTACTTTGTAAAAAGAGTTGAAAAGATTATTAGTAGTAAGGGGAAAAAAATGATTGGATGGGATGAGATACTTGAAGGTGGTTTGGCAGATGGTGCTGCAGTGATGAGTTGGAGAGGAATGAAAGGTGGAATTGAAGCAGCTAAAATGGGACATGAAGTAGTTATGACACCAACAACTTATGCTTATTTAGATTATATGCAGGGAGATGTAACCGTTGAGAATAAGATATATGCAAGTCTTAGTTTGGAAAAGACCTATAAATTTGAACCTGTTCCTGATGAAATTGAAGCAAAATACGTTTTAGGAGGGCAAGGTAATTTATGGACGGAAGCAGTTCCTACTTTACAATTTGCTTATTATATGACTTATCCAAGGGCTTTCGCTATTGCGGAGACTTTATGGAGTCAAAAAAAAGATAAGAACTGGGATGACTTTGTGAGAAGAACAGAAGAGAATATGATTCGCTTTGACAGAGAAGGAGATAATATTGCAAAAGCTGTTTTTGATCCAATTGTGACAGTATATAAAAATGACGATGTTGTGATGTGTAAGTTAGAGAATAATATCCCTGGTACAGAAATATATTATTCCATTGATAATACTTATCCGGTTAAATTTGCTAAAAAGTATACAGATCCTTTTATGATTCCAGCCGGTAATTTAAAATTACATACACAAACTTTTAGAGAAGGAAAACCGATTGGGCATGAATTGATCATTAACAGAGAAGACCTTGTTAAAAGAATTAAAAAATAATTTTAAGGTAGTTTTTAACAATCAGCTAAATGACGGAAAAAGAAAAAATGTTATCCGGACAATTGTATAACCCAATGGATACAATTCTATCAAAGGAAAGATATGCAGCTCGATTAAAATTTCAGAAAATAAATAATCTGGGTGATAATCAAGTAAAAGAACGCAATAAGTTGTTTAAGGAGCTAGTTGGTGCATATGATAAAATATTTTGGATAGAACCTCCATTTTTTTGTGACTATGGATCTAATATCAAACTAGGTAAAAAAGTCTTTATAAATTTTAACTGCTGCATTTTAGATACTGCAGAAGTCAGCATAGGAGACAATGTTTTAATTGGTCCAAATGTTCAAATTTATGCCGCAACCCATCCTTTAGATATAAAAACCAGAAATTCATTGCTTGAATATGCAAAACCTATAACTATTGGTAATGATGTTTGGATTGGTGGAGGAGCAATTATTTGTCCGGGAGTTCGTGTTGGAAATGGCGTTGTAATTGCAGCAGGTTCAGTTGTTATTAATGATGTTCCGGATAATGTGATGGTTGCTGGTAATCCGGCAATAATCAAAAAAGAAATTGATAATTCAGAAAAGTAATTTGGAGTGTATTCATTGTTTATAATTATTTGATATCATTAAAATGAAAATTATTAAGCAGCTAATCTTTATTGCTCTCTTCCTTCCTTTATTTGTAATAGCTCAAAAGGATTATAAACCTGGATATATCATTACAAATAATAATGATACCATTTCTGGATTTGTGAAAGATAGAAAATCACCTCCTTTTGGAAAATTGTATGATAAAATACGTTTTAAAAACAGTTCTGAAAAAAGGAAATATAGTCCCAAACAGATTTTGGGTTACAAACAGGGTAACAGGGTGTTTGAAAGTTTATGGTTGCAAACAGATGGATATTTGATTGATGAAAAATATACGATCAATCCAAATATTAATAAAAAACAATTTTTAAAAGTAGTTCTGAAGGGAGATCTTACCTTATATCAATTGGAAATTACAGATCCGGATTCCGATTATATCGATCAAATACCGCTTTTAAAAAGGGAAGGAGAAAATTATTTGCAAAGAGTTACGCAAGGAATTTTTGGTTTAAAGAAAAAGAAGTTGGAAATATACTTTAAGGATTGCCCAGAAATTATTTCTAAAATTAAAAAAAATGAATTGAAAACACCAGTTGAAATTGCTGTGTTTTATAATTCATGGAAAGTCATTAATGTTCAGTTATAGCAAAAAATGAAGATTATTTTAATATTATTGGCTTTTACATTATTATTTTTCGAAGCGAAAGCCCAAGATGCTCCTCAGAAAACCAATAGGATTAAATTAGGATTTAATTCCGGATTTGGTACGCAGGAGAGTTTTCCTTTTGGTTCAAAGGATTACTCCTATGATGTGCAGTTTTATAAATTACAATTTAATCATCTTATGATTGAGAGAATAAAGTGGAATTTTGAACTGAATATAGAACCAAGTTATTATCTGGCTGAGCATCAATTATTAAATAAGTATTATGTAAGGCCAGATCAAGGTGATGACTATTTAGAGAAAAGGGACAAATTTACCGCAAAAAAGTATATCAATGAATATGTTTTAAATATTGGTTTAATTGCTAGATATAAGATCGATACTAATATTAGTGCTTGTGTTATAGGTAGTGTTGGACCAATGTATTCTGACTCTGATACTGAAAGAATGAATGCAGGTTTTGCATTTTCTGATATATTTGGATTGGGAATGTCTTATCAAATCCATAGATTCTTTTTAGATTTCAGATATAGTATTAGGCATGTATCCAACCTAAATATTACTTTACCAAATAATGGCTATAATAGTAGTAATTTAGAAATTGGTTGTACTTATCAGCTCTAATTATAAATTTATTTCTTAAATTTAATGCATTAATAGCCAACATTGTTGTTGGTATATTTGTTGTTTAACTAAACTTATTTTAAAATGAAAAAATTAGTAGCAGAATTTATTGGCACCTTTTGGTTGGTACTTGGTGGTTGTGGAAGTGCCGTTTTAGCAGCAGGATTTCCTGAATTAGGAATTGGCTTTGCAGGAGTTTCTTTAGCATTTGGTTTAACCGTTTTGACCATGGTATTTGCCGTAGGTCATATTTCTGGAGCCCATTTTAATCCCGCTGTTTCCATTGGTCTTTGGGCTGGAGGTCGCTTTGATAAAAAAGATTTATTACCATATATTGGTGCTCAGGTTTTAGGTGGAATAGCAGGTGCAACAGTTTTATATTTTATAGCAACTGGGCAAGAAGGCTTTGAAATAGGAGGCTTTGCAGCCAATGGTTTTGGTGAGCATTCTCCAGGAGGTTATAGTATGTATGCAGCTTTGCTTACCGAGGTTGTTATGACTTTTATGTTTTTGATCGTTATTCTAGGTGCTACACATTCAAAAGCACCAAAAGGATTTGCTGGATTAGCAATAGGTTTAGCACTTACTCTTATTCATTTAATTAGTATTCCGGTAACTAATACTTCGGTTAACCCAGCGAGAAGTACTAGTCAGGCAATTTTTGCAGGAGGTTGGGCAATGGATCAATTGTGGTTGTTTTGGGTTGCTCCGATTATTGGTGCAATTTTAGCTGGTGTTGTTTATAAATTTATGTTACCAGAAACAGAATAGTTAAACGACTAATGAAATATAATAAGCCCATCTAAACTAAATTTTTTAGATGGGTTTTTCATTGTATTTGATAAGAATATTGTTTTAAAATGAATCTGTTTTATATTACTTAAAATAGCAAAAAAAATAATGTTGTTTTAATGAAAAATTATTACATTAGACATCTACTAAATTGATATGTATGAAGGAATTTTTTGAAAGTATGTCATCTCTAGAATTTACTTATTGGATGATAGCATTGATTGGTTCTGCAATCTTTTCTATTATTTTTATTTTAACCTTTATTGGCGGTAGTGCAGATGTCGATATGGAAGCAGATGGGGCTGATTTTGAGGCAGATGATGGAGGTGTAGGGTTTCAATTTTTTACATTTAAAAATGTAATAGCTTTTTTTACAATTTTTGGATGGAGTGGGATTATTTGTATTGATAATAAATATTCAACTTCTATTACAATTATTGTGTCAACAATAGCAGGTTTAATCATGATGTTTTTAACCTCTTTGTTGTTTTTTTGGATGCATAAACTAACCGAGTCAGGTACTTTAAAAATAAAGAATGCAATTGGTAATATGGGTGAGGTTTATTTACCTATTGGAGCTAATAGGTCTAACATTGGTAAAGTTCAAATTAAAGTGCAAGGAAGTTTGAGAGAGTTAGAAGCTCTTTCTGATTCTGATGAAGAGTTAAAAACAGGAACTTTAGTTAAAGTTGTTGAAATAGTTAGTGCTGAAATATTGCTTGTTGAAAAATTATCTAAATAAAAATTACATATGAATTTATTACTACCCTTACAAACAGGTGTTTACGGAGTTTACTTAATAGGCGCCGTTTTCTTAATATTTATTGTTTTTATCTTCTCGATGTTTAGAAGATATAAGCGTTGTCCATCAGATCAAATTTTAGTTGTTTACGGTAAAACAGGAGGAGGGCAATCAGCAAAGTGTATTCATGGTGGAGCTGCTTTTATTTGGCCAATAATTCAAGATTATGAGTTTTTAGACTTAACTCCAATGTCAATTGAAGTTAATCTAACAAATGCTCTAAGTAAGCAAAACATACGTGTAAATGTTCCTTCACGATTTACCATAGGAATATCTACAGACCCCAGTGTTATGCAAAATGCAGCTGAGAGGTTATTAGGGTTAAGTCTTGATTCTGTTCAAAGTTTGGCACAAGAAATTATTTTTGGGCAGTTACGTTTGGTGGTTGCTTCAATGGATATTGAAGAAATAAATTCAGATAGAGATAAGTTTTTATCACATATAACGCATAGTGTTGAAGCCGAGTTAAAAAAAGTAGGATTAAAACTTATCAATGTAAATATTACAGATATTCATGATGAATCAGGATATATTGAAGCTTTAGGTAAAGAAGCAGCAGCAAAAGCAATTAATGATGCAAAAATTTCTGTAGCTCAAAAAGTTCGAGATGGCTCAATTGGTGAAGCTCAGGCTGTACAAGATCAAAGAGTTCAGGTAGCAGATGCATTGGCAAAAGCTAAAATTGGTGAGGCTGATGCGAATCAAAATGAAAGAGTTCAGGTGGCTGATATGATTGCTACGGCTATGATTGGAGAAGCTAATGCAAATCAAAAAGAAAGAATTCAAACTGCGGATGCAGTTGCAAAAGCTAAAATTGGTGAGGCCGAAGCAAATAAAGAGGAAAGAGTAAAAATGGCTGTTGCAAATGCTAAAGCAATTGAAGGTGAGAATATTTCAAAAATTGATATTGCAGAATCTGATGCTTTGAGAAGAGAAAGAGAAGCTGAAGCTGAAAAAAGAGCAATATCAGCAGAAAAAGTACAAGTTGCAAAAGCATTAGAAGAAGCATATGCTGCTGAAAAATTAGCAGAAGATGCAAGAGCCAAAAGAAAAGAAGCAGAACAAAATGCGGATATTGTTGTACCTGCAAGAATTGATAAACAAAAGATTGAAATTGATGCAGAGGCTGAAGCCGAACAAATTAGAAGAATTGCAAAAGGTGAAGCTGATGCAATTTTTATGAAGAAAGAAGCAGAAGCAAAAGGTTTATATGAAATTTTAACGAAACAAGCAGAAGGTTTAGATCGAATTGTAAAAGCAGCAGGTAATAATCCTAAGGATGCTGTATTATTATTGGTTGCTGATAAATTACCAGAATTGGTTAAAACTCAGGCAGAAGCCATTAAAAATATTAAAATTGACAAGATTACCGTTTGGGAAGGTGGTAATTCTAAAGATGGTAAAACATCTACCTCAAATTTTATTTCAGGAATGTATAAATCTGTTCCACCTTTACAGGAAATGTTTAATATGGCAGGTATGCAATTACCAAATTATTTAAAAGGAGAAGAGGTAATTGATGTAGATGACGTGATAGAAGAAAAAAGCAGTAAATCAGAAATTGATAAACCAGAAAGTAAGAAAAAATAAATTACTTAATAATGAATAAAAATCCATTTTATTTTTTAAAATAAAATGGATTTTTTTATTAAAAAATGTGGCGTAATGGACAAAAAGGAGACTAAAAACTTCTGTAATCATTGTATTTATTAGCTTTGAGGCAAATCAAAGGTTATGAATAAAAAAAGTGTATAAATTGTAACAGTTCAATTCTTAAAAAGAATGGTATTGGTAATGGCAAGCAAAAGTATAAATGTTATGCATGTGGCAAGCAATTTGTTAATGGAACTAGACTTGATTCTGGGATAATATGGAAGGTATAGTTATTTTTTATTTTGACTATCACTTATAGATGGTGGTGGGTTTTTAATTCCCCACTCATTAGGAATGTTATTCATGTAAAGTTCTAAGATTCCCCCTTCACTAATATCTGTATGTCTGAACCAAGACTGCAATAAAGACTTTCCATTTAAGATAGCTTTGGTAACATAGATGTTGTCTCCAGATAAGTTATGTACTCTAATCTCAAATGTTTTACCATTATCCATCTTTATTTTGGTATTTCCAATAATAGGACTACCTATTAAATATACATCTTGACCGGCATTAGGAAAAATACCCATGGCTTGAAAAGCAAACCAGGAAGACATTGACCCTGAATCATCATTACCGGGTAAGCCACCTCTACCACCATGATAATATTCAGTAATTATTCTATGAATAATCTTTGCTGACTTATCGTATCTTCCAGCCCATACATATAAATTAGGAGTTAAAAAACCAGGTTCATTTTCTATGATATAATATTTTCTTTTAAAAAACGTATCTAATCTGTTTACAAAGGCTTTATTCCCTCCTGATAATTTTATTAACTCTTTTACATCTTGAGGGACATACAAAGAATATTCCCATGAAATACTTTCATAGAAGAAATTATGCCAAGTTCCTCTTTTAAAAAGCGAAAAGTCATCGATCCATTCTCCTTGTTTATTTTTTGGACTAATAAATCCAGTTACACCATGACTTTCTATAGGCTTCCATAAATTTCTCCAATTTGAAGCTCTACTTTTATATTTTTGATAATCATCTTCTTTTCCAAGTCCTTTTGCTACTTGGGCAATTCCCCAATCACAATTTGCATATTCTACAGTTCGTGTTCCTGCACGCTCATAAGAAGTTGATACATAACCTAACGTATTATAATCACTAAGTCCACCCCGACCTTCTTTTCGTTCATTGTTAGGAGCTATTTCTGCATTTTTTATCATCGCTTGATAAGCTATTTCATAATTAATACCTTTAATTCCTTTTACATAAGCATCTGCAATTACCAAATCACAATTGCTTCCTCCTTGTGTAAGACCATTATCATTTCCACTTCTTCCATCAGGCATATAACCTTCTTTTTCATAAATATTTAATAATGAATTAATAATGTCTACCTGTGTTTTTGTATCAACTAATGTCAGCAAAGGATGTAATGTTCTAAAGGTGTCCCATATAGCGTAATAATCGTCATAATATACATCATCGGGATTCCAATTTTTAATTTCACCTGTTTTTTTAACGGGTTGCAAAAAAGAATGATATAAAGCTGTATAAAATATTTTTTTTATATCTTCTGATGTTCCTGAAATTTCAATTTTACTTAGTTTTTTATTCCATTGAGTTTCAGCATTACTTTTTATTTTTTCAAAGTCCCAATACGGATTTTCCATTTCAAGATTCATTTTTGCTTTTTTGATACTTAAAAATGATATCCCAACTTTTACTTTAATTACCTGATTCTTTTTTACATTGTAAGTAAAATAAGCTCCAGTTTTTTCACCGGTATCATGCTGTTTTTTTTGAAGTTCCTGTTTTTTACCAGACTTCCATGTTCCATAAGTATCTGAGGGTGTATCAAGTATCGCATAAAAATATACAGTATAAGGTTTTCCTTTGTTCCATCCTCCTTTAATAGTTGTAGTACCTTGTACTTCGCTAGCGTTTAAAATATTTACAGAAGAACCTACTAATTGTTGATCTTCTCCATACGCCCAACTTCGTGTTAAA
Organism: Flavobacteriaceae bacterium; assembly: GCA_016744615.1. Taxonomy (GTDB): domain Bacteria; phylum Bacteroidota; class Bacteroidia; order Flavobacteriales; family Flavobacteriaceae; genus Lutimonas. Next base: position 11,532 of record JADGEA010000012.1, read on the forward strand.
AAACTTCCCAAATCAAGTAGCACGTGTGCATCACCTTCTTTTTGAAAAATATATTTATGAAAACCTGAACTATGAGTTGTTGTTAATTCGACATTAATATTATAATCTTCTAAATCAACACTATAATACCCAGGAGATGCTTTCTCATTTTTTCTGGGAGAAGAATAATCAATAATATTCAAATCTCCCATTGTCGTAGTTAATAGCACATTCCCATATTTTGGACCACCACCTGTTCCGCTAACATGGGTATGGCTAAAGCCCAAAATATCTCCTGTAGGATGATATCCTGAATTTGTATCTCTACGAAAACAATCTGGACCTAATTTCACCATTCCATAAGGTAAACTAACCCCGGGGAAAGTATTCCCTTTATTTTCTACCCCAATAAATGGATCAACATATTTTGTGTAATTTAAAATAACACCCTGTGAGTAAACATTGATGTTTATTAGACTTACTAAAGCTCCAATTAAGAAATATTTATATTTCATTTATTATAATTTTTAATTTATTTATTACTATTCTTTCTAGTTTTCTGACAAAAGTAGAATTACTTCTTTTTACAAATATGATTCACTTAAATCATTGAAACTAATAACCTAGCCTTTTAAACCTTATTTCGTTAAAAGTTAAATAACTAATTCATAACGGATCTTTTAGCCCCCATTTTTTATTTGGAATAGCCCCCATTTTAAAAATTAATTTTCCTCCCGATAAGATTTCATTATGCCTTATCCATGCTCTATTCAAAGGTTTACCATTTAGCATTGCGGACTGAATATATATATTTATATCACTCACATCATCTGCTTGAATAACAAATGTGTTTTTTGTGTCAATATGTATCGTTACCTTTTTAAATAAAGGAGAACAAATTGCATAAAAAGGCTCGCCAGGACATACTGGATATATTCCCATAGAAGCAAAAATATACCATCCTGACATTGTTCCCGCATCATCGTCCATATCTGTAATATACCCTTCTGGTGTATCCAAAAACACCTCACGTATTATGGGTTCTTTAAATATTTTACTACCATATCGATTTATTGTTGGTTCTGTGAGAATTTGATGAACTAGTTTTTGAGTTTTCCATGGAGAATCAGTATAAAGATAAAGAAAGGGAACTTGAATATCTGGTTGATTTCCAACATTAAAAAGATTGTTAGCAAAAAAATAATCCAATTGCTTTTCAAAAATATGTTTGCCTCCTAACTTTTCTTGTATTCCTCTTATATCAAAAGGAACAAACCAACGGTATTGCCATAATGTGCCTTGATAAAGGCCAGCACCCTCCATAAGATCTGCATCTTTACCCATAATTTTAAATTTTTCGTCCCACACTTTTTCATATTCATATGCTTTGTCAATGTATGTTTTTGAATCTTCAACATAACCTAATTTTTCGGCTATTTTAGACATAGCCCATAAATCATAACTCGATTCCAAAATTTTATCAGGTGTTTCAAAAGAGAGGTTTTTAATTTCCTCTTGTAATTTTGGGTAAATATTTTCCAAAGAATAATTCAATAAATTTTTTTCTAAAGCATCTAATAAAACAGTTATAGAATGTTCTGTTCGTACTGTTAAAAAAGGTTCTGTAGGTGTTGACCAATCTACTTTCCCTTGCTTATATAGCTCACCTAATGAAGTCATCATATCAATATAATGTTCACGATATAATAAAGAGAAGAGCGGCAGCTTAGTTCTAAATGTATCCCAAATAGACCATCCATAAAAATGGTTTTTTTGTTTTGTTTTATAGAGTTCTCCATCACTTCCTCGATATTCTCCTCCCTGATCCTGAATGATGAATGGGGTTTGAACTACATGGTATAAATGTGTGTAAAATTTTCGCTTTAATATACTATCCGAGGTTTCTATATCTACTGTTTGTAATATTTTCTCCCAATCATTAACTGCATTTTTCCGTACAGACGTGAAAGACACACTTGATTGTACATTAAGATTATTTTTTGCATTTTCTACACTCACAACCGAAAGCGCACAACGAACTAGTACTTCCTGATTCTTTAGTGATGAAAATTTTATTTCAATTTTTGATTCATTACTTGTAATTTTCACCTCTTCTTTATCAATAGATAATGCAAAATAGATTGTATAATCTCCCTTGTTACAAATATTACGAGATGATATTTTTCCAAAAATGACACCTGACGTATCTATTTGATGTTCTTCATAATTATTCCCTACAAAACTAGATGCTAAATCAATAACTAAACCTACATGTTCTGATTTAGGAAATGTATATCTGTGAAAAGCTACTTGTCGAGTAGCAGTTAATTCTGCTTGTACTTTGTTTTCCAACACTACCGAATAGTATCCAACCGAAGCAATTTCTGTTTTTTTATCTAATTTTAGTGATTTTGAAATCTTTTGATTGCCATCAGTTAATACAAAGGGTAATATTCGAATATTACCTCCTACGCCCTGACATCCAACACCTGAAAAACGAGTATTAGAGAATCCTAATATTGTTTGAGCAGAAAAATCATATCCAGAATAGCCCAAAGGATCTGAATCTGGTGCTGGTTTTACCATCCCAAAAGGGACAGCAGCAGCAGGATCTGTGTGTCCATGCTCACCTGATGTACACATAAATGGATCGATAAAATTATTTTTTCTATTGCTTTTCTGTAGGTTAATTTGTGGACTACATGCCATAAATAATAACAAAATCACAGGTGAAATTAATTTCATTGTGGCACTTTTTTCATAATTAATTCCATGTATCATATTTATAGATATGGGCTATTTTTCACCGGGAGAATAATCATTTGAATTCACCGGATTAATCCGGACGGGATTATTTCCTGGCAGAGTAATATAATAATCAGTCCCGTAAGCATTTCCTGGCTTAAAATAATCAGTAGAAAGTACTTGGGCACCACTTTCGAAAGCAGCTACAGACCTTGTTCTGTCATTTACTTTCGCTTCATAAGTGTCAATGTCTGTTCTTGATCTTACTAAGTATCCATTTTTGACATGCTCCATTATCTCATTTTTTCTAATGATAGCATTGTCCAATAGAAGAAATGCAGAATATGGCCTTCCAGGTTGTGATTGTAAGAACATTGCCCTTCCCTCTAAGGATGGTCTATCTTTTAAGTAAGGAGTTGGGTTTTCAATATTAGCACCAGCAGTTGAAGGTAGTAGCATAAAGAGGAACTTTCCTCTAGAATTTGTTAATAATGGCCAGTTTTGTGCTTTTACTGCTTCTTCCAATGTAGAATATTTACCTCGTACTTGGTCAGGAGTGATGACCTTATCCTTTCCAAGTATTGAAAAAATTTTTTCGTCCAATGCATCAAATGCTTCCTCATCAAACGGTAAAACTTTTGTGGAGTTTGGGAATATTGGCATACCGCTATCTTTCGCTTCAATAATAATGAAGATAGGAATATGTTTAGAATTCTTATCTGACCAACTCTTTAAAGCTTTTAGAGCTAGTGAGAAAGTAGGGTAATGTGATCTAAAATCGATATCAGCGATGTGCATTACCTTAAATCCAGGTTCAGACAAATCAGTCGTGTCAAATGGTAATAAGTCTTTCTTACCTTGTTTTTTAAGAAATTCGTAAGCAGCAGGTTTTGTAAATCTCCCCCCTTTTGGATCATAGTACACATCGATTTCAAAAGAGCGTAATCCTGCATTCAACTGCTCATTAAAATTTGGATGGTTATAAGACAGACTTTCCCTGAATTTTATTTTATTAGGGTGGTATTCATTAAAAAAAACTTTTTGTTCATCTGTCATCTGAGTAAAATATTTATCTATCATTCCTTCTAATACAGGGTCTAAATAATTCAGTACTGCTGTGTCGATGGGTTTTGAATAACTATTATGCGTTCCTAAAACCTGAATTTGATTAATTTTGAGGTTAGATGGTAGGGTTAGGTCTGATGTTTTGATATCAATATCATTTTTTTTTAATTCAATATTGCAAGAAATGGTTAGTAAGTAAATCGTAATTAATGTAAAAGAAGTGAAGATTTTCATTGGGTTTGCCTATTTATTAAGTTATTTAAGAGTTTCTTTTAAATTGTAGATATATTTTCTATAGCATACAACTCCTTATACGCTCAAGTTAACATGATTAAATTCTGTCTCTAAAATCTGTGTTTTGTTTAGAAAGTTGAATATCAAGAATTGTACAGTCCTAAAAATATGAGTTTACTATCGTAAACGACTATTTTGAGTACAAACATAACGAAGATAGCAGAATTTCTAAACCAAATATTAACTCAATACATCGAAGAATTTATTTCTTCGATGTATTGAGTTAATTAGCTGTCAAAAGGTTTTATTAATAGCTAGTTATAACTATTATCTATAAATATTAATATCCTGGGTTTTGTGTGCTTAGTGAGTTCCCTCCTTCGTCAGTTCCTCCTCCGTCAATTTGACTTTGAGGAATCGGCATATATTCGTTTTTACCTGACACAAATGTTGCGCCACCTAAATAACCTCTTTCAATTTGTTCCTTTATGAGATATGTATTTATCACTTCAGCTGCAATACCCCATCGAACTAAATCGAAGAATCGTTGTCCTTCGTGCGCCATTTCTAAACGTCTTTCTGCACGTAAAGCTGTAACAGCTTCATCTTTTGAAGCAAAAGTATTATAAGTCTCTATCAGATAGTTTGCTGCATCAGCAGTGTTATCTAAATTTTGAATATAGTTTCCTGTTTTAGCTCTATCTCGTACCATATTGATATACACTCTACCACCCGGTAAATCACCAAGTTCAATTAAAGCTTCTGCTTTCCAAAGTAATACATCGGCATAACGGATAATTAGATAATTTGAAGATGTAACATAAGGCCATGATGCTAAATAATGAGGATCATTTGCTGACATTACCCTTTTTTTAGGTCCATAAGGTCCATAAGTTTCTAAATCTCTAGCCCAACTATCGCTATATTCAATTTCTAAATCCTTGTATGGAATTCCTGGTCTTCCAACAGTTACATCCAATCTTGGATCTACAGTATTTGTATCTGTAATATCTACATTATCCAATAATGGCAATCCATTAACATCTGTTTTGAAAGAATTGACTAAATTTTGTGAAGCTCTTAAAAAACCATAACCTGGGTATCTTGGACCACCTGGAGGCATTAAACGATCACCTATAGAACCGTTATAATTTCTTGGAGAACCATCATTAATAGAATATTGAATAGAAAAAACAACTTCAGAACCATTATCATTATCAGGTAAAAATACTTCATTGAAATTTGTTTCTAAAACATATCCACCTTCATCAATAACAGCAGAAGCTGCAAGACTAGCTTCAGTCCATTTTTTTTGGTATAAATATGTTTTACTCAAATATGCTTTGGCAGCCCATTTTGTTGGGCGTCCAAAATCTGCTTGCGTACCAGGTAAAACATCAAAGGCTGCATTAAAATCATCTTCTATTTTAATCCATACTTGTTCAGGTGTTATTAATGTATTAGGCAAATAATTTCCATTTTCATCTATGTATGAAATTCGATTATACAATTTTTTTAATTCAAAATAAAAATGACCTCTTAAAAAACGCATTTCTGCAATACGTTGTGTCTTTAAGGTTTCACTAATTTCGGTTGAATTATTTAAAACATTAAGAACTGTATTACTTCGTTTTACTCCTTCATAAAGTACTGCCCATTTTTGTTCAACGTCTCTTATTTGAGGGTCGGTTGCATAAATTTCCATTCGATGAATTTGATTTTGATCACCAGTTCCTCCACCGCCTTTATATGCGTCATCAGAAAGAACATCGCCAAAACTCCAATTAGATGCTGGTGAATTAAAGGCATTACTTGCTTCGTTTCCCTGACCATTTAAAATACTATATGCAGAAATCACTAAAGATTCAATATTCTCTGGCGCACCAACCTGTTCTTCAGTAAGTTCTCCATAGGGTTCATTTTCTAAGAATTCATCACTACAAGAAGTAAAAAAAATTCCTATAATAAATACTATATATATTATATTTTTCATAATTGATTTTTGTTAAAAATTAATATTAATCCCAAAGGTAAATGTCTTTGAACTAGGGTATATGCCTCTATCTACACCTATATCTAAATTTCGATCATCAGAGGTGTAACTCTGTAAACCGATTTCAGGATCTAAACCATCATAATTAGTAATAGTAAACAAATTATAAGCTTCAAAATACACTCTAAATCGAGATGCTTTTATTTTTTGGGCTATACTTTCAGGAAATGAATATCCTACTTGAAATGTTTTTAATCGAAAATAAGAACCGTCTTGAACATAATAAGATGAAGGACGAATATTATTATTTAAATCATTTAATGAAACTCTTGCTAAATCAGTATTTGTATCTTGAGGTGTCCATGCATTTAAAATTCGTCCATGTTTATTATAATTTGCTAAATTGAAAAAATCGTTATAATAACGAGATAAATCATAGATGTCATTACCTTGTGAACCTTGAAAAAATAATGTAAAGTCAAAAGCTTTATAAACTGCTGACAAATTGATTCCATAGGTAATATCAGCATGTGGTGATCCTATAAAGGTTCTATCTTCAGCATCAATTACACCATCTCCGTTTAAATCTTTAAAAATAAAATCTCCTGCTTGTGCATTGGGTTGAATACTGGATGTTGCATCTGCATCAGTTTGAAATATTCCATCAACTACATGACCATAAAAGGAAGCTATCGGCTGTCCTACTGCTGTTCTAGAAGTTGATTGATCAAAATTAATACTATGCAAAACTGCGGGGTCTGTTTCAATAAAATTAATTCCTTCACCTAAAGAAAGTAATTTATTATCGATTATCGCAAAGTTTAAACCTACGTTAAAGTTGAAATCTTTAGTACGATTGCTTTGATAATTTATATCAAACTCAAATCCTTTATTTTCCATTTCACCTACATTATTCCATTGCCCTCTATTGGTAATACCCACATCTGGCGGAAGTGTTTGAAATAATAATAAATCTTCTGTATTTTTAATAAAATAATCTGCTGTAATATTTAATGAATTATTCAAAAATCCAAATTCTAATCCTATATTTGATTGTGTTGTAGTTTCCCATTTCAAATCTGGATTTGCAATTCTTGATAAAGTATATCCTGTTTGTGTACTTGTTTGGGATCCGTTAATTGCATAATTGGAATAATAAGGGTTACTACTAAATCCTGAAGCAGTTTGATAAGCAGGGATATCTTGATTTCCTGTTTTTCCCCAACCTATCCTTAATTTTAAATTAGATAATGTACCTTCTTTGTTAAAGAAATCTTCTTCTGAAATTCTCCACCCTGCAGATAGTGCAGGAAAAGTACCCCAACGATTGTCTAACAATTTAGAAGTTCCATCTCTTCTTAAAGTAGCTGAAAATAAATATTTATTGTCATAATTATAATTTATTTTCCCAAAATAAGAAAACAAGGTAAATTCTATTTTATCACCTGTGTTGGTTTGTGTACCTTGATCTCCTGCATTTAACACTCTAATATTAAGTTCATTTGTCGGTAAATCTTGTATTGAAGCAGTTGTATATTCAAATACATTCGAAATGCTTTCTAAACCTACTAATACATTCAAATTGTGTTTATCATTGAATGTTTTTGTATAGTTTAATGTATTAGACCAAACCCAATCAAATTTTATCTCATTTACAATAGATAAATCATTTATTGCTCTATGAGCATTAGGTTCTACATAAGTAGGGTTAAAATTTTCACTTTTAAAAGTAGTGTAATTAACACCAAAATTTGTTTTGAATTTTAAGTCTTCAATTAATTGAATTTCAGCAAATAAGTTACCAAAAATCTTTACATTATTTCTCTCATTATCTTTGTTGCGGTATAAGTTTCCTAAAGGGTTTTGCACATCAGATGGTGGATACCCTGAAAACTCTCCATTTATATCATATACTGGTGCGATACTTGGCATTCTGAATGCATCGTAAACAACATTTCCTAACAAAGAATTTGTACTTGTGCCCACAGAATTCGAAAAGGCTACAGTTAAATTTTCTCCAACAGTAACTTTACCATCAAATAATTTGTAGTCTGAATTGAGGCGAGCTGTAATTCGATTAAAATTTGTATATTTTAATATACCTTCCTGATCAAAATAATTTAAAGAGAATAAAGAATGTGATTTCTCATTTCCTTGAGAGAAATTTAAATTATAAGATTGAATAAGTGCAGGGTTAAAAATTTCTTCAACCCATTTGGTATTAGCTGAAGGAATGGTGTTTTCTGCATCTAAAAAAGCAGGTATTACGGGAGAAGCTCCATTTCCATAAATAGCATGTGATGGAGTAATACCATCATTGTCATATGCTTGCCAATATACATCACCATATTCTTGAGCATCTAGCATGCTTGGTAAATTGGAAACGTTTTGACTACCTAAATACATATCAAAAGAAAGTTTAGGTTCACCTGCTTTACCTTTTTTAGTTGTAATAATAACAACACCATTTGCTGCTCTTGAACCATAAATACTTGAGGATGATGCATCTTTTAATACTTGTAATGATTCAATATCATTTGGGTTAATCAAACTTAACCCGGTAGTTGTAGGAACACCATCAATCACATACAGAGGATCATTATTTCTAATCGTACTAAAACCTCTAATTCTAAGAGTAGTTACATCTCCAGGTGAACCTGAACTCATAACATTAACACCAGCAACTCTTCCTTGTAACATACTATTTACATCGGCTACTGGCTGGGTTACAACTTCATCAAGATTAACAATAGCAACAGCTCCTGTAAGGTCACTCTTTCGCTCTGAAGTATATCCAGTAACAATTACTTCATCTAAAGAAGATGTCTCTGATAGTAATTTAATGTTAATCACACTTTGATCATTAATCTCAATTTCTTGAGTTTCAAAACCCATATACGATACCATTAGTATTGTAGCATTCTCTGAAACAGTTATGCTATATTTTCCATCAAAATTTGTGGTTGTACCATTATCAGTTCCCTTTACAAGGATAGCAGCACCAGGTAAAGGAAACCCATCATTATCAGTAACTGTTCCTGTAATTTCTTTTTGTTGTTGCTTCTCTTTTATGATAAGTAATGGAATTATTTTTTTACTATTATCTGATTTTAAAATGATTTGTTTATCTAGTACTTCATAAGATACAGGCATAGTTAAGAACAAATTATCTAAAATATTTTTAACTTTTTCTTTTTTTACCTTAACTGAAATAATTTTATTAACATCAATATCTTTTCTATTAAAAAGAAATTTGAATTCTGTTAAAAATTCTATTTCATTTAATACGGTTTCTAAAGTAACATTCTCAAAATCTAAAGTAATCTTTGTCTTTTGAGCATAGTTATTAGCTTGAACATTAAATAGTGCAATGAACAGTAAAAATGTTGTTATTTTCATTTTTAAGTCAAATTTTAGAGTGAATAGAAGTATACTCCTACTCTTAGTAAGTTTTTTCATACTTTTGCGATTATTTTAAGTGATTAATAAATTTACTCACTCTATTATTATTGGAAGGTGTTGAGCCATCTTCCAATTTTTTTTATAGAGGGTAGTTCGTTTTCTTTTAGGATTTTATGTCATAGTTTAAATTGGTTTTAGTTAATAATTATTTTATTATTCTCAATAGTATACATAATTTCAAAACTTTTATTAAAAGATTTCAAAACTTGTTCAATGGTCTCTATATTAAAAGTAGCATTGTAATATTGTTCACCAAGTTTCTTGTTATTATTTATGATGGATACATTATAATGCCTTTCTAATTTTTTAACAATATTTTTGAATTGTAAATTTTTAAAAATAAGTTTACCATTTTTCCAGCTTGTGTATAAGCTAGTATCTACTAAGTTAATTGAAATTTCTTTATTTGACTTATTCCAATTAGCCATATGACCAGATTCTAAAAGAGAAGTTTCATCATCATTATAGACTTCATTCTTGCCAAACAAACTTACAGATCCTTCAACTAACACTGTACTAATGGTGGGATCTTCTGGATAAGAAGAAACATTAAATTCTGTTCCAAGAACTCTAATACACATTTCATTCGTATTTACAATGAATGGATGATTTGTGTCTTTGGTTACATCAAAATAAGCTTCTCCACTTAATAAATATACTTGTCTTTTTTTACCGTTGATAAATTTCACAGGGTACTTGAATGATGTGCCTGCATTCAAAAAAACTTCAGTACCATCTGAAAGAACGATTTGAAACTTCTTCCCATAAGGAACAGTTAATTCATTGTAAGCTAACTTTCCCTTTTTATTATTAAACAAAGAAGGTGAAGGTGTTTGTGAATTATTTTTATAATTTAATTCGCTTCCACTTTGAACTCCAACAATTCTTCCTTTTTTATCAAGAATTCTTTTTTCTCCAGTAGTTTTTATTACTTCAATATTGCCATTATCTAATTTAATTGTAATAGCTTCATCGCTTATTTTTAATTTTTGAATTGTATCATCTCCATTTTGAAAGAAAAATGTGATTCCAATAATACCTATGAATATTGCTGCATATTTAAATACAGATTGAATACGTATTCTATAAAGTACATTGCTGTCTTCTTTAATTTTTTTAAGAAGTAACTTTTTTGTTTTATTTGTATCGAATTGACTCATATGATAGTCAATCGCATAATTTACTTTTACATATTTACAAAATACTTGTTCATTCTCAGGTTCTTTTATCCAAATAGATAATTCATCTAATTCAGCAGCAGTTATTGAATTAGTAACGTATTTTATAATTAATTTTTCTATTTCTGGTAATTTCATCAACATATACTTTTATTTATTACGAAACTATTTTAACTAACCCTTAACTTTTTTAACTTTTTTTTTGATATTTACATAATAATTTTGATTTTTTTACTAACAACTTCAATTTATGAAGAAAAATTTTAATAATAATAAGCTAATTAGTCATTTAAAAAATGGTGATAAAAAGGCTTATTCATTTTTGGTAAATTATTTCAATCATAAATTATGCATTTATGCCAATAGCTTAGTGAACGATCATGCTATGGCTGAAGATATTGTTCAAAATGTTTTTATTAAAGTTTGGGAAAGGCGAAAGAGGTTAAATGAAAAGTATTCTTTAAATAGCTTTTTGTATAAACTGGTTTACAATGAGTTTATTGACCAATATCGAAAGAAACAATCAGTTATGTTATTAGAGAAAAAATATATTCAAACCTTGAATAAAATAACGAATGATAAAAATGAAGAGGATACTCAAAAGATGATTAAGCTGGTTATGAAATTAATTGAAAATTTACCCCCAAAATGCAAAAAAATATTTTTATTGAGTAAAAAAGAAGGATTGACAAATATTGAAATTGCTGAATATTTAAACACTTCTGTTAAATCTGTAGAAGGGCATATTACTAGAGCATATATCATAATTAGAAAATCTGTTGATGGAAGATTTAAGGAGATACTTTTTTTAATTTTCAATCATTAAGTACATCAAAATTATTTAGTAGAGCCACATTGAGTAGCTGTTTCTTTGTTTATCTTTGCCAAATAATTAACTAAATTAATAATGAAATTCCATCTTTTGTTTGTTGTTTTTATATTGTTTTTTTCCTGCAATCAGGAAGATAAAAGTAAACTAACTGTTGCAACTGCTGCAAATATGAAGTTTGCCATGCATGAGTTGGTAAAGGAATTCCAGGAAGATACTGGGATAGAAAGTGAAATAATTGTAGGCTCATCTGGTAAGTTAACGGCTCAGATCAAAGAGGGTGCTCCTTATGATCTGTTTGTGTCTGCTGATATGAAATTTCCAAATACATTATTTGAGAATGATTTAACTATTGATAAACCTCAAATATATGCTTATGGATCTTTAGTTATCTGGACTTTGAATACACAGCTTAAGGCTGATTTTGAATCTTTTTTAAAAAAGCAGGTCAATCATATTGCATTGGCAAATTCTAAAACGGCTCCCTATGGAAGAGCTGCTATTGAAGTTTTAAAAAATAAGAATTTATTGGAACCTTTGAAATCAAAGTTTGTTTATGGTGAAAGTGTAGCCCAAACCAATCAGTTTATAATTTCCTATGCAGCTGAAATTGGTTTTACAGCAAAATCTATTGTTTTATCACCAAATATGAAAGGTAAAGGCAACTGGAAAGATGTAGATCCGAATTTGTATTCACCCATAAAACAAGGAGTGGTAATCTTAAAGAATAGAGATGTCCATTTAGAAGAAGCAGAAAAATTTCAGCAATTTCTGTTTTCCGATAAGGGTAAAGAAATTTTGAATAAATTTGGATACTTGACAGAAAAATAAATGAATATTTTTAAAGGAAATATTGAAGCAGTAAATGTAAATGGAGAATTATCTATTATTACCATCAGGGTGAATTCTATCAGTTTTACAGCTATTGTTATTGATACACCTGTAACTGCTCCTTATCTAAAACAAGGAAACCCAATCAAGGTTATTTTTAAAGAAACGGAAGTTATTATCGGAATAGGTTCTGTGGAAGGGATTAGTTTAAGGAATAAATTGTTTGGGAAAGTATTGTCAATTGAATCTGATAATTTACTTAGCAAATTAATAATTCAAACAGAAATAGGAGAAATTACTTCTATCATTACATCAAACTCAGTAAAACGATTAAAAATTGAAATTGGTACAGAAGTTTGTGCGATGGTAAAAACCAATGAATTATTGTTATCTGTATGATCGATTGGACACCACTCATATTAACCTTTAAACTGGCATTTATTACCACTGTTTTATTACTGTTTATTGCCATTCCAATTTCATATTGGCTGGCATACACTAAATCAAAAGCAAAGCCCATTGTTGAAACCCTGGTGAGCATGCCTTTGGTGCTTCCACCAACAGTTTTGGGATTCTATATGCTATTGGCTTTCAGTCCGTCAAATTCGTTTGGGAACTGGCTGGATGACTGGTTTGGATTGCGATTGGTCTTTTCTTTTGAGGGATTAGTATTAGCTTCTATTATTTACAGTTTGCCCTTTATGGTGCATCCAATTCAGTCTGGTCTTTCCAATTTATCACCTTCGTTAAAAGATGCATCCTACGTTTTAGGAAAGTCTAAAATGGTTACCTTATTTAAAGTTTTGATTCCTAATATCAAAGCTTCTTTACTTACCGGAATTGTTCTTGCTTTTGCACATACGATTGGTGAGTTTGGAGTGGTTTTGATGATTGGTGGAAATATTTCCGGAAAGACAAAAGTTGCATCTATAGCAATTTATGATGAGGTAGAATCTTTAAATTATGATGTGGCAAATACCTATTCTTTGATCTTATTTACCTTGACTTTTGTGATCTTATTATTTGTTTATTTGATCAATGGTGGTTACTTAAAAAGATTTGTAAAATGATAAATATTTCTTTATTTAAAAAATTGCAATCTGTATCGGGTGAAATGCTTCTAGATGTAAATTTTACTATTGAGAAACAGAAACTTGTAACCCTTTACGGGAAATCAGGTGCAGGAAAAACCAGTATTTTAAAAATGATTGCCGGAATTTTTTTGCCAGATGATGGATTTATAAAAGTGGGTAACGAAGAATGGTTTAATCAGCAAAAAGGAGTTAATCTAAAACCTCAAAAAAGAAATCTAGGTTTTCTTTTTCAGGAGTATTCTTTGTTCCCAAATATGACAGTAGGTGAAAATTTGAAATTTGCTTTAAAAAAAGGTCAGGACAAGGATATTGTAAAAGATCTTATTGAGATTGTAGATCTTGGAGATTTACAATTCCGTAAGCCGGATACACTTTCAGGAGGGCAAAAACAGCGAGTTGCTTTGGCAAGAGCCTTGGTACAAAAGCCAAAGATTTTATTACTGGATGAACCTCTTTCTGCTTTGGATCAGGAAATGCGAGTCAAACTACAACAATATATCCTACAGGTTCATCAGGAGTATAAACTAACTACTATTTTAATTAGTCATGATGTTTCAGAAATCATTAAAATGTCTGATTATTTGATTGAAATTGAAGAGGGAAAACTAATAAGTGAGGAACAACCAACCGATTTTTTTACCAAAAATAATATCAATGCAAAATTTCAGTTTACAGGTGAGGTAATTCATATGATCAAACAGGATTTTATATTTATTATTACCGTATTGATTGGTAAAGAACTAGTAAAAGTAATTGCCGATGACGATGAAGCTAAAAGTATAAAAATTGGCGACAAGGTACTAATTGCTTCTAAAGCTTTTAACCCAGTGATCCAAAAAATAGGTTGATTCTCAGCTAAATACTATTTGGTGTGATTTTTTGTTTGAATTTTTATTTCTTTTTTGATGTGCTTTTTTCATCTTATAATAAAGTTAAAAGTGTTTTTTATATCTGCAAAAATCACTAACTTGTGATATACTTACAACTTAAGGGAAATTATTATGCAAATTCATTCAGATTTAAAAAGCAAACAAGGCCTTCATTTAGTATTGTTTTTTGTAATTATTTTCGGGTATTTACAAACAATAAATATTTCGGTTGCGCAACAAATGGATCAGGACTATTCTGAATTTATAGGATTGGTAATTGATAGCAAAACTAAAAAACCACTAGAATTTGCAAGTGTTATTGTGAACAGTTCAAATATTTCAACTATTTCTAATTTGGATGGTGTATTTTTATTAAAAGTACCTGCATTTGATCTAGATAAAAGTGTAACGATTTCATATCTAGGATATGACAATCACACTATTAAGTTAAAGAATTTTTCTTCAGGGAAAATGGAAATTAAAATGGTAGAATCGTTTGTGAGTCTTCCAAATGTTAGTTTGGTTTCTGGAGACCCAAAGGAAATTTTAAAAAAGGTATTGAAAAACCGTGATTTAAATTATCCAAGTAAACCTTTGATCATGAACGGATTTTATAGAGAATCCATTAAAAAAAGGCGAAAATATGCATCTTTATCTGAGGCGGTAATTGAAATTTACAAACAGCCACATCATACGGCATCAAAAGATCAGGTAAAATTATTTAAATCAAGAAAAAGTACAGATTACCGGAAGATAGATACATTAGTGATTAAACTACAGGGAGGGCCTTATAATAATATCAATATGGATATGGTCAAGAATAAGGATCTGTTCTTTAGTGAAGATTTGTTTGATCTCTATGATTTTGCTTTTGATAAAACAATAAGTATCAATAATAGACCTGTTTATGTTATTAGTTTTATCCAAAAAAGTAGCATCGTTGAGCCACTTTTTAAAGGTAAATTATATATTGATGTAAATTCATATGCATTAACTAAAGCTATTTTTAGTCTTAATCTTGAAAATCTGAAAAAAGCCAGTAAGTATTTTGTGAAAAAGAAACCTGCAAAAGCAGAAGTGATTCCAATACATACAAAGTATATTGTTGATTATAGAAATAATAAAGGCAAGTGGTATTATAATTATGGCAGGATAGAACTCAGTTTTAAGATCAAGTGGGATAAAAAAGTATTCAATTCTATTTATCATTTAACCATTGAAATGGCTATTACAGATTGGAAAATAAATACGGATCGTAAATCCTTAAAAAACAAAGAAAGACTAAGACATAACGTAATCATTAATGACAGTGCTTCTGGTTTTTCAGATTCGGAATTTTGGGGAGATTATAATGTAATTGAACCAGATAAAAGTATTGAGAATGCCATCCGAAAAATAAAAAAACAGTTAGATAAAAATTAATAAAATTTTATCGTATTTGAGATATTTAAAGTTTTAATAAAGTTTTAATAAAATTAAAGGGTATAATTTGTAATTTGCCGCACTTTAATGATCATTTTATTGAAATTTAATGTTGTCAAAAAATTGTTATACTTCACTATTTAAAAAGTTTATATTTTTTATATTCTTTGTTATTTCCAATCATTTGTTTGCACAAATAGATAATAATAAGGCAATTGAAACAGATGCCTTTTCTTATCAACCTGAAGAAAAAAGTAATAATAAACAGCTTACATTTTCTGAATTGAATTCTGTTAAAAATAAAGGAGAGACAATAACTTTGTTTGGGACTTTTAAGGATATTTCTGAGAACTTTCCAAAATATGGTGTTGTTCCTAAGAAATTGCAACGCAGAATGAATGACAATTCTACCCACGACAAAGATGTAATGGTTAAAAAATTCTGGAACGGAAAAGATGTGAGTAATGTAAAGATACAGACAAAGCTTGAACTTGGTAGGTTAGAAACCTCAACAAGCAGAATAAGAATTGAGTGCAGGGATCATAGCTATGTTGATGGTGATAGGGTGAGGTTATCAGTTAATGAAACGGTAGTTAGGTCTAATATTATATTGCAGGCAGGTTTTTATATGGTTGATATTGATTTAAAAGAAGGTTTTAACAGAATTGATATTGAAGCACTAAATCAGGGGACTTCTGGGCCTAATACAGCTGAGTTTAGGGTTTTTGACGGAAATGGCAATTTGCTTACTTCAAATGAATGGAATATTTTAACCGGTTATGTAGCGACACTTATCGTTACTAAAATTTAAACTACCTTTAGTAGAATTTATCATATAAATAAATTATTATAGTGAAGAAAATCATTCTTTTTCTGGTTAAACTTGTGGCGTTAGCCATTTTAATATTAGGGCTTTTTTTTACAGCAGTTTATTATAATATTTTTGGGCACCTTTATACAAAATTAGAACTAAAAGATTTTAGAAATGAAACGGCATCTATCGTGATTTCAGATGACGGTACATTAATTGGAAAGTTTTTTGATGAGAACAGAACAAATGTTGAATTTAAAGATCTACCTAAATACCTAGTAGATGCTTTAATAGCAACGGAAGATGTTCGTTATTATGAGCATGGAGGTGTTGATTCTCGTAGTATGTTTCGTGTTTTAATTAAATCCATTTTATTGGGGCAAAAAAAATCAGGTGGTGGAAGTACTTTAACCCAGCAACTGGCTAAGAATATGTATGGACGCAAGAGTTATGGACCTTTGACCATGCCAATCAACAAAATGAAAGAAGTGATCCTTGCCAGCCGTTTAGAAGAGATCTATTCTAAAGATGAAATTCTTACCCTTTATTTAAATACAGTTCCTTTTGGAGAAAATGTTTTAGGAATCCAGTCAGCTTCAAGGAGATTTTTCAATAAAGATGTGAGAAATTTAAAAGTAGAAGAGGCAGCAGTTTTAATCGGACTGTTAAAAGCTAATACTTATTATAATCCAAGGTTATACCCTGAACATGCCTTGTCAAGACGAAACGTAGTGATCGAGCAAATGGAAAAGTATGAGTACTTGGCCAAACGAACAGCAGATTCTCTTCAATCTCTTACATTAAACCTGGATTATGCTAATTTAGAATCAGAAGGGCCTGCCAATTATTTTTTAGTGCAGGTAAAGAAAGAAGTTAAAGAATTATTAAAAAGTATAAATAGAGAATTGGATACGGTTTATGATATTCGGAAAAGTGGATTGATCATTGAAACAACATTAAATATTGATTTGCAAAATTATGCATTGATGGCATTTCAATCCCACTTGGGAAAAATGCAATTAAGAATGGACCAACAATACAAAAGGGGAGCAAGTAAATTAGAACTGGATAAAATAGCAAATGCACAATTAAAAAAGTTAAAAATAAAAAAAGATACAGATATAAGAGAGAAAAGAGAAATGTTCTCTTGGAAAGGGTTTTATACGGATTCAATTACTTACAGAGATAGCATAAAGAAAGACCTTATTTTGTTACATGCTGGATTGATAGCTGCTGACCCCAATACGGGGGCAATAAAGACTTGGGTAGGTGGAATTGATCATCGAAAATATCCGTATGATCAAATCTTTGCGCAAAGGCAAACTGCTTCAGCTTTCAAGCCAATATTATATGCCACAGCATTTGAAGGAGGAGCAATGCCATGTCAGTATTTAGATAATGATGAGTTAGTTTTAACAGACTATGATAATTGGAATCCTCAAAACTACAATCATTCTGTAGGCGGTAAATATTCCATTGCTGGAGCTTTAGCAAAATCGATGAATATTCCAACGGTAAATTTATTTTTACAATTGCCTTTCAAAAGTGTGCAAACAATGTGGAGCAATTTAGGCTTTTCGCAAACTTTGGAGTATAATCCTTCAACCGCATTAGGAGCAGCAACAGCAAGTTTATACGAAATGGCTTTTGCTTATGCAAGTTTTGCTAATGGAGGAACTAAGGTGGAAGCACAAATTATATCATCAATTAAAAATTCAAAAGGAGAAGTACTTTACCAAAATGAGTTTCTACATAAAAAAGAGCAGTTATTGAGTGAGAATAGTGCCATACTTTTAAATGCTATTTTGCAAAAAGCAATTAATGAGGGTACCGGAAGATCCATGAAAAATGTTTATGGAGTTCAATTACCATTAGCTGGAAAAACAGGAACTTCACAAAATTATGCCGACGCCTGGTTTTTAGCTTACAATCCAAATTTGGTTATGGCTACCAGAGTTGGGGCATCCATGCCAAGTATTCACTTTAACAATGGAGCAAATGGATCAGGTAGTACTTTAGCCTTACCTTTGATTGCTAAAACACTTCAGAAAGCGCAAAAGAATAGGAAAATTAAAAATAAATACTTTACAGCTTTCGCTGAATTGCCTGTGGTATATGAACATATACTTGATTGTGATGATTTTATAGAGACAACAGATATTGAGAATTTCTTTGGAGAAATTTTCAAAAATAAAAACACTACCTTTGATAAAGCTTCCAAAAAAGCAGCCAGAAAGGCAAAAAGAAAGAATAAGAAGTCCTTCTTTAAAAGGATTTTTGGTAAGAAAGAGGATTAAGTGTTTGTGAATTATGTTTCGTATTTTATTTTTAAGTGTACTGATTTCCATCTTTTCAAATTGTCAGTCTGATGATTTGGATACAAGTTCCTCTGTAACAAAATCCATCAAAACAATAAATATTACTTCACTTGATAATGCTGTTAGTGAAACTTCAGGAATAATAAATTTTGATGGTAGAATCATTACTCATAATGACAGTGGGGGAGAGCATGCCTTATATGAAATTGATATTTCAAATGGAAGTATTAAAAGAACTGTTATTATAAAAAATGCCCAAAATAAGGATTGGGAAGATATTTGTCAGGATGATAATTTCATCTATATATGCGATATTGGCAATAATTCTAATAACCGAAAAGATCAAACTATATATAAAATTAGTAAAACTGATTATTTGAAGAACAAAGAAGTAATTGCTGAAAAAATTAAGATTAGTTATTTAGAGCAAACCAAGTTCACGAAATCAAATAAAGAAACAAATTTTGATGCGGAAGCTGTTGTTAGTGTAGGAAATAATTTGTTTTTGTTTACTAAAAATTGGGGAGATCTTAAAACTTCTGTATATAAAATTCCGAAAGAAAAAGGAGTTTATAAACTCAAAACAATTGAATCATATGATATAAATGGTTTAGTAACAGGAGCAGCTTATAACAAAAGTAAAAAAACTATAATGTTAACAGGTTATAGTAGTTTTATTCCATTTGTAGTGAAAATAACCAATTTTTATGAAGAAAATCCATTGAGTGGTAAAATAGAAAAAAACAGAATAAATGTCAATGGTTCTGTCCAAATTGAAGGTATTGCTGCAAATCCCGACGGATCTTTCTACTTGAGTGCAGAAGAAATGACCGGATTCACAGCAATGTTATATAAATTGTCTTATTGATCAAGCTTCATTTGACATGTTTGCAAAAACAGCCAGACCTCCAAAGAAGAAAATAAAAATTACAAAAATTATCAAGACGATCAACATGAGTAGCAAGTTACCCTTAGCCCAATTTTTTTTATGAATATTGGTTTCCTCACTAAATGCCCAAACCAGTAACATAATAATTCCTACAACCGGTATACCTGTAATAAAAATAGTTAGAGCCCATTCTTTATAATTCAATATCCGAGAGTTTTGTGTTAAAAGATTTTCCATTTTTTTGTTTAAATTTAAATTTCATTAATAAAGGTAAATGGTCAGATGCCTGTTTAAAATCATTGAGCACTCCGCCATCTATGAAAGCAATATATTTTTTGTTATAAAAGATATAGTCTAGTCTTTCGGTAGGATTTCCTGAAATAAAAGTTTTCGGATAATTGTTTTTATCAAATACTGCATTTCCAATTTCAGGCACATTTAGCAAGAGGTTTATAGTTGCATTTTCAAATTTAATATCACTATTAAAATCTCCTAATAAAATTGTGGGATACATATTTTTATACCTATTGTAGATTTTAATTACTTTTTTTGTTTGTTTTAATCTTGTGTTCTGATTATATGCTTCTAAGTGCACATTGATCAATACTAAGACTTTATCCTTGACATTGATTTTTACTACTTGTGCTAATCTGTCAATATAAAATGCATCATAATAAAAAGGATTTGATTTGTCACGTTCCAGTTCAAATCTATCTTGATTTGTGATCTTATATTTACTTAGAATAGATTGACCGGAAAGAATTCTTCCAAAATGAGAAGAGATTGGGAATTCAGGATAGGGTATGTGTTTTTTATCCCAGTTGATCGCCTGCCCTATATGATTATACCCTAGTTTTGCAATCTCATTTTGCTGATTGACATAGAAAGATCTTTTAGAAGCATAATCAATTTCCTGAAAGGCCAAAATATCAGCATCAATTATTTTGAATTGATTTAAAACCAGTTGTAAATTTTCATCAAAAAATGATTTTTGATTTTTAGTGGAAGTATTATTTGTAAGTCCACTTAAATAACCGATATTATAGGTAACAATACTAAATACAGAATCGTTTTTAGTTTTTTTTGAATTATTATTGTGGTAAATCTTGGAGTATTCTTTAATATTATAATTTGGTGAAGAGGCCCATAAATAGAATCCAAAAGTGACAAATATAAAAAACAGAATGACCATAGATAGCCATCTAAATAAATTATTCATTATTGAGGGGATTAACGAAAACACAAAAGTATTAAAAAAGAAGCAATGGTCAAATATATATATAGAAATAAATTTTTTTTAAGGTTATTTAATATATATATTTGCAGCCCAAAAAAACAGAATTTAAACTTTAAAAATAGATTTGTGAAAGGAGGTGCCAAACTATGTTGATAATCCCAGTTAAAGATGGTGAGAATATAGATAGAGCGTTAAAACGTTTTAAAAGAAAATTTGATCGAACTAAAACAATGAGAACTTTGCGTGAACGTAAACAGTTTACTAAACCTTCAGTTGTGAAAAGAAAGCAAATACAAAAAGCGCAATATGTGCAAGCAATGAGAACGGCTGAAGAAAAAGGTTAGTCTTAGTAAAAGATAAAATTATTTCATTAAAAATTCCTGCATTTGCAGGAATTTTTTTTGTTAAAATTCGTTATGGTTTTATTAAATTTTGTAACTTTGAGTGTAGTAGGAAAAGATAAATAGACTTAGCAAAAGTATTTATTAATTTGAAAATTGAAGAAAAATTTTGAGTATACCTCATTTTATAGAATATTTAAATTACGAAAAAAATTATTCACCATATACAATAACAGCTTACAAAAATGATTTAGAATCCTTTCAGGTTTTTTGTAAAAATGAATTTGATGAGGGAGATATTTCTAAGTTACCTTATACCATAATAAGAAGTTGGATTGTTAATTTGGTAGATGATGGAATTGCTAATCGATCCATCAACAGAAAGGTGAGTTCCTTAAAATCATACTTCAAATATTTAGTAAAGACCAAACAGATCTCACAAAATCCTTTACTTAAACATAGATCTTTAAAGATATCCAAAAAAGTAAATATTCCATTTTCACAAGCTGAGGTTGCAGATGTTCTTGAGTTGTTTGAAGATGCTGATAAATTTGAAGCAGTTAGAGATAAATTGATCATTGAATTGATGTATACTACCGGCATGCGAAGATCAGAATTGATAGGTGTAAAGATAGGAGATATTGATCTGTCACAAAATACTGTTAAAGTAATTGGAAAAAGAAATAAAGAAAGGCAAATTCCGTTATTGAATTCTGTAGTCACTACGATTAAAAATTACCTAATATTAAGGAATGAAATTAAAACAAGCGTTGATTATTTTTTAATTACCAAAAAAGGTAAGAAAATGTATCCAACACTTGTATATAGATTAATAAATGAGTATTTTAGTAAAGTATCTCTGAAAATCAAAAAAAGTCCACATGTAATAAGACATTCATTTGCAACACACTTGTTAAATGAAGGAGCTGACCTCAATTCGGTAAAAGAATTACTTGGTCATGCAAGTTTAGCATCCACACAAGTGTACACGCATAACAATTTAAAAGGATTAAAAAAGATGTATAACCATGCTCATCCTAGGGGCAATAAAAATTATTAACATATGAAAGTATCTGTGCAATCTGTAAATTTTAATATTGATAATGATTTAATGAAATTCATTGAAAGGAAAGTTAATACGCTTGAAAAATTTCATGATCACTTATTGGGAGCTGAAGTATTTCTTAAAGTTCAAAAATCTAGTGAAAAAGAGAATAAAGTTACTGAAATAAGAATCAATGTGCCAGGTAATGATATTGTCGTAAAAAAACAGAGTAAAAAGTTTGAAGAAGGAGTTAGTATGTCAGTTGATTCGGTAAAACGACAATTGGTAAAACGAAAGGAAAAGTTAAGGGCATAAAAACAAGAAAAAATATTTAAAAAAAGTTTTGTATAACAAATAAAACTTTATACATTTGCAAACCGTTAGAAATAGCGGTTTGTTTTTTTATGTAAATGTCCAAACAAAATTATAATTTTAATTGGATGTTTTTTAGTAAAAAAGCCGATGTAGCTCAGCTGGCTAGAGCAGCTGATTTGTAATCAGCAGGTCGTGGGTTCGAGTCCCTCCATCGGCTCAGTTCTTTGAAACAATTTTATAAATATTGACGGGGAGATACTCAAGCGGCCAACGAGGACAGACTGTAACTCTGTTGGGAAACCTTCGCAGGTTCGAATCCTGCTCTCCCCACAAAATATTTAGAAAAATGAACAAATAATTAAAAGCGGGAGTAGCTCAGTTGGTAGAGCTTCAGCCTTCCAAGCTGATTGTCGCCGGTTCGAGCCCGGTCTCCCGCTCATTTTTTGCAACATAATATAAGACGTAACATGATAGAAAGATGAAGTTGTAAAAGTAAAACCTATCTCAGGTGATTTTGTACATGCGTACAAAAATAATAGATGAGGAGTCCGGTTTGATCCAATAAAACAAAAGCCGGTGTAGCTCAGGGGTAGAGCGTTTCCTTGGTAAGGAAGAGGTCACGGGTTCAAATCCCGTCATTGGCTCATTAAACTAGCTTCAAATAAAAACGAATTTAAACACAAATATATATAACTAAGATTAAAATTTAACAATCATGGCAAAAGAACATTTTGACCGATCCAAACCACACTTAAACATTGGTACAATTGGTCACGTAGATCACGGTAAAACAACTTTAACTGCTGCCATTACAAAAGTGTTAGCAGAAAAAGGTCTTTCTGAAGTAGTTAATTTCGATCAAATCGATAATGCTCCAGAAGAAAAAGAAAGAGGTATAACAATTAATACTGCGCATGTTGAATATTCAACAGCAAATCGTCATTACGCTCACGTTGACTGTCCAGGTCACGCGGATTACGTAAAGAACATGGTAACTGGTGCTGCTCAAATGGACGGTGCTATTTTAGTTGTTGCTGCAACTGATGGACCAATGCCACAAACTCGTGAACATATCTTATTAGGTCGCCAGGTAGGTATTCCTAGAATGGTTGTTTACATGAATAAAGTTGACTTGGTTGATGATGAGGAATTGTTAGAATTGGTTGATATGGAAATTAGAGAATTATTATCATTTTATGAATATGATGGTGATAATGGACCTGTAGTTCAAGGTTCTGCATTAGCAGCTTTAAACGGTGAAGAAAGTGGTGTAAATTCAATTATGGAATTGATGGAGGCTGTTGATACATGGATTGAATTGCCAAAGAGAGATATTGATAAAGATTTCTTAATGCCTGTTGAAGATGTATTCTCCATTACAGGTCGTGGTACTGTTGCTACTGGTCGTATTGAAATGGGTGTTGCAAATACAGGAGATTCTGTTGATATTATCGGTATGGGAGCTGAAAAATTAACTTCTACAATAACAGGAGTTGAGATGTTTCGTAAAATATTAGATAGAGGTGAAGCTGGTGATAATGTAGGTATTTTATTAAGAGGTATTGATAAAAATGAAATCAGTAGAGGTATGGTAATCTGTAAGCCAGGTTCAATTAAACCACATGCTAAATTCAAAGCTGAAGTTTATATCTTGAAAAAAGAAGAAGGGGGTCGTCATACTCCATTCCATAAAAATTACCGTCCACAGTTCTATGTAAGAACAACCGACGTAACAGGTACAATTAACTTACCTGATGGAGTAGAAATGGTAATGCCAGGTGATAACTTAACAATTACTGTTGATTTATTACAACCAATTGCATTAAACTTAGGTTTGCGTTTTGCAATCCGTGAAGGAGGGAGAACAGTAGGTGCAGGTCAGGTAACTGAAATTCTTGACTAAATTAGTTTAGTTGATTAAAATAATTTGAATAGCGGGTGCCTCTTATAAAAGAGGCACCTTATATTCGTTTAAGTGGAACGTTTTTTAAAACAAAACCAAACTTAAAATTTAGCAGTAAAATTCTACTATTAAAAGTAGATAGACTGTTTAATACGGGTGTAGCTCAGTTGGTAGAGCACTGGTCTCCAAAACCAGGTGTCGGGAGTTCGAGCCTCTCCACCCGTGCGTAAAAATAGATTGAAATGGGTTTAGTAAATTATATCAAAGAGTCTTTTGACGAATTAAAAAATAACGTGACCTGGGAGAATAGAGAACAAGCACAAAAAGATACGGTGCTTGTTGCTGTCTTTACTATAATTTTTGCTTTGGCAGTATTTGTAGTAGATAAATTTTTCCAATCAGGATTAGAGCAATTTTTTAACATTTTTAATTAATATATAATTATGTCTGATTCTTCTGTAATGAAATGGTATGCTGTTAGAGCTATCGGTGGTCAAGAAAATAAGGTGAAGACCTATATTGAAAATGAAATTGCAAGATTAGGATTATCAGATTTTGTAAATCAAGTCCTAGTTCCTACCGAAAAAGTTATTCAAATTCGCAAAGGGAAAAAGTATCACAAGGAAAAAGTATATTTTCCTGGGTATATTATGGTAGAAGCAAATTTGAGTGGTGAGGTACCGCACGTTATTAAATCTGTAACGGGTGTTATTGGTTTTTTAGGTGAGACCAAAGGTGGTGATCCTGTGCCATTAAGGAAAGCAGAAGTGAACAGAATGTTAGGTACAGTAGATGAATTGGCCTTACAAAATGAAAATGTTGCTATACCTTTTATCAAAGGAGAAACAGTGAAAGTTATCGATGGTCCGTTTAATGGATTTGATGGTACAATTGAAAAAATAAATGAAGAAAAACGTAAACTTGAAGTTATGGTGAAGATCTTTGGACGTAAAACTCCATTAGAATTAAACTATATGCAAGTAGAGAAAATCTCATAAATGTTACGAGAATTTGGTTAATACATTAGCTTCCAATTAATGTGTTTTCTTAATTAAAGATTTAAAAATGGCAAAAGAAATTAGTAAGGTAGTAAAATTACAAGTTCGTGGAGGGGCAGCAAATCCTTCACCACCTGTAGGACCAGCATTAGGTGCTGCCGGAGTTAATATCATGGAGTTCTGTAAGCAATTCAACGCTAGAACTCAAGATAAAGCAGGGAAGATTTTACCCGTTGTAATTAATGTTTACAAGGATAAATCATTTGACTTTGTTGTAAAAACTCCACCAGCAGCTGTGCAATTGTTAGAAGCAGCTAAATTGAAAAAAGGTTCAGGAGAGCCTAATAGAAAGAAAGTAGCTACAGTAACCTGGGATCAGATCAGAAAAATTGCTGAAGATAAAATGGTTGACTTAAATGCTTTTCAAGTAGAGTCAGCTATGATTATGATAGCAGGAACTGCTAGATCTATGGGAATTCGTGTAAAAGGAGAAGCTCCAGTAAAAACAGCATAAGAAGATGGCAAAACTAACAAAAAAACAGAAAGAAGCAGTTTCTAAATTTGATGCTAATAAAGCATATGATTTAAAGGAAGCATCTTCTGTAATTAAAGATATCACCAGCGTAAAATTTGATGCAAGTATTGATCTTGCTATACGTTTAGGTGTTGATCCGCGTAAAGCAAATCAAATGGTAAGAGGCGTAGTAACCTTACCTCATGGAACCGGTAAAGATGTGAAAGTATTGGCATTGGTTACACCAGATAAAGAAGCAGATGCAAAAGAATCTGGAGCTGATTACGTAGGATTGGATGAGTACCTTCAAAAAATTAAAGGAGGATGGACAGATGTTGACGTTATTGTTACCATGCCAAGTGTAATGGGTAAATTAGGACCTTTAGGTAGAATATTAGGGCCAAGAGGATTGATGCCTAATCCAAAAACAGGTACTGTAACAATGGACGTTGCTAAAGCGGTTAAAGATGTAAAAGGTGGTAAGATTGATTTCAAAGTTGATAAAACTGGAATTATTCATGCTGCAATTGGAAAAGCATCTTTTGATGCTGACAAAATTGCTGACAATGCAAATGAAGTAATTCAAACCTTGCTCAAATTAAAACCATCAACTGTAAAAGGAACTTATGTAAAAAGTATTTATATATCAAGTACGATGAGTCCTGGAGTTGAAATAGATATAAAATCAGTTAGTTAAGCGAGTTAAAATATTTGAATTATGACTAGAGAAGAAAAATCACAAGTGATTAAGGATTTAACTGGCAAATTAGCAGATAACAATATTATCTATTT
>JADGEA010000013.1 GCA_016744615.1 Flavobacteriaceae bacterium
CGATGAGGTTATTGAAAATTACTATTTACATTCATTGGAAGGCCGCTTTACTGGCGAAGCACATTATGGAGATTCCATAAGATCTATGACGGAGAAGGATCTGAATGAAAACTCTTTTGTTCATACGATCAAAGCTCAAAATAATGCTCAGGTTTGTGTTACGGCAAAATCACTTTGGAAAAGGAGATTGAATTAATATTGGAAACTGTCAGGTCAAGTACTATTGATAGAAATAGATACAAAAATAGTAAAAATTTACATGGAGGTCTCGACTGCGCTCAATCTGACATTTATCATTTAATTACCCATTATTTAGCAACTTCTCCTCTATGAGGTTTTAAAGCATCCCGAAAGGTAATCATATCCTTTTCATCAACAGTAATATAAGCAGTACAATACATTTTGGATACAGAATTACTTGATATTTCGTAATATGGCAACTTTTCTTTAACAGCAAATTCCTCTAAATGAATACAATGATGTTTGGCAATTTCCAAAGCTTCCAAACCACGAAAATCCCAAATCAATTTTATTTTTCTATCCATTTCTTTTTAGAACAAAGATATTCATTTCGAAACAAAATGAATATCTTAAATTTTAAAATTGATTTTAAGTCTTTAATCTTTTTGCATCCATGTAAGAATGATAATTCCCAGTCTTCCAATTAAAAATATAAACGAGCCAAAAACAGGAACTAAAAGACTTATTTTAATTCCTGCAGCCATTATTGCCGGAGAAATATCACCAACTGCTTCTATAGAATCAAAGGCTCCTATCATTCCAATTATATGGCCTAAAAAACCCCATACTAACGCAAATAAAGTAATAGAGCTAATTAAACTAATTGTTTTACCAACAGTTTCTTTTTTAAGAAAACCCTTAACAATTAAAAGTAATACAATAATTAAAATTACTACCAAAGGATACATGAAAAATGGTCCACCATCATTTAAAAGTCTGAAAAACATAATATATAGATTTAAAGTTAAACTACCTCAAAAGTAAAGCAACACTTCTTTGCAGAAATCAATTTGCGTTAGATGAATAATTATCTCTGCTATATGACCAATTTAAAGTATTAAATGCGTTTTGCTTACAATTCTGGTAAAAAAGAAACCTAAATTAGTTATTCATCTTTAAACTCATGTCAACTCAATTTAAATTGGGATATTTGATAAATGAATTTATCACAGATCCATAAAACAAAATTTATTCCGCTACACCTTTTATTTTGGGTAGCTGTTTGGTTCTTCTTTGTTTACTTTTTTAGCTACAATTCAAACAATACCAATTATATAACCTGGTTTTCCAGTTTTTTATTACCTATAACCATGATTACCACTTATTTTGTGGTTTACTACCTAATTCCTAATTATTTGCTCACTAAAAAATATAAGCACTTTGCTTTGTATAGTGCTTATACTTTGGTTTTTTCCACATATTTAATTCTGATTGCAATTTTTGGAAGCTTTGTATTTCTTTCTAATATGGAATTACAAAATATGCCTCCCATGAGTCGGAATTATATTTTCATATTGATCCTGGTTTATTTGGTAGTTTTCATTGTGAGTTTTATAAGTTTATTGAGTCATAATTTTAAAACGATAGCTAAAAACAAGGAATTACAAAATAAAATTTTAGAAACACAACTGGAAATAAAAAGTCAGGAACTAAACTATTTAAAAAAGCAGATCCACCCTCATTTTTTGTTCAATACTTTGAATACTATTTATGGATTTGCTCTAAAACAATCAAAAGATACTCCTGAAATTATCTTGAAACTTTCCAATCTATTAGACTATATTTTATACCAGGTTAACAAACCTCAGGTGAGCTTAAAAGAAGAAATTTTACATATCAAAGAATATATTGATCTGGAAAAGATACGGTTTCAGGATACATTGGTCGTGTCTTTTAAATCAGATGATATTCCTGATCAAAAACAAATTGCACCTATGTTACTCATTCCATTTGTTGAAAATGCATTTAAACATGGTAATTTAATTAATGGCTTTTTAAAAATAGATATCAATGTATATTTGAGAGAAGACACATTACATTTCGAAATTAAAAACACATTTTTAAATGATGATATCCCAGAAAATAAAGAAGGTATCGGACTGGTAAATATTAAAAAAAGATTAAATTTATTGTATAAAAATAATCATCAATTGCAAATTAAGAATAGCGATAATTGTTTTTATGTAAATCTGACCATTAGTAACCTAAACAAGAACTAAATGTCTAAAACCATACATTGTATCATTGTTGATGATGAGCCTATTGCACGTGAGATCTTAGAAAACCATTTGAACAAGATAGAAACTATCAAAATCATTGCCAGTTGTAAAAATGCAATGGAAGCTTTTAATGTTATAAATTCTAATAGAATAGATGTCATATTTTTAGATATCAATATGCCCGAGATATCTGGTTTATCATTCGCAAAGTCCATCAATAAAAATATCAAAATAATATTCACTACAGCTTATAGAGAATACGCGGTAGATGGGTTTGACCTGAAAGCGGTTGATTATTTGTTAAAACCTATTTCATTTGAAAGATTGTTACAGGCTGTAAATAAATTTTTAAATGAAAACAACTCTGTTTATACGGAATCAAAGAATGAATTAACAATAGAAAAAAGTGATTTTATCTTTGTGCGTTCTGACAGGAAAATGATCAAAATAAATTTCTCTGATATCAATTATATTGAAAGTCTTGGTGATTATTTAAAAATTCATCTACTAAACAAAACCATCATTACACGTGAAACTATAAGCAATATGGAGGTGAAACTTTCAAAAAAGGAATTTATTCGAATTCACAGATCTTTTATTCTATCCATTTCAAAAATTGTATCTTTTACCAATGAATTTGTAGAAGTTAGTAAAAAAGCAATTCCGATAAGTAGAAGCTATAAAAAGGATGTATTGCATAAATTACAGGATATTTAAGCAACTTTTAAATGTAAGTCCATTATTAAATACTACCATTCTTTAAAATATTAATATATTTTTCATTTGTAATAATTTAGATTGTTTTTTGAGTTTTACAATAAAATTTTATAAGTATAAAAATAATAGCTAAAGTACTAAATATCAATAGTAATTATTTTGATAAGTATTTTATAAACTTTTATGGTGTTTCAATATTTCTTTATACATTTTTATTAAATTTATCTGCTATATATCATTTTTAACATGATTTTTATGAAAAAACATATAACTCTAGTTTTATTATTTGTTTCTGTTATTTTTTATTCTCAAAATACACCAGGAATATATACAGTAGAAAATATCAAAATTAATACAAGACATTCTGATTTTGGTACTGCCTTTTTTGGAAAAGATAAGGTCATTTTCGCAGCTCCAAAAAAAGGTTTTAAAAAAGCCAAAACCGTTTGGGAATTTAATGATCAATCCTTTTTAGATTTATTTATAGGAGAAATCAATGAAGAAGGAGAAATTGTAAAAAAACGTAAAATGCCAGGAGAAATTAATTCAAAATATAATGAAGGTGTTGTTGCGTTTACTAAAGATTTAAAAACTATTTATTTTAGTGCAAATAATCATGTGAAGAAAAAGCACATAACCGATTCAACTGGCACTAACAATATACAAATATTCAAGGCAACCATTAACGAAAATGGTGATTGGTCTAATTTAAAGCTCTTACCTTTTAATGGTATTGATTTTTCTACAGGTCATCCCGCCTTAAATAATGACGATACAAAATTATATTTTAGTTCTGATCGCCCAGAATCTTTGGGAAAAACAGATATTTTTGTAGTTGATATACTAGAAAAAGGCGCTTCTTATAGCAAACCAAGAAATTTGGGTTCTAAAATCAATACCAAAGAACGTGAAATGTTTCCGTTTATTAGTGATAATAACATTCTATATTTCTCATCAGATGGGCATCCAGGAAATGGAGAATTAGATGTTTTTGCTAGTAAAATTTTTGATAATACAGTTTCAAATCCCATTAGTTTAGAATCTCCCGTTAATGGCAAAAAAGATGATTTTGCATATATCATAGATGATACTAAACACAAAGGGTACTTTTCTTCAAATAGAGAAGGAGGCAAAGGAGATGATGATATTTATAGTTTTTCTGTTTCCCCTCCAATACATATTGAATGTAATCAAACTATTTCATGTGTTGTTAAAGATATAAATACGCAAAAAATATTACCCGGAGTTCAAATCGTATTGTTTGATGAGCAAAATAATGAGTTAAACTCTTTTATATCAAAATTAGATGATGCAACCTTTAGTTTTGAACAACCTTGTAATGCTTCCTATAAGATTGTTGGAACATTAGAAGGGTATTTACCAGAAGTAATCAAAATAAAAGCTCTAAATGATTTAGATCTACCTCTGCTTGAAATATCCTTGTTATTACGTCGTGATGAAGCAATGATAGTTGATAAGAAAATTGAACAAAATAAAGTAATTTCAGGTGTTATTAGAGATCAAAATACGCAAAAAATAATACCAGGGGCAATTGTTAAATTACTTGATGAAAAAGACAATGAATTGCAAACGGTAGTTTCCAATAAAGATGACGCATCTTTTAGTTTTAATCAACCCTATGATAAGTCATACAGAATTGTAGTATCCTCAAAAGGCTATTTAGATGAAGAAATGGAGATAAAAATGTTAAATGGTGCAGAAAATCAAACTCCTTTTAAAATAGCTATGAATTTATCTCCTGATGAATCAATACTGATTGATAAAGAAAATACGATAAACATCAATTCAATTTATTTTGATTTTAATAAGTACAACATACGATATGATGCTGAATTTGAATTAGATAAAATTGCTAAAATCATGAAACAATATCCCAACATTACCATTGATGTGGGTTCGCATACAGATAGCCGTGGCACAAAAACTTATAATACAAAACTGTCAAAAAAACGCGCTAATTCAACCATTGAATACTTGGTTAATAAAGGCATCACTTTCAATAGAATTTCAGGAAATGGGTATGGAGAAGAGCAATTAGCTGAAAACTGCTCAAATGGAATAATTTGCACAGAATTTCAACACCAATTGAACAGAAGGTCACAATTTTTATTTGATAATACCCCAAAACATATCACCATCAAATCTAACAATAAAATAAATACAGTTGATTTTGATAAAAGAAAATCTTTAGCTAATTCAGGAGCATTTATTAATTATAATTTTGATGGTACTACTACAATATACACTGTTCAAATTGGAGCATTTCAAGGTAATGTGCAATCTAATAAATATAATAAACTAACCAATTTATTTAATCATAGATATGATGATGGGTTTATTAGATACTTTGCCGGTAAATTTAAAACTACCAATGATGCTAGAGCTTATGCCAAACTTCTTAAAGAAAAAGGTTTTAAAGGAGCATTTCTTGTTGGTTTAAAAGGCAATAACAGGTTCTAAAAATAGACCACTGATAATTTAAATGCCTAAAATTAAATCCATTACCAATAAATTTGTAAAAATTAGTAAAAAAGAAATTTTGCAAACACTGGAAAATATGTAAATAAATGGATCTCTATTTTATTGCCTTACTTCCGCACATTGCCTTGAGAAACGAAATTCATGTGTTAAAAGAAGAGATCTTCATAAATACAGGTGCTAGGCAATGAATTCACCCGCCCATATAACCATTCAAAGACCGTTTAGAAGAGGTGATTCTTTTGAGAATAAATTGTTTTCACCCTTAAAACAATTTGCAGAAAAACAAAAATTATTTACAATAAGTTTATCTGGGTTTGGTTGTTTTGAGTCAAGAACTATTTTTGTAGATGTGCTTGACTCACAAGAATTAATAAAACTGCATCAGGAGCTTAATACTTTTCTCTTTGGTCAACTAAACATTGAAAAGAAAGAGTTAAATGATAATATTACTCCCCACATTACTATTGCAAACAGAGATTTAAATGAAAAAGAATTTCACAGAGTTTGGTCAACGTATAAAAATAAATCATTTGAAGCAGAATTTAAGGTAAAAAGTATTTTTTTACTTAAACACAAAGGAGGTGGAGGAAACTGGGATACTATCCAAGAATTTTTATTTAAAAACTGATGGTATTTCATTTATCTTTACCAAAAATTCACAATTTTGACCGAAGAAGATTTTATCCTTAAGAATCCCAAAAATACTAATTTAGAAAAAGGAAGTTTTACATGGCAAAGTCCGAGTAATATTGCCTTGGTAAAATACTGGGGGAAAAGTGATCCCCAAATTCCGAGAAACGCTTCTATTAGTTTTACTTTAAACAATTGCCATACTATAACAACTTTAGAGTATTTAAAAAAGAGAACTCCTTCAAGTGAATACAGTATCCAAGTTATTTTTGAAGGGAAGGCCAATGAGGATTTTAAACCAAAGATCATCCATTTTTTTAAGAGGGTTGAAAAATATATTCCGTTTATCACGGAATTTGATTTTGTGATCAAAACAGAGAATTCTTTTCCACACAGTAGCGGAATTGCCTCCTCAGCAAGTGGTATGAGTGCTTTGGCTTTGTGTTTCATGCATATGGAAAAGGAATTGAATCCCCAAATTTCTGATCATTATTTTAAACAAAAAGCATCTTTTTTAGCACGTTTAGGATCTGGCAGTGCAGCTAGAAGTGTAGAAGGACCACTGGTTGTATGGGGAGAGCATAATAAAATATCAGAAAGCTCGAATCTTTACGGAATAAAATTCCCATATAAAGTTCACAAGAATTTCACTAATTATCAAGATGCCATTTTATTGGTTGACAAAGGTGAAAAACAGGTTTCCAGTACGGTTGGTCATCAACTTATGATAGATCATCCCTTTGCTAAACAACGATTTATTCAGGCAAACGAAAACATAAATAAATTAAGTAATATTCTTCAAAATGGCGATTTAAACGCATTTGTAAATCTTGTAGAAAGTGAAGCATTAACACTACATGCAATGATGATGACATCCAATCCTTATTTTATTTTGATAAAACCAAACACATTAAAAATTATCGAAAAAATATGGGAATATCGCAAAAATACAGTATCAAATATTTGCTTTACCTTAGATGCAGGTGCTAATGTACACGTCCTATTTCCCGAAAAGGAAAAAGAAAAAGTCAATGCTTTTATAACAAATAATTTAATAGCATTTTGCCAAAATAATCAGTATATTTGTGATGATGTCGGTTTTGGCGCTATGAACTTAGAATAATACTAGAAGCTTATTATTTAATTAGAGAATAACAAACCATCATATTTTTGTTTAACCCAATCGGGCGAAAGGGAAAATATGTTTTAAATTCTCTAATTATGAAAAAAGCAACTCTCTTCACATTTACAGTATTGTATTTATCTTCTTTTACTCTATTTGCTCAAAAGGATACTATTTGGTTTGATAGCAATTGGAAAAAAACAACTAAAAAAAATGCAAGTTATTTTAGATGTCATTGTATAGAAAAGGAAAATGGCTACTGGTTTACAGATTATTATATCTCTGGAGCTAAGCAAATGGAAGGTCTTTCAATGGAAGAAAATACCGAAGTTTTTCATGGTACGGTAAATTGGTATTTTGAAAATGGAAATGTATTTCAAATTGTAAATTATAAAAATGGTATTTTATTTGGTACCCGGGAAGCATTCTATGAAAACGGGAAACTTAAAAGTGAGACCACCTATAAGAATGGCAAAAAGGATGGTAAATGGAAAGCATATTTTGAAAATGGCAAAATGGAAGAATCCGGCAACTTTGAACATGGAGAAAAGGAAGGCTTATGGAAAATTTACTATAAAAACGGGAAACTAAAAGACGAAGGGAAGTATGTCTTTGACCGAAAAATTGATATCTGGAAGACCTATTATTATGATGGAACTAATCAGGAATAAAAATTCTAATAATTAAAAGTTGAATAAAAGTATTATTAAAAATTCATGGTCTTATCTCTTTACCAAAGGGTGATTATGAATTTTTTTCTTTGGTTATGAAAGCTTTCGGAAGAGGTCATAGGAGACAATTTAGCTTATTACTTGAAATGTTTCAACACGTGCTTTGCACTCATTCGAAACCCATCAGTAATCGAAAAATAATGACCAAATTATTTTTAAGCTCCACATTGAAATAGAGTTTGATATTTTACGTTATATTTGCAACGTAATTTATTACAAGTCAAATTATTCAATATGAAAGGTCCTTTATTTTATGCCAAAATATTACTGTTTGGTGAATATGGAATCA
Source organism: Flavobacteriaceae bacterium (assembly GCA_016744615.1). GTDB lineage: Bacteria > Bacteroidota > Bacteroidia > Flavobacteriales > Flavobacteriaceae > Lutimonas. The sequence goes on from JADGEA010000013.1 coordinate 8,233, forward strand.
TTAAAGATTCCAAAGGCTTGGCAATACCTTATAATTTTTATCAGGGTGCTTTAAAGATTAGCAATAATCTGGATGAAAAATCAAAACTTTCCAATAAAAAATTACTTGAATTTTATATTTATTTAGAATCCGTAAACAATTCCCTATTGCAATTAAATTTATCAAATTTTAAAAAGGACATTGAAAATGGAATGTATTTTGATTCCAGTATTCCTCAGGGATATGGCGTAGGGAGTTCAGGTGCTTTGGTTGCGGCTATATATGATAAATACGCTGAAAATAAGATTACAGTATTAGAAAACCTTACACGTAATAAATTATTAAAACTGAAAGAGATCTTTTCAACTATGGAATCATTCTTTCATGGAAAAAGTTCGGGTTTAGATCCGTTAAACTCCTATTTGAGTTTGCCTATTTTAATCAATTCAAAAGACAATCTGGAAGCAACAGGTATTCCTTCTCAAAAAGAAGGGAAAGGAGCAGTTTTTCTTTTAGATTCTGAAATGGTTGGAGAAACCGAACCAATGGTGAATATCTTTATGAATAAAATGAAAAATGAAGGTTTTCGTAAAATGTTAGATGAGGATTTTGCCCATTATACAGATGCCTGTATCGATAACTTTTTACATGGTGAAATACACTTCCTTTTTGGCAATGTAAAAAGCCTTTCAAAAGTTGTTTTAAAACATTTTAAACCAATGATTCCTGAATCATTTCATCACCTTTGGCAAAAAGGAATTGACACGGATGACTATTACTTAAAACTTTGCGGATCAGGTGGTGGAGGTTATATTTTAGGTTTTACCGAAGATTACGACAAAACAAAAAAAATCCTTCAAAAATATAAATTAGAATTGGTTTATAGATTTTAAATCCATTGAACTTATATGGATTTACTCAAAATGTCAGAAGAAAATTCACCTAAGAAAAAAAAAGAATATTCTTTTTTTTTCAAATTTCTTAGCATGTTCTCTGTAGTAAGAGGTTATAATATTTTTATCATTATACTTGCACAGTATTTAGCTGCTATTTTTATTTTTTCTCCTGATAAATCCTTAAAAGAAATACTTTTTAATCTCGACCTTTACTTTATTGTTTTGGCAACAGCCTGTGTGATTGCAGCGGGATATATCATCAATAATTTTTACGATGCTGAAAAAGATCTGATCAACAAACCTATCAAATCGAAAATTGATAGTATTGTTGGGCAGAAAACTAAGCTAAAGATCTATTTCCTGCTGAATTTCATCGGAGTTGGATTTGCTTTTTTAGTCTCCTGGCGTGCTGCACTATTCTTTTCTGTGTACATCTTTTTAATCTGGATCTACTGTCATAAATTGAAGAAACACCCTCTTACCGGATTATTTTCAGCAGCGATATTAGCTCTTTTACCATTTTTTGCCATTTTTATTTATTACAGAAATTTTTCTACCATTATTTTTACACATGCTGCATTTTTATTCTTTGTTTTAATGATACGAGGATTAACCAAAGACCTTGAAAATATCAAAGGTGATATAGCTCAGGATTATCAAACTATACCTGTAAAATATGGTGAGTATTTCACCAAATTATTGATTACCATATTGGTTGTATTCACGATAGATCCAATCTATTTTATCTGGAAATATCCTGAAATTGGAATGATGAAATATTACTTTTATTTTATTGGAATTGTTTTTTCTTTTTTTCTTTTTTTATTATGGAAAGCCAATTCAAAAAAGGATTATGTCATTTTGCATAATATCATCAAATTAATCATTGTAATAGGCGTATTAAGTTTAATGTTGATAGATACTTCTGTTATCATTCAAAGAATATTAAACACTCGAATTTAGGATTCATTTAACCTTTTGGTTTTGAATGGATTTTGTATTTTTGCAAATAATTATAATTATAACAATAATGACTACAAAAAGTAACTCGTCGAGAGGACGACAATCAAGTTCAGAAAATAAAGATTCAAAAAAAGGAAAATCATTTTCTCATAATTCTAAAAAACCTCACGAAAAATCTAAGGATAAAAATTTCAGACCTCACCCACAAAAAATAAAAGACTTTAAGAAAAAAAGTGGATCACCTTCAAAGGTAAATGAATCAAATGAAATTCGTTTAAACAAATATATTGCTAATGCTGGTATTTGTTCACGTAGAGAGGCGGACACTTTTATCAAATCAGGCTCTGCAACCGTAAACGGAAAGATCATAACCGAAATGGGTTTTAAGGTAACACTGGATGATGAGGTAAGATTTGATGGAGCTTTAATTTCACCTGAAGCTAAACGATATGTTTTATTGAATAAGCCTAAGAATTACATCACCACAATGGATGATGAAAGAGGAAGGAAAACCGTGATGGAATTGATGCACACCGCTGCCAAAGAACGCATTTACCCTGTTGGCAGATTAGATCGCCAAACAACAGGTTTATTGCTTTTTACCAATGATGGTGAGCTTGCCAAAAAATTAACACACCCAAAGCATCAAGTTAAAAAATTATACCAAGTTACTCTTGATAAAAAATTAACAATGAGTGATTTAACTAAAATATCGAAAAATTTTGTTTTGGAAGGAAAAATGGTATTTGTTGATGCTATTTCTTATATAGAAAACAAACCTAAACACGAAATTGGAATTGAAATTCACTCTGGAAGAAACAGAATCGTTCGTAGGATCTTTGAACATTTTGGGTATAAAGTTTCTAAACTGGATAGAGTAATTTTTGCCGGACTTACAAAAAAGAATTTATCTCGTGGAGTATGGAGGCACCTTACCCAGCAAGAGATTAATAATTTGAAAATGATTTAATTTGAAGTCATGGATAGATCAAAAAAAATAAAATGGGGGATAATAGGATGTGGTAATATTGCACATAAATTCGCTTCTGATCTTTCCATTATTGAAGATGCTGAATTATATGCTGTAGCATCAAGAAGTATAGAAAAAGCAAAAGATTTTCAAATAAAACACTCTGCTAAAAAAAGTTACAGCAGCTATGATCAACTTATGGAAGATGAGGAAATTGATATTGTTTACATCGCAACTCCTCATATTTCACATGCGGCATTAAGTATCAAGGCAATGGAACACAATAAACATGTTTTGTGTGAAAAACCATTAGCTATTAATAAAAAAGAAACTATAGAAATTATTGCAACTTCAAAAAGAAATCATAAATTCTTTATGGAAGCTCTATGGACACGTTTTAATCCAAGTTTTGTTGCAATAAAAAAAATGATCGATGATGGCGTTATTGGAGATATTAAATATATCAACGCTGATTTTTCATTTAAAACAGATAAGCCTTTAAACAGTAGGGTTTTAAATTTAGAACTTGGAGGAGGAGCAATTTTAGATATTGGCATCTACCCTGCTTTTTTAACTTACTCTCTTTTAGGAATTCCTGATGAGATCTTGGCTAAATCTATTTTTCATGATATTACCAAATGTGATATGCAAACATCTATGATCTTTCATTACCCAAATGCACAGGCTGTTTTATATAGCAGTTTTGCATCTAAATCGGATATGACAGCAAAAATAAGCGGTACGGATGGGCAAATTCATATATCCGATCCTTGGCATGTACCACAGGGATTTTCATTGATAAAGAATCATAAAAAGGAATACTTTGACTTACCAACAACAGGTATTGGTTTTAGCCATGAAATTATGGAATGTCATTATTGTATTCGTAAAAATCAAATCGAAAGCAAGATTTGGTCACATCAAAATAGTTTAGATCTAATAAGTATTTTAGACAAGGTAAGAGAACAGGTGGGATTAAAATATCCTACCTAAAAAAAATCAGGGTTTGACTTAAAGTAAAACCCTGATTTTATTTTAAAAAAACACTTTACTTTTTTAGCAAGTCTCTAATTTCAACCAGTAATTCTTCCTGGGTTGGCCCTTTAGGAGCTGCAGGAGCCTCTTCTTCTTTTCTTTTCATACTGTTTACTGCTTTAACAATTAAAAACATTACAAAAGCAACAATAATAAAGTCGATTATTGTAGTCATAAATTCACCGTACAATACAGCGATAGTTCCTTCTACTTTTCCTTCAGCATTAGCAACACCTTCTTTTACAATCCATTTAAGGTCTTTTAAATCAGCATTAAACAACAAACCTATTAACGGAGAAACAATACCTGCTGTAAATGAAGTTACCACACTTTTAAATGCAGCACCCATTACAAAACCTACTGCAATATCCAATAAACTACCCTTTAGGGCAAACTCTTTAAATTCTTTTAACATAATATAATTTGATTAGTGAAGAGCAAATATAATAAAAAATCATTGAGTTAGTCAGTTAGTTCCCGTATAGTTTTAAATTGATAATCAGATAATTACAAGTAGTTTTCTTGCAAAAATGAATAAACATATTGATAGACCCTATAAATAGTTATAGCGAATTAACATAACTAACTTAAAATTAGACGAAAACAAAATTTAATTATGTTTCTTAAGTGTATAACTCAAAAAAATCAATTACACTAATATTCGATTTACCCTCTGAGAAATTGAAGTAAGGATCTCATAAGGTATGGTGGTAGTTGTTTTTGCTTGATAAAGAATATGATCTTGGTGATTAAAAATTACCACTTCATCCCCTTCTTTACATTTCACATCAGTTATATCTATCATCATCATATCCATACAAATAGTTCCTACTATAGATACCCTTTGATTATTTATAAATACCGATGCCAAACCATTACCTAAATTTCGATTGATACCATCTGCATATCCAATGGATAAAATTGCAATTTTAGTTGGCTTTTTTGCAGTAAATATACGATTATAACTAACTGTTTCTCCAATAGCTATATGTTGAATCTGAGAAACCTTAGTCTTTAAATTGCATACATTTTTGAGTCTGGATGTTTCAATTTTATCATTCCCAAAACCGTATAAACCAATTCCAAGTCTCACCATATCAAATTGTGCCTCAGGATAATTGATAATACCTGAAGTATTTGAAATATGCTTTAACGGAGAGTAAGAAAGAACCTTGTTCAATTCAGTACATATTTTATTAAAAAGATCGATTTGCTGTTTTGTAAAATCTTTTTCATTTGGATCTTCACTAGCAGCAAAATGAGAATAAAAAGAGATAATATTCAAATTAGAATATTCTTGAATACTGGATTTTAATTGTGGAATATCAGCTTCCTGAAATCCGAGTCTGTTCATCCCGGAATTGATCTTGACATGAACAGGATAATTTTTTAATCCGGCTCTTTTAACCGCCGAATAAAAATTACTCAGTGTTCTAAAATTATATAAGTTAGGTTCTAAATTATAAGCAATAATTCTATCAAAATTTTCTATTTGAGGATGCAAAACAAGGATAGGTAACCTGATATTTGCATTTCGAAGAGTAACACCTTCATCTGTGTAAGCAACTGCTAAATAATCAATATTTTGTTGCTCAAGTAATTTGCCAATAAGAATTGGATCACTACCATACGCAAATGCTTTTATAACAACTAATAGCTTGGTTGTATCTTTTAATTTTGACCTAAAATAACGAATATTATGTTTAACTGCTTTAGCATCAATTTCTAAAACCGTAGGATTATTGTTCATTTTTTTCTGATTCTTTCTTTTCTTTTTCCATTTGTATTGCCTTATAATAAGCTGCTCTGCTTAAAGGTTCATATTCCTGAACTTCACCCAGCAAAACCAGTTTATCATCAGGTACAGTTCTATGGCTAAAATGAGCCAGATTACCAGTTTTGGTACAAACAGCATGTACTTTTGTAACGTATTCGGCTGTTGCCATCAATGCTGGCATTGGTCCGAAAGGATTCCCTTGAAAATCCATATCTAGTCCTGCAACAATAACACGAACTCCCCTATTTGCCAGATCATTACAAATATGAACGATTTCATCATCAAAAAACTGAGCTTCATCAATACCAACAACATCAATATCATTTGCTAATAGACTAATATTTGCAGAAGAAGGAACTGGTGTGCAACGAATTTCAGATTCATCATGCGAAACCACCATATCATCCGAATAACGAGTATCAACCGCGGGTTTAAATATTTCTACCTTTTGTTTGGCAAACTGGGCACGTTTAAGACGGCGGATCAATTCTTCGGTTTTCCCAGAGAACATAGAGCCACAAATTACTTCTATCCATCCAAACTTTTCGATATGATTTACTGTGTTTTCAAGAAACATATTAATATTTAAAGATCAAATCTTTTTATATTTAAATTTAAGGTCAAATTGTTGAGAAAATATTACTTTTATTTTGTAAAACAAAAGTAATGAATTTCTTTAGTAGAATATTCTTTTGAAAATGTTAATTTTGTGTTTTTACAAAAAGAAAGGATTTGAATTAATTTTTTGTGTATGCCTAAGAGTTTGATAGATGATTTAAAGAATTTGGCTCAAGAAATTCTTCTGTTAGATGAAGATATTGACGCCAATATTTTACGTGAGAAAACATTGATTCTTTTTGAAAAATTGACAATATTAGATTACCAAAATAAATTAAAAGTATTGTCGGAGACTAAAAAAACAGAAGATTCTAATTCAGAAAAATCAGATTCAATTCAGGAATTAGAAAAAGAAGAATCTAATATTGTTACAGAAACTGAAAATATTGATATCCCTGAAAAGGAATTAGAAACTGAACATACTATTGATATAGAAAATTTATTTATTCCCACATTTGATTCCATAAAGGAAGACATGAGTCAAAAAGAAGAGTTTAAAGACACTGTTACCATAGAAGAGACAGAAAGATTCTTTGAAAGGAAAAAAATAGAGGAAATTCAGAAAAAAGCTACAGTAAAACAAGTTGAAAAAGAATCAAAACAGCTTTCCTTACACGACAAACTTCTTAGTAATACCATACAAATTGGCTTAAATGATAGAATAGCATTTGTAAATAATTTGTTTAATTTTAGTCAGGCAGATTTCAACAAAGTATTGAGTACTTTAAATGATTTTAATAACAGAAAAGAAGCTTTTGATTTCATTAATTATACTGTAAAATCAAAATACAACTGGAATGGTAAAGAAGATCTTGTTGAAAGATTTTTAACTATAATCGAAAGAAAATATTTATAATGATTGCAAAAGGAGTAAATTATTTTCTCTCCTTTTTTAATTTTCTCTTCTCTATCATTTTGTCTGCTTTTTTTGAAGTTTTATTCCCTAACGGAGATAGGGTGTTTACAATCCCACTTTGAAGAATTTTCCATAGATAACCACCAAATCCCATAAATTTTTCATGTTTGTGATACATTTTAGCAATTCTAACCTCTTTGTTTTTAATTGGATTTGAATTATGTAGAACTTGGGCAAGAGCCCAACTTAAAAATTTATTCCTATCATGTGTTTCCTTTTTGTAAACAAGAGCGTCTAGATCATGATAAAGCATTTTCATTGTGCCACTACCTGAATAATTATTTGCTTTAGCCTTAAAAGTTAAATGATCTAGATTTCCTTTTAATATTTTTAGCCCTAACACCGGATAAATTATTTTATCATAGTAGCTAAATTTTGAAGAACCCAAACTTCCATCAAAATAAAATGTGTTTTTGTCGTCATTTAATGGTATTACAAAATTTATATTCATATGTCCTTGATTCATCAATTTTGCACTCGCATTTAGTGTCATTGGTATATTTGTATATTCCTTTATATTTGTGATATTCTTTAATTTACCATAAACACTATTGATGGATAATTTCATCTTCATACCCTTGTTGGAAAATTGATTCTCAGCAATCAAAAGGCAATCATCTAATGCAATATTATCAATGAAAATAGGCGTTTTCATCTCTTTAAGAAGTTGTTGCGGTAGTTTTTTAACTACCTTTTCGTTAAAAGGTTTTCGTTTATCTTTATAAAATTCAAATAATCCTTTAGAAATAAGGAGACTATCAATAAAAATATCTTGTTTTTTTAATAGCCTGGCCAGATCAAAATGGTATAATTGAATTAATTCAACATCAAAATTTAAAACCGGATCATTATATTTAACTGTATTTGCCAAAGCAATTTTTCCTTTAAAGGGTTCTAATTTTAAACCTTTTATTTGGATATCAAATGTTTTGGTATTTAAATTAAATTCTTCAATGTCAAGATTATAATTTTCATTTGATACACTTAATTCGATATCATTTATCTTATAAATATTATCAATCAATTCAATTTTAAAAATCTGATCATGAACTTTCTTAAGTTGAAATCCATCAAGATTAAAACTGGCAGACTTATGCTGAAAAATGGGTTTATAACTAATTGAATCAACAACTGTATAATGAATATTATTAAAATTGAATCTATTAATTTCAAAACCGGAAATTCCTTCGATATAAATAGAATCTAAATCTATTGAGTGATTATCCTGTTTCGAATTTTGAGTATTACCATCCTTTTTATTCGTTTTTTTGATAAAAACGTCATTGATATCAATTTTACCAAATCTAATATACTTACCTCTAAGATAGTCTAAATAATGAATGTCATACAGTTTTACAGAGGCTATAGTGATTTTTTCAATACTATCATTTTCTGTATTTGGCGATAAAGAATCTAAACTGGTATCTGATCTTAATCCAATAAAAATATTGCTAAGAGTAATAGATCTGTTAAGTAATTTAAATCTCACATTACTGACATTTGCTGTATACCGAACTGACTTATTATTGTTTATCAATTCTGCTATTCGATCTTCAACAAAGTTTGAAATAAATATTTTAGCAAAAAAAAGAACTAACCCAATTAGGAAAACTACAATTAGACTAATCTTTAAAATTCTTTTCATTGTTACAATTAAAGGAATAAATATAAATAGAATTTTCCAAATTTAGCTATTGGATCTTATAATGTCTATCAAAATATACAGATAATTGTTCCAGATTCTTTTTACCATTCCCAATAAAAATTTGATTATCAACAATTACTACTGGCCGTTTTAAAAAAGTATACTCATCTAAAATCAAATGCTTATAATCTTTTTCTGATAAAGTTTCATTTTTAAGATCCATTGCTTTGTACTTTTTAGCTCTTTTACTAAACAAGGATTCATAGCTTCCTGATAGTTCTTTCATTTCCTCCAGCTGACTTACCGTAATAGCTTCTGTTTTAATTTCTTGCAAGGTAAATCCATCGAGTGGAATACTTTTTAATATTCTTTTGCAGGTGTCACAAGTTTTTAAAAAATAGATTTTTTTCATTATATACTTATAATTGGTTATTTTTAACAAAAATACAAAAGATGAATTTAATATTTGAAACAGCATTTTTTAACAGAAAATTTTTAAGAGATTTATTAGAAGAATTAAGCTATGATGAGCTGACAATGATACCTAAAAAATTTAATAATTCCATTTTTTGGAATATTGCTCATATATTGGTTACACAACAATTGTTAATGTATGAGTTTTCCAGATTACCAAAGACTATTGATGATAAAATAATAGAAAAATTTAGAAAAGGGACAAAAGCTACAACAAATATTTCCTTGGAAGAAATTGAATATGTAAAAAAACATTTGATCCCTGTAATTGAAAAAACCCAAGATGATTATAAAAATGGTATGTTTAAAAAATACACACCATACCATACCAGTGTCAATATCTCTTTAAATAATATTGATGATGCTCTAAAATTTAATGCATTTCATGATGGAATTCATTTAGGAGTAATCTTATCCTTAAAAAAAATAGTACTATAAAGCATTGTATGCATGAATAACAAACAATTTACAAATTGAATATGGACTTTAATACAAAAGTAATTCATGGAGGTCAGGAGCCTGACCCAAGTACAGGAGCAATAATGACTCCTATTTATCAAACTTCAACCTTTGCTCAATCATCACCCGGGATTGATAAAGGGTATGAATATTCAAGAACAGCAAACCCAACCCGTACCGCTTTAGAAAATTCTTTGGCAAGTATTGAAAATGGTAATTATGGTTTGGCTTTTGCATCTGGTGTTGCTGCAATTGATGCCGTGCTTAAAATGTTGAATCCTGGAGATGAAGTTATTTCAACCAATGATCTGTATGGTGGGACATTCAGGCTTTTTACAAAGATATTTCAAAAATACGGAATCAAATTTCATTTTGTAGGAATGGGGAAACCTGACAAAATTAAAGAATTTATCAATAAACACACCAAAATGATTTGGGTGGAAACACCAACAAATCCAATGTTAAATATTATTGATATTGAAAAAGTTTCTGAAATTGCAAAGAATCACGATAGTTTACTGATAGTTGATAATACTTTTGCCACTCCCTATTTACAAAATCCATTAGATCTTGGTGCAGATATTGTTATGCATTCTGCAACAAAATATTTAGGAGGTCATTCTGATCTTGTTGCCGGAGCATTAGTGGTGAAAAACAAAAACTTAGCTGATGAATTGTATTTTATTCAAAATTCTACAGGTGCAATTTGCGGGCCTATGGATAGTTTTTTAGTTTTACGTGGTATAAAAACTTTGCATTTACGTATGCAACGGCATTGTGAAAACGGTAGAGCTATTGCTGAGTTTTTATCTTCACATCCTAAAGTAGATAACGTTTACTGGCCGGGGTTTAAAACCCATCCAAATCATAATATTGCTGTAAAACAAATGAAAAATTTTGGCGGTATGGTCTCTTTTACATTGAAGGATAATAATTATAAAAAAGCTGTTAAAGTTTTAGAAAATTTAAGAATTTTTACTTTAGCAGAATCTTTGGGTGGTGTAGAATCTTTATCTGGTCATCCTGCAAGTATGAGTCACGGAGCCATTCCTAAAAAAGAAAGAGAAAAAATAGGAATTATCGATTCACTTATTCGATTAAGTGTTGGTGTTGAAAGTAAAAAAGATTTAATTAAGGATTTAGAAAAAGCTTTAAAATTAATTTAATATTTACCAAAAACATAAACAATACCCATATTAACAATCACCATTGTGTCGTTATAATCACTTCCCGAAGCAGGTGTAGTGTCGTCCAAACCATCCACATTATCAGAAAAGAAGTGTTGCCATCTTCCTTCTAATACTAAATCTACATCGGATATACTATATCTAATCCCTGCTCCTACTGAGGCTGCAAATGTTGCATCTTTTTCTAAATAAATTGACTCAGGGTCTGCCCAACTTGGCTTCAAGTCAGCCAATTGATAATAATAACCATTATCATCAATTAATAAATCTTTATCATTAAATAATATATTAGGGTCATAAAAACTATAATGAATACCCACATTGATAAAAGGATTTAATTTATTCTCGTTTTGATAAAAAGAAGAATAATCTTCCATATCAAAGAAGTAAAATTCAAGATTGGTCCCAATATTATACATTGTAATCTCACCTGTCATTTGTTGAAATAATGGATTGTCCTTTAGGTTACCCTCATGCTGAACAGTTTTATTATTCATATAATTGAATTCTGTTTTCAATTTAAAATGGGTGGAAAAAAAACTGGAACCAGATCTCCAACTATACTGAGATCCAAAAAATTTCAAATAATGAGTAATACCAAACACCATTGTTGCTGCGTTTGCACTAGGAAAATCATTTCGTTGTCCAAAATCAGTTTGATAAGATGCCATACCAAATGTAACTCCAGCTTCATGACTAAAACTTGATTGAGAAAAAGAATACTCAGAGTACAATAAAGAAATAAAGACTATTATTAATGGTAATACTTTCTTCATAAGAATTCAGATATTTATAGAATACAATTATTTACAAATATAAAAAAGATATGTTTAAACAACCTATTTTAAACTAAAAACTTAAAAAATTGTAATTTATTGTGACCTCAACTCTTTTAATGGATTCCAAATCTTATTTTCAAAATCAATAATTTGATTGTTTGAAACCATAATATCTTCATTCTCGAGTAGTTGCTTCATTAAATTTGTTCCATTAAAATGATGTTTTCCTGTCAAAATACCATTTTTATTTACAACCCGGTGCGCTGGAACAGTATTATCTATTCTTGAAGCATTTAATGCCCAACCAACCATTCTTGCTGATCTTGGAGTCCCTAAATAATTTGCAATAATACCATAAGTAGTAACTTTACCATAAGGAATTTGTTTTACGATTTTATAAACCTTTTCAAAAAAACCTTCCTCATTCATCATGTAAAATTTAAATTTAAAACCTTAGTAATTTATTTTAAATTTTATATATGTAATTGGCTTGTTGCGCTTTAAATACTGATTTTCATAAAAAGTTTTAATGGATGTAGCTTCTTCTGGCGGACTGCTGCTATTGTAAATATCATGATTAGCATACAAAACCTCATGTTCTCCTTCATGTAAAAGTCCGAGTAAATACCCATGCAAAAATTCACTATCTGTCTTTAAGTGTACAATCCCATCTGGAGATAAAACGGATTGGTATTTTTTAAGAAAAGATTGATTAAGCAAACGATGTTTTGTTCTTTTGTATTTAATTTGAGGATCAGGAAAAGTAATCCAGATCTCAGAAACTTCATTCTCAGCAAAACAAAGGTCTATCAGTTCTATCTGTGTTCTTAAAAAAGCTACATTGTTTAAATTATCTTCTAAGGCAGATTTAGCCCCTCTCCAAAATCGGGCTCCTTTTATATCAATACCTATAAAATTTTTATCTGGAAATTTTTCTGCAAGAGCTACGGAATATTCTCCTTTGCCACAACCAAGTTCTAAGACAATTGGATTACTATTCTTAAAAAATGTGCTCCATTTTCCTTTTAAATAAAATCCATTAAAAACATCTTCTCGGGTAGGTTGAATTACATTTTCAAATGCTTCGTTCTCACGAAATCTTTTCAGTTTGTTCTTGCTACCCACTTTGCTTAGTTTTTTTATTCGTTTACGGTATTTCTATAGGAAACCAAACGACCAATCCAATACATCAATAAAAGAATGATAATTGAAATAAAAATGGTGTTTACAAGGTTAGAGTTCCACCAACCTTCCGTAAATCGAAAAACATCATATGGCAGAAACAAAATATCAGTACAAAAATCTCCAATTGCTCTGAAAATATTAGTTGAAATCATATCTTTTAATTTAAAATCTAGTTAAACATTTAGGCTACTGTTATAAAGTTTTTTAAATTCGCTAAACCTTGTACTTCGTAGTTATAAAATCTTCAACGAAGCAAAAATAGAAAAATAACTTTATGATTGCCAATTTTTTTAATAAAACAAAGCCAATTAATTTTATATTCTTATCTATATTAATAACAATTGTTTATATAATTGGAAATCAGGCAATCTTAATCAATGATATTACTTTCAATTTTATCCTCAAAAAAATCTTTTTTTTATTTTTATTGATCCTAAGCATCTTTATCATTAATTTTATTATTAGAAAGAATATCCTGACAGATGATAATTCTTTTGCTATTCTTTTTTACATTTTACTATTTGGAATTTTTCCGTTCTCTTTCTCAGATGGAAATATCTTAGTCTCAAATTTAATTTTACTATTTGCTTATAGAAGAATCTATAGCTTGAGATCTGCACTTAAGCCAAAAGAAAAGATATTTGACTCTGCTTTTTGGATAGGGTTAGCAAGTTTATTTTATGTATGGAGTTTTTTATACTTGTTTCTTTTGTTCTTTGCTATATTTATATTTAATAAACTAAGCTGGAAAAATATTTTAATACCATTTATTGGATGGATAACTCCAATTTTCCTTTTTTACACTTATCTATTACTAATTGGTGATCTTTCTTTTTTTGATGATTACTGGAAACTACAATTTAATTTTGAGTATTATATTTATTTGAATTACAGACTGTTAGTACCAATATCCTTTCTTATATTTTTTGGCCTTTTTGCCATCCCTCCAATTACCCAAAAGAATTTACTCGCAAAAATAGATTTTAAATCAACATGGTTTGTTTTGTTAGCTCATATTATTACAGCCCTAATAATTGTTTTGATAGCACCAAAAAAAAATGGGTCTGAATTCTCCTTTTTATTTTTCCCTCTGAGTATTCTATATGCAAACTATCTACAAATCACTGAAAAATACTGGCTTAAAGAATTGGTTTTATTCAACTTTTTTATATTATTAATCGTCGTGTATTTTTTATAGAAGATCATAATTTTGATCCAAATGCCAAATCTCCCGCATCTCCTAGTCCGGGAACTATATATCCTTTTTCATTAAGGAATTGATCAATAGTCGCAACCCAAAGTGTTGTATTTTTTGGAAAATGTTTTTCTATAAAATCTATTCCTTCTTGTGATGCAATTACTGATACAATATGTATTTGTAGAATATTTCCTAATTCTTTTAAAGAATCATAAACAGCTGCTAATGAACTACCAGTTGCTAACATAGGATCAGCTAAAATTAATATTTTACCGTCAAGATGAGGTGTTGCAAGATATTCCACATGAATCTTAAATTGATCTTCATTTATATGATGTCTGTATGCAGAAATAAATGCGTTTTCAATGGTATCAAAATAATTCAATATACCTCTATGTAATGGTAATCCAGCTCTTAAAACAGAACACAAAACTAGATTACTCTGACTTTTATTAATTATTTTTTTACCAAGTGGAGTAATCACTTTTACAGGATCATATGTTATGGTTTTACTTAATTCATAACTTAAAATTTCACCAATTCGTTCTATATTTCTTCTAAAACGCATCGAATCTTTTTGAATATATACATCCCTGATTTCTGCAATAAAATTATTTAAAACAGAATTTTCTAAATCAAAACGAATTACTTTCATTCCTTAAATTTTAAACAAAGATATAAATTTTATATAGGAATATTAAATCTCCTGATTATTTCAACATCTAAGAATATTTTTGTAATTTCACGGTCATTAACCAATAAAAAAATATAAAATATGGGACTTTTTTCATTTTTAAAAGGAGCAGGTGATAATTCAATTGATTCAGCTGCTGAAAACAAAACAAATGCTGCAAGTTTAGTAAATGTTATTCAATCAAATGGTTTTGATGTTACTGATCTTGACGTCGAAATTGATGGTGATACTGCTAAAGTTTGGGGTACAGCTTCTGATCAGGCTACACGAGAAAAAGTATTATTAGCTCTTGGGAATACAAAAGGAATTGCTAATGTTGAAGATAACATGACAACAGCAGTTCCAGCACCAGAGGCTAAATTTCATACTGTTCAAAGTGGTGAATCATTAAGTTTAATTGCTAAAAAATATTATGGTAATGCCATGAAGTACAATGATATTTTTGAAGCCAATCAACCACTATTAAAAGATGTGAATAAGATCTATCCGGGTCAGGTATTACGAATTCCGAATTTGTAGATCACAACATTGTTTAAAAAAATAAAAGCCTCTTTGCAGAGGCTTTTATTTTTGGTTATTTCCAATAATCAGCAACCCAAGGTGCTGCTCTCACATATCGATACCACTTTCCTCTCCCTCCTTTAATTGCTTTATGAGGATTTATTTCTCCGTGAAATATTATTATTTTTGATCCTTTTGGTATTATTGGTTTTTTCCAAAATGCTAATGGAAAACGCGAAACACAATCATATTTAAAACTTGGACACCACTCCTTATCCCAATACTTCAGTTTACCCTTGTCATAAATTTCGTGTGTTAGAAACTCTTGTTCATTGCGGTGAATTTTAATAACCTCATCAAAATTTTCTATGAAATCATCAAAAACATATCCGTGTTTACCAATATCAAATCTATAAACAGAGGAATTTCCGGTGATTCTCCAAGTTCTCCAGCTGTGATCCTTGATAATTCTGAACTCACCATCAACATCGAAAAAACAATCAATATTATCAACAATAACGATATCAAGATCTAAAAATAATGCACGACCCTTTAATCCGTATAAATCTGATTTTAAAGTAGTAAGCTTTTTCCACATGCGTTCAGGAAGATTAGAAGGAATATCTATTTCCGGAATTGGATAACACTGAATATCTTTATCAATTCCCTTTTCATCATCCGTAAAGCAAACCATTTTAAATTCATACGTTAAATTTTTCTTAACCATTGCATATAACCTGTTTACATATTCGGAACCATATAAAGTTCCCCACTTCATGCAAAAAATATATTTGTCTGTCATAATTTATTTATATGAATTAAATAATAAAAAGAAAAAACAAAGTTAACAATTCAATTTCACTTTATGAATATTTAAGTTATCCGTTGATAATTTTCTCTTGATGTGCAATTGATTCCTGATGAATTGCCTTAAATATTTTTTCAATAAATCCTTGGGTCAAACCCTGCTCTTCTCCTTTTTCAACCACTTTTTGTAAAATTTCGTTCCAACGTGTATTTTGTAGTACAGCTACATTACTTTCTTTTTTTGCCTTTCCAATATTCGCAACTATTTGCATTCTTTCTGCCAAAATTTCCAATAATTGATCATCTTTTTCATTGATCTCTTTACGAAATGCATTCAATTTTGAAACAGATTCTTCTCTTTCAAAACGTGGTTTTCTCACTTTCAATTCTTCCATGATTTCAACCAGACGTACAGGTTTTATTTGCTGACTAGCATCACTCCAGGCATCATCCGGATGACAATGGGTTTCAATCATCAAACCATCAAATTTAAGATTTAAAGCAGTTTGTGAAACTTCAAAAATCCCTTCTCTATTACCACAAATATGCGATGGATCATTGATAATTGGCAATAAAGGATATTGAGTTTTCAAATCAATTGGGATTTGCCAACTTGGAATATTTCTGTATTTAGATTTTCTAAAAGATGAAAAACCTCTATGAATCGCACCTAAATTAGTTACTCCCATTTTATAAAAACGCTCAATAGCACCAATCCATAATGCAGGATCTGGATTAATTGGGTTTTTTACCAAAACAATTTTATCAGTTCCCTGAATTGCATCTGCAATCTCCTGAACAGCAAAAGGGTTTACAGATGTACGAGCACCAATCCATAAAACATCTACATCAAATTCTAATGCCAGTTTTGCATGTTGTGCATTTGCAATTTCTACTGCAGTTAACATACCTGTTTCTTCTTTTACTTTTAATAGCCATGGTAAAGCTTTTGCACCATTCCCTTCAAAAGTTCCAGGTCTGGTTCTAGGCTTCCAAACACCTGCTCTAAAAATTGTGGTATCTGTATTTTTTAATTCATGAGCCACTTCTAATACCTGTTTTTCACTTTCTGCACTACATGGACCGGCAATTACCAACGGATGATTCAATTCCATCTTATCCAACCATATTCTAAAATTTGTGTTTTCCATCTTTCTAATTTGTTTTAATTCCAGCTAAAACCTCCTTTATGCGATTTGTATTTTCCATCATGGCATAAACATCTTCAACTGATTCGTTTTCAATTATTTGTTTAAATTCGTTTAAATTTTTTATATACTCGTTCAATGATTTTAATATGGATTCTTTGTTTTGTAAAAATATGGGGGTCCAAGTTGCCGGGTTACTTTTTGCAAGTCTTACCGTAGATGCAAAACCACTACCTGCCATATTAAAGATACTTTTTTCATCCTTTTCAATTTCTAAAACAGTTTTTCCAAGCATAAAGGAACTGATATGTGATAAATGTGAGACATAGGCAATGTGTGTATCATGCTGTTTAGCCGATTCCATATACACATTTCTCATTTTCAGATCTTCAAATAAACTACTTGCCCTTTCTACCATTGCTGCACTACTCAAATGTTGTTCACAAATGATATTTACTTTATCCGTAAAAAGATCATAAATAGCAGCTTCTGGCCCTGAAAATTCAGTACCTGCAATTGGGTGTAATGCTACGAAATTTTTCCTTTTCGGATGATCTTTTACTGCCTTGCAAATTCCAACCTTGGTAGATCCAACATCAAATACCAAAGTATTTTCATTGACCAGATCCAACACCTGGTTTGCTATTATTGGCGCAATATTAACTGGAACAGCAATAATCACTACATCCATATCTTTAACAATATTAATAGTAGCTTTTTTATAGATAATCCCAAGATCCAATGCTTTTTGTAAATGCTCTGAGTTTTTATCAATTCCATAAATAGTTGCCCACGAAGTCTTTTTTAACTCTAAAGCCAAAGAACCTCCAATCAATCCTAATCCGATAACTGCAATTTTTTTCATGAGATACGTTTTAATACTTCCTTAATTTTATCTTCTTTTACACAAAGTGAAAACCTAATATAATTATCGCCATTACTCCCGAAAATCATGCCCGGTGTAATAAAAACATCTTTATTATATAAAAGGTCATCTGTTAATTCAGTTGCTGATCTCCCTTCAGGGACTTTTGCCCAAACAAACAAACCAACACTATTTTTATCGTAAACACAATTTAAAACATCACATATTTCCCATACAATTTTACGACGTTCTTTATAAACAGCATTCATCTTTTCAAACCAATCATTTGACAAATTTAATGCTGCAATTGCCCCCTGCTGAATTCCATAATACATCCCGGAATCCATGTTGCTTTTCACCTGTAAAATATTGTTGATGTTCTCTTTGCTCCCTAAAACCATACCAACTCTCCAGCCTGCCATATTAAATGTTTTACTTAAAGAATTTAATTCAATAGCAACATCTTTTGCCCCTTTGTATGCCAAAATACTTTTCGGATTATCATTCAAAACGAAACTATACGGGTTATCATTCACAATCAATATATTGTGTGTTTTTCCAAAAGCAATCAACCTTTTGAATAATGCATCCGTTGGAGTTGCTCCTGTTGGCATATGCGGATAATTTACCCACATAATTTTTACTTTCGTTAGATCTGATTTTTCTAATGCTTCAAAATCAGGAAACCAGTTATTATCTTCATTTAAATCATAAAAAACAGGTTTAGCTTCTACCAAATTGGTAACTGAAGTATAGGTTGGATATCCTGGATTCGGAATTAAAACTTCATCTCCAGCATTAAGATATGCCATGGATATATGTAATATTCCTTCTTTTGATCCCATTAATGGAAGGATTTCCGAATTAATATCAAGATCAGCAACAGTATAATATTTCTTATAAAAATCAGCAATAGACTGTCGGAGTTCAGGCACCCCCTGATAACTTTGGTAACCGTGATTTTGAGTCTGTTTGGAAGCATTTGCTATTGCATCAATTACCTCCTTGGGAGGAGCCATATCTGGGCTTCCAATACCTAAATTAATGATAGGTTTACCCTGAGCAATCAATTCTCTAACCTCTCTTAATTTTATTGAAAAGTAGTACTCTTTTACATTATTTAATCTATTTGCTTTCATCCTCATTTTCCTACTTATTTCGTTGGTATTCACCAATAATTTTTAAATGTTTTACCTTTTTTTTGATCAAATGCAAAGCATTTTTATACAATTTATAATCATCAATAAGCAAGTCAATAAAAAAAGCATAACTCCATTTCTTTTTAATAATGGGCATAGATTGTATTTTAGTCATGCTAATTTCATGCTTTGCAAAAATATCTAAAACTTCTGCTAAACTACCTGTCTTGTGTTTTGTTATAAATTTAATGGACGCCTTATTTTTTACCTGTCCTTTTTTATTCTTAGGCTTCTGAGAGCTTTTTTCTCTGTTTAAAACAAAGAACCTTGTAGAGTTTTGTTTAATCGTTTGTATATCATCACGAATCACTTCCAGATCATAAATTTCAGCGGCTCTTTTGCTGGCAATTGCTGCTATACCTTTAATTTGTTGCTCCTGAATTCTTTTAGCAACTTCTGCAGTATCACTTTCTTCTACTAATTTAATATTCGGGTGATCTCTAAAGAATTTTCTACATTGTAAAATAGCCATAGGGTGCGACCAAACCTCTTTGATATCTTCCAATTTTTGTCCTTTTAAAGCCATTAAATGGTGATGAATATTTAAATAAACCTCTCCTTTTATAGATAGATCATATTCATCAATCAAAGCATAGTTGGGTAAAATAGCCCCAGCTATAGAATTTTCAATCGCCATTACCGCACTGTCAACTTCTTTATTTTTAAGCAAAACAGGTATTTCAGTAAAAGATAAACACTCACTTAAAGTAATATCTTTTCCAAAAAAATCTTCTGCCACTATATGGTGGAATGAACCTTTTATACCTTGAATTGCAATTTTCATTTTATTTTATTCAAAAAAAAAGTCCCGAATTTCTTCGAGACTTTTAGGTTATATTTTATTATAATTTTAAATATACACAGTCTCGCCTTTATTTGTAAAATAAAAGAAAAAGAAATAACGAGTATAAAAATTATTTGTATTAATCACTTTTTTTAATTTATGGCAGCAAATCTATACATAAATTTTATATTTCCAAATATTTTTATAGAAATATTGGATTTTTATTTGAATTTTATTTGTTTTAGTGTGAAACTCTTAACAGAATATGCTTAATCATCAATTTAGTTTGCCAAAACTAAACAATCTTTAAACAAAATTTTGTTTCTTTGTCATGTCAAAATTAATTGCAAATGTCGATTCTTGTAGAGAATACAACGAAATTATATGGTAAACAAAAAGCATTAAATAATGTGAGTTTTGAAATTCCATCTGGTGAAATTGTTGGTTTTTTAGGCCCAAATGGGGCAGGAAAATCAACCATGATGAAAATTATTACTGCTTATATTCCAAAAACAGAAGGGAAAGTTTCCGTTAATGGTTTTGATGTTGATAAAGATCCTTTAGAAGTTAAAAGGTCAGTAGGTTATTTACCTGAACACAATCCTCTTTACTTGGATCTTTATATTAAAGAATATTTGAAATTTCATGCCTATATTCACAAAGTTACCAAAGAAAGAATTGAAGAAATTATTGAACTGGTTGGGCTTACACCCGAGCAACATAAAAAAATAAGTCAGTTATCAAAAGGGTACAGGCAAAGAGTTGGTCTGGCAGCAGCACTTTTGCATGATCCCGAGGTTTTAATCTTAGATGAACCAACAACTGGACTAGATCCAAATCAACTGGCAGATATCAGAAACCTTATCAAAGAAATTGGAAAAACAAAAACGGTTCTACTTTCTACACACATTATGCAGGAAGTGGAAGCCATGTGTGACAGAGTGATCATCATCAATAAAGGAGAAATAGTTGCCGATAAAAAATTAGAAGATCTGCTAAAAAATCAGGAGCAGATTATTGAAGTTGAATTTGATCTACTTGTGGAAAAACAATTGTTGCAAAAAATCCCCAATATCAAAACCATTGAAAATATTTTTGACAATAAATGGAATTTGACTTTTGACACCAAAAAAGATATGAGGGCTCAAATTTTTGATTTTTCAAAAGATAATGGACTGAGAACATTACTCTTACATCAAAAAATAAATAGTCTTGAAAATCTATTTTATAACCTAACAAAATAAATATAACTTGACTAAAAGGAACCTTTTATTCTTATCCTGGTTTTTATTTTCTTCTATTTTATTTGCTCAGGAAGATAAAAAAGACTTTTATATCACCAAAGGAAAAGGTTTTGAATTTCATTTTTTTGAAGATCAATATTTACTTCAAGTTGATTTTAGAGGTCAGTTTAGAGCAAATTATTTACACAATGAATTTCCAATATTAGGCGAGGGCTTTACAGAAGAAAATACCAACTTTAAAATAAATAGAGCCAGAATAAAAATTGGTGGCCATATTTATAAACCGTATTATAAGTTTTATTTTGAACAAGACCTAGTTGGAGGTAATTTGTTGGATTTTAGAGTGATGATTGAAAAATATTCTTTTTTAAAATTGAAAGTAGGGCAATGGAAAGCCAGATATTCAAGAGAGAGAATCATATCTTCAGGAAATCAACAAGATGTTGAAAGATCAATAATCAATAGTGTTTTTACAATTGACAGACAACAAGGAGTTTCACTTTATGGAAATTTAAAAGGGAATGGATCTGCAAATTTTAATTATTGGGTATCCGTTTTTTCAGGTACCGGCAGAGGTGGAACTTCTAATGATAATAGTACTTTAATGTATTTGTTGCGACTACAATGGAATCCAAATGGAGAAATATTAAAATTTTCGGGTTCAGATATAGAAAATCATCAAAAATTTATTTCATCATTTGCTATTGCAGGAGTTACCAACACTAGTAAATACACACAATTTTCAACAAGTGGTGGAGGACAATTACCTGGTTTTGAAGATGGAATTGACGGACAATATAAAGTCGATCAGTTTTTGTTCGAAACAGCTTTTAAATATAAAGGAATATCATGGCAGCAAGAATTACATTATAAAAATGTGGATGACAAGGTTAATTTAGAACAAACTTCTTTGATAGGTAACTATTTTCAATTGGGCTATTTTTTTAACTCTAGTTTTAAAAAATTCCCAAAAGAATTAGAAATCTTTGCGCGCCAGGCATTTTATAATCCAAACTTAGATATTTCTGGTAATAATCATTACGAATATACAATTGGCTGTAACTGGTTTTTTAAAGGACATAAAAACAAATTAACATTTGACTATTCTTATTTACAAACCGATGAAACAGAGTTGGTCTATAATAAGGGGAATAGATTTAGATTACAATGGGATATTTCTATTTTTTAAAGGAGAATCTTAAATTGTATCTTTGTGAAAAAATAAAACTATGGATCTTTCTAAAATTTCTAACATCAAAAACCTTGATAGTAACAACTTTTTTTTACTTGCCGGACCTTGTGCCATTGAAAGTGAAAAGATGGCAATGCAAATTGCTGAAAAATGCGTAGAGATTACTAACAAACTGCAAATTCCATATATTTTTAAAGGAAGTTTTAAAAAAGCAAATCGCTCACGAATTGATAGTTTTACCGGAATTGGTGATAAAAAAGCCCTAGAAATTCTTCAAAAAGTTAGTAAAGAGTTCCATATCCCAACAGTTACCGATATTCATACGGAGAATGATGCTGTAAAAGCAGCCGAATACGTAGATGTTTTACAAATTCCAGCTTTTTTAGTTCGCCAAACCGATTTGATAGTTACTGCGGCAAAAACGGGTAAAGTGGTTAATTTAAAAAAAGGACAATTTATGAGTCCGGAAGCCATGAGACATGCCATTAAAAAAATCCACGACAGTGGTAATCAACTAGCCATGATCACAGATAGAGGCACCATGTTTGGTTATCAGGATATGGTAGTTGATTTTAGAGGAATTCCGATAATGCAACAATATGCACCAACCATTTTGGATATTACACATTCATTACAACAACCCAATCAGGCAAGTGGAGTAACTGGCGGTAAACCCGAATTAATTGAAACCATTGCCAAAGCAGGAATTGCTGTTGGTGTGGATGGTATATTTTTAGAAACACATTTTGATCCAAGTATTGCTAAATCGGATGGTGCAAATATGCTAAAACTGGATTATTTGGAAGATTTGTTGACCAAGTTGGTGGCTATTCGTAAAACAGTAAATCAGTTTTAATTCCATTTTATGGAATGCTATAAAGGATAAAAGTAATCTTTTAACTTTATCAAAAGGATCTTATATGAGTTCTCGACTGCTCTATCGACATTGAAGTTCTTTTTATCTAACGTCTAAATTCACTTAACAATATTGCAGTTGCAGTTGCAACATTCAAACTTTCAGTTCTTTGATTTTTACCAAATTGCAGAATAGTTATTGGCTTGTTGATTAATTTTTCTATATCATTACTTATTCCATTTGCCTCATTACCCATAACTAAAACTGCATTATTTGGCAACGTTGATTTATACACATTTTCACCTTTCAATAATGCGCCATAAATAGGCCTAACTTCATTTTTAAGAAATAAAATTAAATCACTATAAACTATAGACACTCTGCTCAAAGACCCCATACTTGCCTGCACTACCTTAGGGTTATAACTATCAACTGTATTTAAAGAGCAAACCAATTGATCAACACCAAACCAGTCACAAAGCCGGATAATCGTTCCTAAATTTCCCGGATCATTAATCTCATCTAAAACCAAGGTAAACCCTGTGTCCTTAATTTCTTCCCTTTCGGGAATTTTAAAAATGGCAAAAACCTGATTTGGGTTGCTAAACTCACTGATACTTTTTAATTCTTTATCAGAAATTATGTGTAGATTCTCTATATTAAATTTATTGAAATAGGCCTCTGTGGCATATAAACCATTTAGTTGAAAATCAGATTGAATAAGCTCTTCTACAACTTTTACACCTTCAGCAATAAAGAGTCTATTTTGTAATCTGAACTTTTTTTTCTTTAAACTGTTTATTAATTTAACTTGATTTTTGCTTAACATCTAAATAGTATTACTTTTGAAATAGATTTAAAATATTGCTAAATTGTCTCGGATTTTTACAAAAATACTATTCTTTATCTTAATATTTACATTTGCAAGCTCATGTAATAGTGTTAAATATGTTCCGGAAGGCAAAAATATGCTTATTGAAAATACGATCCTTGTCAATGAAAAAAAGGATAGAAAAGTAGATCTTGATAAATTTCTTGTTCAAAAGGCAAATCAAACTATAGTCGGAATACCATTATCCTTACATTTTTACAATTTAGGAAATCCTGAATTTGCAAAAACATTTGAAGAATGGATGATCAACCACCCTAAAAAAACACAGAGATACGATCGTATTTTTTCAAACAAGCAAACAAGAATTGTTTACAATACCAATAAAAGTTTTAACAACTGGTTTATGAATAAAGGTCAGGCTCCTATACTTTATGATGAGAAAAAAACTTTAAAAACAATGAAGTCATTAAAAAATTATTTTATATCAAATGGGTTTTTTGATGCAAATGTTGCGTTTGAAAGTAAACACCCAAAAGAAAAAGAAATAGAGATCAAATATAATATCACAACCAATCAGCAATATAATATTGATTCACTTACTGCTGAAATTGAATCAACAACGTTAGATTCAATTTACCAATTACAAAAAGAGAAATCTATTGTAAAAAAAGGAAGTCCATTTGTTTTTACCGATTTTGAAAATGAAGAGAAACGTTTGATTAGTCTTTTCCGAAATTCAGGAATTTATCAGTTTAAGAACAATAGTATGGATTTTTGGACCGATTCGATCAAAGGAGATTACCAAAAAGATGTTTTACTTAAAATTCCGGATAGGGTTGTTAAAGTTGGAGATAGTGTTTATAAAAAACCATATAAAGTCCAGAATATTACAAAAGTTAATATTTACACAGATTTTAGCATAAAGAATCGAAATAAAAATTTTAAAGATTCTGTAAATTACAATGACTATAATTTTTATAGTTATGACAAAATGAAATCAAAACCAAAGCATTTAGTTAATTCTATTTTTATAACACCCAATAGTTATTTTAAGGATGCCGAAAGGACTTTGACCAGAAATTATTTACGAAATCTAAAAACATTTGCCTCTGCAGAAATAAATTATACCGAAAATGATGATGAATCTTTAACCGCTGATATCTATCTAACCCCACTAAAAAAATATGCTATTGCTTTTGATTTGGATGCAACAACCTCAAATATCAAACCATTTGGTATTCTTGGTAAAACCTCTTTGATAGGAAGGAATATGTTTAAAAGCTCTGAAATTATTGAATTATCATTTCAAGGATCCTTTTTAAATGTAGCAAACGATGCTTCAAATAGTTCTTCTTTTTTTAATGCATGGGAACTATTGACAAGTGCTTCCATAAAATATCCAAGAATTATTTTCCCTTTAAATACATCTTCTATCATCCCTAAACATATGGTTCCTCATACCGATATAAATGTTAGTTTAAGCTTTCAAAAAAATATTGGTTTAGATCGGCAAACAATTACCGGAGGAGTTAACTATACATGGAAAAGCTCAAAATCAACCGGACATAGGCTCGATATTTTTAATTTACAATTTATTGAAAATAAAAATATTGATAATTACTTTATTATTTACAATTCAGAATATGAAAAATTAAATGATGTTTATATGGATCATGATCTTGGTGGTGGAGATCCGTTACCAAAAAATAATGAAGATATTGAGACCTTTGTAGAATTTACTTTAGATCCTGCAAACGATTTTGAAAACAAATATCCGGAGGATTACAATACTGTTGCAGATGTAGATGAAAGGTTCAATATTTTAACTGAAAATGTTATGGTACCTGTAATTTCCTACTCATTTGCATATAATTCGAGAAAAAATATAAATGATAATAATTTTTCATACTTCACCGCACGGTTTGTCTCTTCAGGAACTTTATCAACTTTAGTAGCTCCAAATGAAAATGAAGATAATCAAAAATTAATGTTTGGTTTACCCATAGCTCAGTTTTTTAAAGTTCAATTTGAATATAAAAAATACTGGGAATTGAAAAAAGATAATATTTTGGTTTTTAGAAGTTTTATTGGGGCTGCTTTCCCATATGGCAATTCCAGCAGCATACCTTTTAGTAGAAGTTACAGCGCAGGGGGAAGTAACGAAATGAGAGCATGGAGAACTTTTGATCTAGGACCAGGTGCCGAAAAAACCACATTAGAATACAATGTAGCAACATTCAAAATGGTAAGTAATTTAGAATATCGTTTTAAACTAACAGACAAAATTTATAGTGCCTTATTTATTGATGCAGGAAATATTTGGGATATCACAGATTCTAATTTAGTTTCGGAAGAAGGGAAACTAACAAGTTTTAGTTCTTTAAAAAACACCGCCGTAGGATCAGGAATTGGTTTACGTTATAATTTTGGTTTTTTGGTTTTTAGATTTGATACCGGTTTTAAAACGTATGAACCACATCTCCCAGATGGGCATCAATGGTTTGTTAATTATAATTTTGGTAATGCTGTATATAATATTGGCATCAATTACCCTTTCTAATTCGTAATATTTCGTATTTTTGTTTTTTCATTTTTTTACTTAAATATATATAATATGTCAAACACAATTAAACCCGGTGTAGCCTCAGGCGATGCTGTACAGGAAATTTTTAAATTAGCCAAAGAGAAAAACTTTGCATTACCAGCAGCAAATGTTATTGGTTCAAGTACTATCAATGCAATTTTGGAAACAGCTAAAGAATTAAATGCCCCTGTTATTATACAATTTTCAAACGGAGGAGCACATTTTAACGCAGGTAAAGGACTGAGCAATGAAAACCAAAAAGCTGCTGTTGCAGGCGCTGTTGCTGGAGCAAAACACGTTCACACTATGGCAAAAGAATACGGTGTTCCTGTAATCATGCATACGGATCACTGTGCAAAAAAATTATTGCCTTGGATTGATGGGCTTTTAGATGCAGGTGAGGTATTCTACAAAGAGCATGGTGTACCACTTTACAGTTCACATATGCTTGACCTTTCTGAAGAATCTTTAGAAGAGAATATTGAGATATCTAAAAAATATCTAGAGCGTATGAGCAAAATGGGAATGACACTTGAAATTGAATTGGGTATAACTGGTGGTGAAGAAGATGGAGTTGACAACTCAGATGTTGATGTATCTAAACTATACACCCAGCCAGAAGAAGTGGCTTATGCATATGAAGAATTGTTAAAAGTAAGTGATAAATTCACTATAGCAGCTTCATTTGGAAATGTACATGGTGTTTACAAACCCGGAAATGTAAAATTAACTCCAAAAATATTAGACAATTCTCAAAAGTTTATTGAGGCAAAATACAATACTGCCAAAAATCCGGTTGATTTTGTTTTTCACGGTGGATCTGGATCTAGTCTTGAAGAAATAAGAGAAGCTATTGGTTACGGTGTTATCAAAATGAATATTGATACTGACCTACAATATGCTTATTTGGCAGGTATTAGAGATTATATGGCTGAAAAAACAGATTATTTACAAGGTCAGATTGGTAATCCTGACGGAGATGATTCTCCTAACAAAAAATATTATGATCCAAGAAAATGGGTTCGTGAAGGTGAACTTACTTTTAAAGCAAGATTAAAACAAGCTTTTGAAGACCTGAATAATATTGATACTTTATAGTATTCAAAATTTTATATGGAGAGTCAATATATAATTGATTCTCCATTTTTTTTATATCTTGCCACTCCCTTTCAAAATTAAAAATTATGGCCGTCATGAATGATGACCCTACAAATGATGACAATATGAGTTTTTGGTTCAAAAGAAAAGATAAAGGGATTCAAACATCCACTGAAGATAAAAAAGATATTCCTAAAGGTTTATGGTATAAAACACCAAGCGGAAAAATAATTGATTCCGACGGCCTAAAAGCACATTTATATGTGAGCCCCGAAGATGGCTATCACGTTCGTATTGGAAGTGCAGAGTATTTTGAAATATTATTTGATAACAATAAATTTAAAGAACTAAATGCAAAACTAACATCTAAGGATCCTTTAAAATTTACAGATACTAAAAAATATACTGATCGATTAAAAGAGGCGAAGGAAAAGACCAATTTAAATGATGCGGTTCGTACTGCAGTAGGAAAATCATTAGGTAAAGATCTAGTTATTGCTGCAATGGATTTTAGTTTTATTGGTGGGTCTATGGGAAGTGTTGTAGGAGAAAAAATTACTCGAGCAATTAGTTATTCAATTAAGAAAAAAGTTCCATTTTTAATGATCTCTAAATCGGGTGGTGCAAGAATGCAGGAAGCTTCTCTTGCTTTAATGCAGCTGGTAAAAACATCTGTAAAACTAGCCGAGTTAGCAGAGGCTCAAATTCCTTATATTTCATTAAGTACTGATCCAACTACTGGAGGTACAACTGCCTCATATGCAATGCTTGGCGACATCAATATAGCCGAGCCCAATGCATTAGTTGCTTTTGCCGGACCAAGGGTTGTAAAAGATACTACAGGTAAAGATTTACCTGAAGGCTTTCAAAGATCAGAGTTTTTACTGGAACATGGTTTTTTAGATAAGATCATTGAAAGAAAAAATTTGAAGACACAAATCAATTTATATATAGACCTTATTCAGAATAATCCAATTAGAAAATAAGAAGATTCATCCTTAATGATTAAGGAGGTTGTTTCATAAGTAATTTTGTATTTTAAAAATGTTTGCTTGACATATTAAAATCACAAACCCTTCTTTTGTTACTTCCTGTTTATCTGTTCTGCTATTATTAATATTGTTTTGGTCATAAAACCTAAGTTTTAAATGATCTTAAAAAGAATAAAATGGAAATAATAATTGCACTGATCATTGTGGTGATTCTTATGGTAATCGCTGCTTCAAAATTTAACTTCCACCCCTTTTTGTCTTTGTTATTATCTGCAATTGTCATGGGGTTTGTAGGTGGATTAAATGAATCAGAAGTTACCAGTACATTGATGAATGGATTTGGTAAAACACTTGGCAGTATTGGTATTATTATAGCATTTGGAACAATAATAGGTGCTTATCTTGAAAAAAGTGGAGGTGCGAAAACTCTTGCAAAATGGATTCTAAGAATCATTGGTAAAAAGAGATCAGCATTAGCAATGAATATTACCGGATTTTTTGTTTCTATACCAGTTTATTGTGACTCAGGATTTATAATTCTATCGCCATTGAACAAAGCGATCAGTAAATCAACCAAGATCCCATTGGTCGTTTTAGGAGTGTCATTGGCAGCCGGACTTTATGTAACCCATGTTTTTGTTCCTCCTACTCCAGGACCTTTGGCTGCAACTGCTGCTTTAGATGCTGACCTGGGATTGGTAATAATGCTAGGGATAATAGTTGCAATTCCGGTATCACTAGTAGGTTTGGCCTGGGCAAAATATATTGGTAGAAAAATAAAATATAAAGAATTAGATATAGAATCTGATATAAAAGAACCAGAAATACCTCCAAGAACATCTTTGGCATTTGCTCCTATATTGATTCCTATAATTCTTATTGCTCTAAAATCGATAGCAGGATATCCTACTCATCCTTTTGGGGAGAACTCATTTACAGGTTTTATTAATTTTATAGGTAATCCGATCATAGCATTATTCATAGGTGTATTCCTATCTTTCAAGTTAAAAGGCAGAAATGTAAAAGAGACCCATTTTAATTGGGTTTCCAGTGGATTAAAAGAAGCCGGTATCATAATTTTGATCACAGGAGCCGGAGGCGCATTTGGGGCTATCTTACGTGCCACAGGAATTGGAGATATCATTGGAGATGCTTTTTCCGGTTATAATTTAGGTTTATTTTTACCTTTTTTAATTGCAGCAATTTTAAAATCAGC
>JADGEA010000425.1 GCA_016744615.1 Flavobacteriaceae bacterium
TTGCTATTTCTTCACTCCAATCAAACAAATCATTGATGGCACTTTTATTTCCTTTTGCTTTAAAGGCAGTTCTTACCCAAAAGACAAATAGATTTTCAAAGAAAACCTCATTACCATCATTTTTAATGATGTGAAGCGCTTTGTTAAAGTCTCCATTGGACTGATGACTTGTTTTTTTAGCAATATTGTCGCTAATATTATGTTTATCAGTTAATTGTGTAAATATATCTTCTTCAGATAAAAGAGGAACGTGTAATTTTTGACAACGGGATTGAATGGTGCCAAGCACATGT
Organism: Flavobacteriaceae bacterium; assembly: GCA_016744615.1. Classification (GTDB taxonomy): domain Bacteria; phylum Bacteroidota; class Bacteroidia; order Flavobacteriales; family Flavobacteriaceae; genus Lutimonas. Next base: position 294 of record JADGEA010000425.1, read on the forward strand.
TCCACATTTTCTGTTAATAACAACAAGACTGTTTTTTCTGGAGGCTCTTCGACCAATTTTAATAACTGATTGGAACATTCGTTGTTCATTTTATCAGCCATCCAAATGATCATTACTTTATAACCTCCTTCATACGCTTTTAAAGACAATTTTTTTGTAATTGCAACCGCTTCGTTCTTACTGATATTACCTTGTTTTTTCTCAATTCCAATAAATTGATACCAGTCGTATAATGAAGCGTATGGATTTTTTAAAACAAAATCGCGCCATTCTGTTGCAAAATTATCAGATACAGGATTCTTTTTAATATCCTCATTGGTGTTTACGGGATATACAAAATGAAGGTCTGGATGTCCCAATTTTGCAACTTTGTTTTCACAAGAAATATATTCGTCACTCTCTTTTGTAAATGAGTGACATAAAATTTCTTTAGCATAACTTAAGGCAAGTGGTAAAATACCGGATCCCGCTTTACCAATAAATAGTTGGGTATGCGGAATTCGACCATTACCAACAGTCTTTAACAGATGTGATTTTAAATGTTGTTGCCCAATTACTTCGGAAAAATCCATAGACAATATTACGGTTTTTTAGTTAAAAAGAACCTTTCAAAAATACTATATTTGCAGTCCAAAAACCCAGTATATGAAACGAGCTTTTTAAAATTTATCATACTCAAGGAGATGACTAATTGCGAACAGCATGTGACCATATTTAAAAAATAAACAAAGACACATGAAAACGGTAAACGACTTTAATTTTGAAAATAAGAAAGCATTAATACGTGTTGATTTTAATGTTCCTTTAAACGAAAATTTAGAAGTTACGGACAGTACTCGAATTTCTGCTGCAAAAAACACCATTATTAAAGTATTAGAAGATGGCGGTAGTTGTGTGCTAATGTCACATTTAGGGAGACCTAATGGCATTGAAGAAAATTTTTCATTAAAACATATCGCTAAAAAAGTAAGTGAAATTATTGGAGTTCAGGTTCAGTTTTCTGAAAATTGTATTGGTGAAAATGCAGAAAAAGCAGTTGCCGATTTAGAAAACGGTGAAATATTATTATTGGAAAATCTTCGATTTTATAAAGAAGAAAAAGCAGGTGATGAAGGATTTGCTGAAGCACTTTCAAAATTGGGAGATGTCTATGTAAATGATGCTTTTGGAACCGCTCACAGAGCTCATGCTTCAACTTCAGTAATTGCTAAATATTTTCCCGAAAACAAATGTTTTGGAATGCTATTGGCTTCAGAAATCGAAAATATAAACAAAGTATTAACGCATAGTGAAAAACCCGTAACTGCGATTATTGGTGGCGCAAAAGTTTCTTCAAAAATTACCATTATTGAAAGTATTTTAGATAAAATAGACCATTTAATTATTGGAGGTGGTATGGCTTTTACCTTTGTAAAAGCACAAGGCGGAAAAGTTGGATCTTCCTTAGTGGAGGATGACAAACAAGAATTAGCATTGTCTATTTTAAAAATCGCAACACAAAAAAACGTACAGATACATTTACCAGTGGATGCCATTGTTGCAGATCAATTTTCTAAGGATGCAAACATAAAAACAGAAGATATCAATGCCATATCT
>JADGEA010000014.1 GCA_016744615.1 Flavobacteriaceae bacterium
AATCATTTACAAATCAGATATAAGAACTTATAAAAAATCATCAAAATAGTATGGAAAAAAGTTATAAAGAAATTATGCCTGATATTACAGCATTTATTTTTGATGTAGATGGAGTTTTAACTGATGGAACTGTAACTCTTTTCCCTAATGGCGAATTAGTAAGAAAAATGCATACCAAAGATGGATTTGCATTGAAAACTGCTGTTAATATGGGTTACCATATTTGTATTATTTCTGGCGGGAATAATCCAAGTGTAAAATCACGTTTAAGTGATCTTGGAATAAAAGACATATATCTTGGCTCACACAATAAAAAAGATGATATGGAAGAATTCATCCATAAATACAAAATCAAACCAGATAATATATTGTACATGGGTGATGATATACCCGATCTTCCGGTAATGAAAATGGTTGGACTTCCTGCATGCCCACTTGATGCTGTACAAGAGATACAACAAGTATCAAAATATATTTCTCAAAAAAAAGGAGGAAAAGGCTGTGTAAGAGATGTTATTGAACAGGTTTTAAAAGTTCAGGACAAATGGCAATCTACTTATGATGCCAAATACTTTTAAAAATGAGCAAAACAAAAGAAAATCTAAAAAAGATTCCTGTTATTGGATGGATCATTCAAGCTTCTGAAAAGATCAAATTACCACGAATGGAAGGAATGAATTTATATGACTTTCTTGAAATGTATATAAATGGAATTTTTAAGGGAGCTTTAACATCAAGAGCAAGTAGTATTGCTTTTAGTTTTTTTCTTGCCTTGTTTCCTTTCACCTTATTTGTGCTAACCCTGATTCCATATATCCCAATAGAAAACTTTCAGGATAATTTCACAAATTTCATACTTCAAAGCATGCCTTCAGAAGAAGCTGCTCAGGCAATAAATTCTGTGATAAATGATATTGCCAAAAACAAATATGGAGAATTGTTATCTTTTGGACTTTTACTCTCTATGATGCTGATGACCAATGGAGTAAATGCTATTTTTAGTGGATTTGAATACACATATCATCAAATTGAAACTCGTACAGTTGTACGACAATATCTTGTTTCACTTATCGTATCACTTCTACTAGTTGTTCTATTGCTTTTTACTGTAAGCATTATTGTGTTTTTAGGATTGGTTATAAACAATTTAAATAAAAAAGGAATTGTAACAAACGCTGTAGGATGGGTTCGATCGGCTCAATATCTGATCATGATTATCATGGTTTTTACCAGTGTTTCTATTCTTTTTTACTTTGGAACAAAAGAAGGAAAAAAAACTTCATTTTTTTCTATGGGTACCATATTTACAACTATTTTTTTTATTATTGACTTTATAATTTTTGGAATTTACCTTAGTAGATTTGGACAATACAACAAGCTTTATGGTTCCATTGGTACAGTAATGGTTATCATGCTTTTTATTTGGTTGAACTCCATTATTTTACTTTTAGGATTTGAGTTGAATACAAGTATTACCCGACTGCATAAAAAAAGAGTTGAAAATCAACTCTTAAAGAAACTCTACAAGGATTAGTAATAATTTCACTTAAAACAAATTAAAAAGCATAACGTACATTGAGTCCGAAACCATTCCAGTGAAAATTTGTACTACCTATTACAATTATGGAAGGCCTGTAATCTAATCCTATAACAATTGGGATGCTATCAAACCTATATTCAAACCCTGCTTCTCCGGTTGCTCCCATTTCAAAGTCGCTATAAAAAAGAGTAACAACACCTATGCCTACATAATAATACATTTTAGATGATGCTGATATAGGGCTATATATAAAATCATAAATAATATCTACTCCTACTCCATCACCAAAAGAAATATCGGTATGTAATCTACTAGTTTTAAAATTCAGAACTCCATCAATTGCGATATTATTACCAGTCATTTCCCCAAAACGCAATCCCAATTCCTGTGCACTTACTGAATTAAAAAAAGAAATGATGACACCAATTAAAAAGAATTTTTTCATCTGCATAAGTTTGTATCAAATGTATTCAATTTTCAATTATAAATATCATTTTAAAACAATAATCATTTTGTAAAGCACAATAATAAAAGAACCAAACACACAAACATAAAAGCTTCTAAACAGTTGATTAAAGCTGTTTTATAGATGTCTTTTTTTGAGACAACACGATCATTTTCTCCTATCAAAGGTTTTTCTATCCATTTTCCATGATACTTATTTGCACCTCCAAACTGACAATTGAGAATACCTGCCAAAGCCGCTTCCGGGTAACCGGCATTAGGACTAGAATGTTGATTACCAAATTTTAATATAAAAGTAGCTCCTCTCCAGCTAAAAGTAATAATGACCATTAATAGGGCTGTAATTCGAGCAGGAATAAAATTAACCAAGTCATCTAATTTTGCTGCAAAAAAACCAAAATCCTTATATCTATCGCTTTTATAACCTATCATTGAATCTAAAGTATTTATCATTTTATACACAAACATTAAAGGAATACCTCCAATTGCATAATAAAAAATAGGAGCAATAACACCATCACTTAAATTCTCTGATAATGTTTCTAATACTGATTTTCTGATTTGATTCTCTGACAATTCGGATGTATCCCTACCAACTATAAAACCAACTTGTTTTCTTCCTGCCTCTACCCCTTCTCTACTCAGTTTTTTTTCAACTTTTAAAGCTTCTGTTATTAAACTTCTATTTGCTAGTCCGTAAAAAACAAAAATTATTGTAAGTGTATAATAAAAATATTTATTGAATTTTGAGAATTCTATTAAATAATAAAATGCCAAATAAGTAATAACCACCAAAAAAATAGTAGTAAAAGTACCTTTGATCTTTCTGTTCTTACCTGAATTAAATCGTTGCTCAAAAAAGGAAATAGCTTTACCAAACCACCTTATTGGATGTGGAAGCCAAAGAGGATCTCCCAAAACTGAATCCAGAATAAAACCTAAAACCAATGGTACTGCTATCAAATAAAACTCCATTATTTAGATGTATTTATCCATTCTTCGATAGCGTTAATTAGAAGTTTATTAAATCTGAATTCTTGAATAGAAATTCTGAAATAGGATGTATCCAGTCCTTTAAAATTTGAAGCATCACGAATAAGTAATCCATGTTTCTCAATTAAATACTGTTTCAAATCACCAGCCTTTCCTTTTTTTAATCGAAGAAGAAAATAATTACATTCCGATTTCTTCACCTCTAATCCTGAAATATTTTTCAATGATTTTTGAAAAGCTTTGCTTTCTGAAACTAAAATTTCTATATCAGGCAATAGTCTATTATAATCGGCAAGAATAAAATTACCAGCTTCAATCGCTAGATTATTTACACTCCAAGGCATTTTAATTAAATATAATTTATCAATTATTTTTTTTGATGCTAATAGATAACCTAGTCTGATTCCCGGAATAGCGAATGCTTTGGTTAAGGAATGAATTATAATCAGATTATCAAATTCATTGAGTAAACTTACAATAGATTCAGATCCATCACACAGTTCTTTATAAGCCTCATCTATTACAAAAATAATATTTGGATTTTTATCACATAATTCTCTTATTGTTTTTTTTGAAGTTATTGTACCATCGGGATTATTAGGATTTCCTAACCAAAACAAAGCATTTGATTTTAAGGTAACATTTTTATTAAAATCTTTGATATCTAAATAATGTAAGTGATGATCATAAACTTTACAAGCATCTTCATATTCAGAAAATGACGGATAAACAATAAAACTATCATATCCTTTAAATACTTGAGCCACTAAATAAAAAGCCTCCGTAGCTCCATTGGCAACCAATACATTGCCATCTTTTAAATTATATTTTTGAGCAATTTTTTTGGATAAGCTCCCGGCATCAGGTTCAGGATAATGAATAATACTTTTTAATTTACTCTTCAAATGTTTAATTAGTTTTGACGATACTCCTTTGTACCAAACATTTGAGCTAAAATCTGCAATTATTCCCTGCTTGTACCTATATAAATCGCTTCCGTGTCCTGATATCATTATCTCTTAAGGGTTTTGTATATATAATCCATATCTGTACTATTTCTAATTAAATCTGCCAATTTATTATATTGCTCTTCTTTAAATTTATACACATCAAAATCAAGAACAATATTTAATCCTGCACTTTTTACAATTTCTTGGATTATAAATATATTATCAAAAATTCCGTGAATATAGGTCCCCCATGTTTTATTATTTAAAAAACAACCATCATCAACCCCTTTAGATGTTTCACATAAGGAATTAGCATTCAACCTATTATTAAAAACTGTTTTTCCCATATGAATTTCGTAACCTTTTCCAATCGCCTTCATCTTTTTAAAAGTAAAACTACACTGTTCTGTAATTTTTTCTTTAGTCAATATAGTTTTTACAGGAAGAATCCCTAAACCAGGTATTGTTTCAATAGAACCTTCCACATGATGGGGATCATTAATTTCGGTTCCCATCATTTGAAACCCTCCGCAAATTCCATAAACAGATTTTCCATTTTCATGAGCAGTAATTATAGCTTTTGCTAGACCCGTTTTCCGTAAATATAATAAATCGTGAATTGTATTTTTAGAACCTGGAATTATTACAATATCTGCATTTAAAATATCATCAATCTCATGGGTATAAAAAAGATGAACTTCGGGTACTCGTTCCAACACATTGAAATCAGTAAAATTTGACATATGCTTTAGTAGCACAACTACAATATTAGTTTTATTACTTAAGCTTTTTCCATGCTTTTTATCTAAAACTACCGAATCTTCATCTTCAATAAAAATATCTCGATAATAAGGAATTACTGAAACAACCGGAATTCCGGTTAACTCTTCCAATATTTTTCTTCCATCATCAAATAGCTTAATATCTCCCCTAAATTTATTAATTATAATACCTTTTATTAATTGTCTTTCCTTTACAGGAAGTAATTTAAGTGTTCCATAAATACTACCAAAAACACCACCTTTATCAATATCTGCAATTAAAAAAGTTGCAGCATTTGTAGCCAAAGCAACGCGCATATTTACAATATCTTTTTCCCAAAGATTTACCTCTGATATGCTTCCTGCTCCTTCTATAACAATAGGATTATACTGATTATCTAACTTTTTAAAAGATTTTATTACCTCTTCAAAAAGTACATTTCTATCTGTATCTAAAAAATATTCTGATGCCGTTTGATTTCCTACAGGCTTTCCATTTAAAATAACCTGAGCAGATTGATCGGATGTTGGCTTTAATAAAACAGGGTTCATTTCTACTTTACAATCAATTCCACAGGCTTCTGCCTGTACCGCTTGCGCTCTACCAATTTCTAAACCATCAGGAGTTGCATAACTGTTAAGCGACATATTTTGTGCTTTAAAAGGCGCTGGTTTTAATCCATCTTGTAAAAAAATTCTACAAAATGCAGCATTAATTACAGATTTTCCAACATCAGAACCTGTACCAACAAACATAATTGGTCGCAATTTATTATTCATAAAATGAATATTTTCTTAAGAAAAAAAGACCCTTTATTATGTTTTTTTTAAACAATAATGAAAGAGCCTTTTTAAATTATTATTTCTGTTTTTTACTTTTCTACATCGTAAAAAAGAACATGGTTTGGTCCAGGACCTGTTGTTTTTTCATTCAATAATACACCATTTGAAGAGTGAATTTTTAATGTGCCTGGTAAACTTGTATCTGGTGCTACCAAAACATAAATATCATCATTATCAGGGTTAACATTAAAACCATAATAATTTTCACCAGTAATCAATGCACTTGTTCCAATTGACTTATTTGCAACATCTATAGCATAAATTGTAGTTGCTGTACCTGGCCATGATTCAGCACCCATTGCATAAATAGTTTTTTTATCTGATGTAATATCTATCCAACCATCACTACCCATTTCTGGAAAATTCACTTCGCCTATTACTTTATTTGTTTTAGAATTGATAATAGATAAGCCTAATTTATCTGAAGGAAATGGAGTGGAATATTTACTTACCGTAGATACCCATATGTTTCCGCTATCATCTGCTACAAATTGTTGAGGAACAGCAGAAACCTCTATATAACTAATAACCTCTGTAGCAAGATTAATAACTGCTACTTTATTCACATTACTTAATGCTACAAATAATTTATTATCTGAAACAATAACACCTTCTGGACCACCTGGTAAAGCAATTTTAGTAATTGTATTTGAAGAAAGATCCATTTTTGCGATATATGAATTTGCCATTACACTCCAGTCATTAACTTCACCCCAACAAGAAATATAAGCCGTATTACCAGTTGCTGCAAAATAGCGAGGTTTTGTAATATCTTCTGAAATTGGATTTATGGAAGCTACTAAAGTTCCTGCATCTATAACATCTATTTTATCTCCTGCATTTGACATTAAATAAGCGACATCATTATAAATAGACATAGATTGAATGTTAGACGTAAAATCCACATTATTTGCTGTTTTATATCCATTTTGGCTTATCGTATTCGTCTCAATATCGTAAACACTAATTTCGCCATTACCTTTGGCATAACCTCCATAGTTTACTACATATGCCACTTTATTATACTCTTTTTTATCATCAGGACCATCATCAGACGAGCATGATACAAATACGGTAGATAACAATAATACCGATAAAATAATTTTTTTAATAGAATTCATTTTTTAATGGTTTTAGATTACTTATATAAATATTTTAAACTTAGATTAAAATTTGTACCAGGCATCGCATAATATGCTTGATTTTGATAGGCTTTATTAAATAGATTATTGATATTTAAATTTATAGAAAAGATGTTTTTCTTTAAATTAAAGTTTTTTATAATAGATGCATTTGCTAAAAAGTACCCTTCTAATATTTCTCTACTTTCTGTAAACCTCTCTCCAGTATATGAGCCAGATAGGTTAAAATACCAACTATCATAACCTACTGTTGTATACAGGTTTGCAATGTGCTTTGGTGTATAAAATAGTTGCTCTCTTTCTGAAAAATTAAAATTCCAAAAATCATCTACACTAGAAACATTGGTTAGGCTATACCTTATTCCCCAACTTAAATTTACATTTCTAATTTTAAACGTATTGTCAAAATCTAATTCAACGCCTATACTTTGTGCCTCTGTTATATTTTGTGGTCGCCACATAGTACCATCATTAGGTGGTGGCAAGGAATTAGTAACAGGGATCCATTGAATCCAATTATCAATATTCAGAACAAATGCTGTAAAACCAAAATTAAGAGTATTTTTATTCCCTTTTATACTGTATTTAGAACCTATTTCATAATTCATTCCATTTTCAGGAAGAATATCTGGGTTTCCATTCGGATACCAGAAACGATCATTAAATGATGGTATTTTAAAACTTTTGGAAACCGATACACTAGCATTAATCTTTTTTTCATTTGTTTCAATTATTCTGTAATCAAAACCTATAGATGGAGCAAACTGATTTGCATAATCAATTACAACAGTTTCTCTAAGATTTACCGCCATGGTCAAACTTTGTATTATTTTTAATTTATAGGAAGTATAAAAATCAAATCTATCTTCTTTGATGTCTTCTTTGTATGCATAAACATCTGATGTTAAATGAGAGTAGTTCATCCCTACATTAAAATTTCCAGAAAGAAAATTAGAGTTATAATAGTTAAAATCACCTGTAATTGTTTGTGTTGATATGGTTTCATCATAATTATTATCATACAATTGATAATCATATACATAACCGAAGCCTGTTGTAAACTTATGCTTTCCGGAATTGTAATTTAAACCTGTAGTTATTCTTAAATTATTATTTTCAATCTCCTTATAATCTGCTCCATAATAGTTTTCAGACATATTTGGCTGTACTTCATGCCAATTATTTTGATACCATTGTTTTGTATAAAAGAAAAGTTTATCGGTTATTTTAAAATTAAATATTTGAAGTATTCCATAGTTTTTTATGGCTGTATTTTTTTGTTTATCATCTATAAATTCATCTTTCTCAAAGTCTTTTGCGGCTATATTTAAAAATGAAAATTCGTTTTCTTTTTGTTGATAAAATGCTTTAATAGAATACTGTATTTTATTATTGCTATATCCTAATTTTAATCCTGTAAAGTACGAACCAAAACTTCCAAAATCTTGTTGCAACTCTGTACTAAACCCTTTATTCAATTCTAATTTATTATTCAATTGAATGCTTCCTCCAATGGCATCGGTACCATAAAGTGAACTTGAACTTCCAAACTGCACTTTAACCTCATCAAATAAAAACATGGGTATATTTGACATGTTTGAATGGCCAAGAGTAAGTGAATTTATATTAATGCCGTCAAACATAATTGCAGTATGATCAGGGCTCGTACCTCTAAATCGGATGGTTGATAAACCACCTGCATCTTGTTTTATATAGATAGGCAAATAGCGATTTATCATATCGGTTAAACTACCACCAGATACGGTGTTTAGCTTTATTGAATCCATTGCTTCAATTTTACTACCTACAAGAAATTTTTGTTTTCTTACAGTCAGTTCGATATCATCTAACAAAACAATCGTATCTATTGTTTGCCCTATGATTGTGAAATGCATAAAAAACACAAATCCCAGAAATGTAAATCTTTTTAATAACATTATATATTTTGTTTAACCCGAACGTGTTTTCTGGCAGGTCTTCTGGCTCACCTTACTTTTTCATGCCTTCCCATCTTTAAATTAAGATAGTGGCGAAGATTGAAAAAGCTTTTTTAAGGCTTACAGCTACGGGTATAGCTCCGGTTTTGCACCGGATTCCCTTTTAATTCCGATTTAATATTAAATACGGAAAACCAAATTCATTGCAAAACTAAAACATTTATTTATTGTAGCAAAGTTAATTTTACTAAAAAAGAAAATAATAATTTTAATGAGCTTATTAAATCATAAATAACTCATAACCAGAGTTTTCCATAAGTTTCACCCCGACAGATCTTGAAAGATGCAATTTTTTTAAAATAGTTGTAAGCACTTTAATCGTTAAGCCATGACTTACAATAACAATGGTTTCATCCTTGTGTTGATCCCTTATTTCTTCTAAAAAATAAAGGAGTCTTTTTTTTACCAGTTCCGCATTTTCCAACTCATCACTGAGGTTTGTAATATCAAAATCATCTGGAAATTTTTCACCTTGTAATGCGCCTAAATACCATTCCATCAAATTATCTCTAAATTCTAATTTTATTGGATGATATTTTGATATTTCCTTCGCAGTATCAGCAGCTCGTTTTAACGGACTGGAATATATTTTATGTATTTGATGGTCACTTAATTCTTTTGCCAATAATTTATTTTCTGCAATTCCTTTTTTTGACAAAGTACCATCTGTTTGACCTTGACAGATACCACGTACATTTTCAATGGTTTCGCCATGCCTAACTAAAATTAATTTAATCATTATTTAATTTAATCTTTTATCTAAAATTAATAAACTAAACCCCTATAGACTAAAGTCCCATAGGTTTTTAAATCTGACTGAAGTCAGGTGTACGGAAGCAAACGTACTTACTCAAGGATAAAATTATTATTACTTGATTTACGATGACGTTCTAAATATTTATTTACCATCTTATCTGTAATATTACCTGTAATCCGACTCCCAAAAATAACGACCACAGTATTTCTTAATTTAGTTTTAGAAATACTTATTGTAAACACCGTGAACTTCTTCCTTCCAATTTTTTAACCAAACTACTTCTATTTCGAGATGGTCGATATTCTAAATGCATATAAATATGATTTTCACTAACCACTCCTTTCAAAGTATTTACACTCTTAGCATCACAAACCTGCATTAAAACTTCTCTACATTTTTTATGAATATCCCCTCCTAAAACTGAACACCTATTACTTGGTACTCAAAACTATATAAACTGTTGATCTAGATACTGACCATCTTATTTACTCTTTGTTCTAATATACCAACAAAAAATTTTAGAAGCTAAAGAGAGATCCACTAAAGTGTATCGTTTTAATTAAATTTGAGACCAATAAAAAAAAATTTGGGGATTCCTTTTTACTACTCAATAACAATAAACCTACAAACTTTTTTTGTCTCTTTAAAACAAATATTTTTATAATTACCTACTTTTTTTCTTTTTATATAAAAATAAATTCCATTTCTCTTCGACAACACCATGCTTACCCATTTCATATCTACTCATAGTAAAAAATAGGTCAGACAATCTATTAATATATGCGCTAATATATGCCTCCACACAATCAGAATCATGATGTTTTAATGTTACTAATCTTCTCTCTGCTCTTCTAATTTGAGTTCTTATTACTTGACAAAGTGCTGAAATTTCATTTCCTCCTGGTAAAATAAAATAATCTGAAGGTTCTCCTATTTTATTTTCCATTTCATCAATCCAGTTTTCACAAAATTCTGCACCGTCAATGGGCTTAGGATTTGGATTTGGACGACCTGTTTTTGATGGTCTTGCTAAATAAGACATTAAATTCATAATATCTACTTGTATTTTATGTAGTCTTATTTGCCACTCATGCTCATTGCCTAATTTTACTCTTAATAAACCTATTGTTGAATTTGTTTCATCAAATGTTCCTATACATTCTATTCTAACCGAATCTTTAAATTCTCTTTTCCCGCCAGCAACAGCTGTTTTACCTTCATCTCCTTTTCTTGTATATATTTTCATTTTTTAAAGTTTTTTAATTAATGCAGATATGTTACCTAATTCTGTTACTTTTCCTTCTTTTTCCAATTGCCATAGATTAGGTTTCACTGTGACAGAAATATCACTTTTTTTATTTATAATTTTATACTGCTTTTTTTCTAAAGCATGTTTTGTCCAATAATAACGGTTTCCTTCTCCTATCAAATTGATATCTTTTAAAGCTCTATTTTTTATTTTAAATGTACCATTCTGCTCATTAAAACAAACATGGTTTCCTTTAAAAATTTTCATAAATTTACCTGAAAGCACTAAATCTTCAGGAGAACTCACCTCTAATTCATTTTCATTATCAATTAACCAAATACTATCTGCTGCCTGAATTGCCATTTCTAATTCGTGAGTAGAAATTAAGATTCCTTTTTGAGTTTCTATAGCTAATTTTTTTAACAATGATAATAATTCTGCTCTATGAACTATATCTAAATGAGCTGTTGGTTCATCTAAAATAATTAAATCAGTATCTTGGGCAAGGGCTTTAGCAAACATTACCCGTTGTTTTTCTCCATCACTTAAACTATCTACTTGTCTATTTTTAAAATGAGTGATATTCACTTTTTCCATTGCATTTTCAATAATTATATCATCTTTTTTTGTTAAATTTCCTAGCCAATTGGTATATGGAACCCTACCTAAAGAAACAATATCTTTTACCGTAAAATTAGAAGATGGTAATTGTTCTGTTAAAACAATACTGATATGTTTTGCTAATTTTAAAGGAGATATTTTATTAATATTTACAAAATTATTTTCATCAACAATAAACACTTCTCCATGTAAAGGTTGTAATATTTTTGTAAGTACTTTTATTAATGTTGATTTTCCAACTCCGTTAGGACCTAATAAACATACCATTTCACCTTTTTTTATTTCTAAATTTAGGTTATTCAGCAATATTTTTTCTTTATATCCTATACTTAAGTTTTCAGTTTGCAAACAGTTATTATTCATCCATCAACTATTTTTTGACTTAATTACTACCCAAATCACTACAGGAGCACCAATAATAGCGGTTACAGCATTTAGAGGTAATGTATTTCTATTCCCTGGTAATTGTGCCGTAATATCACAAGCTAATAAAAGTACAGCACCGATTAATATTGTTGCCGGAATTAATATTTTATGATCTGATGTTTTTAAAACAGACCTTGCTATATGTGGTACTGCTAATCCTAAAAAAGCTATTGGACCGGCAAAAGCAGTAACACTACCTGCCAATAAACATGTTGCAATTATTACAATTGTTCTTATTCTTTTTATACGAATACCTAATCCTTGAGCATAATTATCACCCAAAAGCAAAGTATTTAATTCTTTTTGTGATATAAATGCCAAAAATAATCCTACAAAAACTATCGGAATTAAAACTTGTAATTGATCCCAACCAACACCTGCCAAACTACCAAAAGTCCACACCAAATATGCTTGAATAGTTTCTGCATCACTAAAAAATTGTAAAACACTAACTATTGCCCCTGTAATACTACCAATCATTATACCTATAATCAACAAAGAAACATTGTCTTTCACTCGTGTTGAAACTACCATTACCATAAATAATACAATACTCGAGCCTATTATTGCCATTACAACAATCCCCCAACTACTCTCTGAGTGAACTCCTATAAATACACCTCCCGAAAGGACTAATAATGCAACTCCTAAACTTGCTCCATTACTAATTCCTAATACAAAAGGACCTGCTAAAGGATTTCTAAATAGAGTTTGCATTAATAAACCAGAAACTGCAAGTGCTGCTCCTGCTACAATTGCTGTAATACCTTTAGGTAATCGAAATTCTTGGATAATAAATAACCAACTTTTTTTTACTTCCTTATCTCCAAACAAGGAACTTATAACATCCTTAAAAGGTATATTTACACTACCATACATCAAACTAATAACAAACAATGCAATTATTAGTAAAAATAAAGTGATAAAAAATATATAATATTTAGTTTGTTTATTCATTTAACCCAAAACAAGCGTTGTATCTTTATAATAAAATATATTTTGAAATTGTTTCATTACGTGTTTTTTTTATACATAACCAGTTTAATTTAGAATTATTCTAGTTTTTTGTAAAAGTATAATTCATAATCTGGTAATAATTTTGGATGAAATATTTTTATTAAGTCAAATAATATTAAATGTGGGTTTACATAACCTTCTTCCCAATAAGCATTTGCTCCACTTTCACTTACCCTATTATAATAATTATAAATTTGTTTTGTTTTTACAGGATTAAAAAATAAATAACGTTTATCTTCTGCTAATAATTCGGCTATACTTTTTATTCTACCTGGATTTATCCATATATCTGTGTCCATTTGTTTATCGGCTATTTCTTCAAAACTTAAAGGTAAAGAACCTGATGAGGTATCTTTGAACCAATAATAATCTGCACCAGCATCTCTTAAGAATTCAGCAAAATAACTATTCCCTCCAGATGTATTCCAAGTACCCTTCCATTTTTTACCCAATAATATTTTTGGCTTGTAGCTAACTTTTTTAGCTAATTTGGAAATTGATTCGTATTGAGATACTATTTTATCAAAAATAATATCAGCTTCTTTTTCTTTTCCAATAAATACTGCTGCAAATTTAATCCACTCTGCACGAGCTAACGGAGATTTTTCCATCCACCCAATATTATAAATAACCTTTATTCCTGCTTGAGAGACTAGTTCCATAGAGTGAAGCCTAGTTTGAAAACCCGATGCTGTAACCATTTCTGGATTTAAGTCTACTAAACTTTCAATATTTAATTCTCTATCTGATCCTACAGCTTTTACCGTTCCTTCTTTTAATTTTTCTATTATTATTTTATTATATATATATATTTCTTTTCCAATTCCAACAATTTTATTAAGGGCATCTAATTTGTCATATAAACCTATAGAAGGTGAAGATAAAGGTACAATTCTATTTACGGGGGTTCTTATTATTACACTTTTATTCGGAATATTTTTGGGTATTTCGATTCCTTTTGGGATAAGAATATATTTAGCAAAATTTTCCCCTTCTTCCCATGGATTTGGAATTATAATTTCTTTATAATCTGTATGATTAATTATTCTAAAAAGATTTGAATATTTATTTTCTACTAAAATACTTTCATCTTTTTTTGTTGATAGTATTTGCTTTTTTTCTATCTTATTACAAGAAAAAAGTAGTAGAACAAGTCCGTAAATTAATTTTTTGTTCATTTTACAATCTATTATTATACTTATTTTTTAAATTCTTAATTATAAATTTTTCTATTATTACACCAATAAAAAAATACTACTCCTATTATTTTATATAACCCGAAAAGCGTTTTGGAAAGAAAAAATTATTCCTAAACTTTTGTCCCGAAGTTTTAGTTATTAAAATATTCATTTGGCAGGTCTTCTGGCTTATCTTTTCTTTTTCACGCCTTCCCATTTAAAACTAAACAGTGGCAAAGATTGAAAAATCTAATAAAGATTTACAGCTACGGGTATAGCTCCAGAATTTAACTGGATTCCCATTTTAAGTTCAATTTTTTATAAAAACTGAAACACCAAACGCAGCACAAATTTAAGTCTTTTTTTGCTGAATAATGGTAAAAATTTAATTTTCATTAGAGATTATATTCCTTATATATCTAAATCAATATGTTGAATTATTGCTTTTTTATTTGAAAAAATATCGTAACATTGCTTTGAATTTTGGATAAGGGAAATCGGTGAAAAACCAATACTGTCCCCGCAGCTGTAAGCTCGTAAATGGTGTTTCTATACAAGCCACTGTTATTTTTAATGGGAAGGCAAACACACTTTGAGTAAGTCAGAAAACCTACCAAAATAAACAAAAATTTGAAGCTTTCGGGTGAAGAGCGCAGAATTGTTTTTGAAATTATTCCTATCAAAACTCTTCTTCCACTTCCTTGATAAATATTTTGCAGTTTTTAGATGCTTGAAAAATAAGTAATCTCAATTTAAAACACCATGGCTAAAATCACATATATCACTGGTGGTCAACGATCAGGCAAAAGTTCTGCAGCACAAGAACTCGCTCTATCCAGATCAATAAATCCGATTTATGTAGCAACTGCAATAGTAACAGATGATGAAATGAATGATAGAATTAAAAGACATAAACAAGATCGAGGTGATCAATGGGGCAATATTGAAGAACCTTTATATGTTGGTGATCTTGATATTAAAGAAAATTCAGTTGTAGTTTTAGATTGTGTAACCTTGTGGTTAAGCAGTATATTTTTTAAGAATAATGAATCTGTAAATGAATCATTATTATTTTTCAAAAAAGAATGGAAAAAACTTACTACAAAAAATATTGACCTGATCGTAGTTTCTAATGAAATAGGAATGGGCTTACATGCAGACACAAAAATGGGAAGAAAATTTACCGATTTACAGGGTTGGGTAAATCAAATTATTGCAAAAGATGCCGATCAGGCAATATTTATGGTTTCCGGAATAGAAATAAATATAAAATAAAGAATTATTAAAAATGACTGATTTCAATAAAGAATTAAAACATAAAATTGACACAAAAACAAAACCACTTGGGGCTTTGGGTAAATTGGAAGATCTTGCATATCAAATTGCAAAAGTGCAAAAAACCTTATCTCCAAGTCTAAAAAAACCAACAATGCTGGTGTTTGCTGCTGATCACGGAATTAGCGATGAGGGAGTATCCCCTTTCCCAAAAGAAGTTACCTGGCAAATGGTAATGAATTTTATAACAGGAGGAGCAGCAATCAATGTTTTTTGTAAACAAAATAATTTTGATCTTAATGTAGTTGATGCAGGTGTTGATTTTGACTTTCCGGAAACGGAAGGACTTATAAACGCTAAGATTGCAAAAGGAACTAAAAATATGAAACTCACAGAAGCCATGACCATTGAGCAATGTAAACAAGCAATGAAAAAAGGTGCTGAAATTGTTGCTAAAAAAGTAAAAGGAGGGTCAAATATTATCGGATTTGGTGAAATGGGAATTTCAAATACTTCTGCAGCATCATTATTAATGAGTAAATTTTGTGATATTCCTATTGAAGAGACTGTAGGCAAAGGTACGGGGCATGATGCAAAAGGAATGATCCATAAAAAAGCAATACTTACTGAAGTGGCAAATTTACACAAAGATAAAATCAGTCCTATTGAAATTTTGTCTGCAGTTGGAGGGTTTGAAATTGCTATGATGGCTGGCGCCATGATAGAAGCTTACCAAAACAATATGATCATTTTAATTGATGGGTTTATTTCAACTTCCGCTTTGTTGGCAGCGCATGCCATGCAAAATAATATTTTGGATCATTGTATTTTTACACATAAAAGTGATGAAAACGGACATGTAAAAATGCTTGAATTTTTACATGCAGATCCAATTTTACAATTGAACATGCGTTTGGGTGAAGGTAGTGGCGCTGCAATTGCCTATCCTATTATAGAATCAGCTGTAAATTTCTTGAATGAAATGGCAAGTTTTGAAAGTGCCGGAATTTCTAAAACTTAAATTTGAACAATAAAAATTGAAAAAAGAAGTCAACACATTATTAACCGCAATACTATTTTTTACAAGAATTCCGGTAAAACTGTTTGGTGAATACACCAATGATATGCTCAATAAAGCAAGTAAATATCTACCTTTAATAGGGTATATTGTTGCAGTTATTTCTGCCGGAGTTTTTTATGTTTCCAATTTATATTTTTCTGTAAACATCTCACTTATATTATCTATTATCGCTTCCATTTTAACCACAGGTGCTTTTCATGAAGACGGACTTGCAGATACATTTGACGCTTTTGGCGGAGGCTGGAGTAAAGAGCAAAAATTAACAATAATGAAAGATAGTAGAATAGGTACTTACGGAAGTATCGCTTTAATTCTAGCTCTCTTTTTTAAATTTACATTACTTTCAGAATATAATACGACATTTATAATTCCCGTTATTTTTCTATCTCAAATCCTCAGCAGATTAACTCCGGTTGTTCTGATCTATTTTTTAAAATATGTAAGAATTGATATCAGCAGTAAATCAAAGCCTGTAGGAGAAGGAATTTCTTTTTTTAATCTTTTGATTGCCATATTTTTTGCTTTTATATCTTTGATTTTTTTTGATATAAACTCATTATTGATTATTCCAATACTTATACTAACTCAGTTTATTTTAGCTATTTGGTTTAAAAAACACCTTAACGGATATACAGGAGATACACTTGGTGCTAGTCAACAAATTACCGAATTAATCATATTGCTTTCCTTTTTAATGATATGGAATTAATTTTAATAAGACATACCCGTGTAAATATTGAGAAAGGTACATGTTATGGTCAAAGTGATTTAGCTGTCGCCGATTCTTTTAAAAAAGAAAAAAATATTATTTTAAAAAACCTTGATTTTACGAATACTAAAATCATTTCAAGTCCGCTAAAAAGATGCGTTAAATTAGCTGATTGTATTACAAAAGATTTAAAAATTGATCATCGCATTATGGAATTAAATTTCGGCGATTGGGAAATGCAAAAGTGGGATGACATTACTGATCCTGAATTAGATATTTGGATGAATAATTACATACATCATCGTTGTCCGAATGGAGAATCATTACTTGATATGAAAATCAGAATTCAAGATTTTTACAATGAAATTAGATCACAAAATCACAAAAGGTTAATTATTATAACACATGGTGGGGTAATTCGATTATTTCACCACCTTATCAATGGAATTGCATTGGATAGAATATTTGATATAAAAGTAAATTTTGGGGAGATTCATACATTTAACACCTAATCAAGATTATTTTATTGTTAAATTCTGGTTTTTCTTTACATCTACAACAAAAAACTAATTCGTTTTTATCTTTTCAAGCCTACGTAAATCAAAATTTGACTATTTTTGGCTTTTTATCAATAGAATAGAACTTATGAAAAAATATTTATATCTGCTTTTAACTGTTTCACTTTTATCATGTGCCTCAGGAAAAAAAACAACTTTGAATGGTGAAAATATTGCAACTAAGTATGCAACCGAAATTAATGTCTCTGACTTAAAAGAACATTTATATGTCTTGGCATCTGATATTTTAGAAGGAAGAAAAACAGGTGAGAAAGGTCAGAAAATGGCAGCTAATTATATAACCGCTTATTATAATAATATTGGTTTAAAAGCTCCAAAAGGTCATGATGATTACTTGCAAAAAATTCCTAAAGAGTTTTTTAACGGTGCATCAAAAGGTGATTCAGAAAATATAGTAGCATATATCAAAGGGAGTGAAAAACCTGATGAATTTGTTGTTATCTCTGCCCATTATGACCATTTAGGAATGAAAGGAAAAGAAATTTATAATGGAGCTGATGACAACGGGTCTGGTACCACAGCAGTTTTAGAAATAGCTCAGGCATTCCAAAAGGCTAAAAAAAATGGTCATGGTCCAAAAAGATCTATTCTGTTTATTAACTTAACAGGAGAAGAAGAAGGTTTATATGGTTCAAAATATTACACTAGTCACCCTATATTCCCATTAAAGAATACCATTGTTGACCTAAATATTGATATGGTTGGAAGAGTGGATAAAAAACATGAAGGCAAACCAGATTATATTTATTTGATCGGTTCTGATAAATTAAGTACAGATCTGCATAAATTATCTGAAGAAGTTAATACAAAGTACACCCAATTAAAACTGGATTATAAATATAATGATGATAATGATCCAAATAGATTTTATTACAGATCTGATCATTATAACTTTGCAAAAAATAATATTCCAATTATTTTTTATTTTAACGGAGTTCATGAAGATTACCATAAAACAACCGATACTCCTGATAAAATTAATTTTGACCTTTTAGCAAAAAGGGCTCAACTAGTATTTTACACAGCATGGGAAATAGCCAATCGAGAAAACAGATTGGTTGTTGACAAAAAATAAGAATGTAATTTTCTACTATAAACTTTAAACTTTTGAATAATTGTACGCAATAATTGATATAGAGACCACCGGAGGCAAATACAATGAAGAAGGAATTACCGAGATCGCCATCCATAAATTCGATGGTATGGATATTATTGATTCTTTTGTCAGCCTAGTTAATCCTGAAAAGGAAATACAGCCCTTTGTTGTAAATCTCACCGGAATTAATAATAAAATGCTTCGCAATGCTCCAAAATTTCATGAAGTAGCCAAGCGAATTGTAGAAATAACTAATGATTGTGTACTTGTAGCTCACAATACAAGTTTTGATTATCGAATATTAAGAACTGAATTTAGAAGATTAGGATATGATTTTGATATTCCCACTTTGTGTACTGTTGAATTGAGTAAACTTTTAATTCCGGGACTTGAGTCCTATAGCCTTGGAAAATTATGTCGAAATATAGGTATTCCGGTAAGTGACAGGCATAGAGCAGATGGTGACGCACTAGCAACAGTAAAACTACTAAAGATCCTTTTGCAAAAAGACAAAGATAAGATCATTGTTAAAAAGACAATAAAAACTGGTAATAAAAGAGATCTCTCCAAAAAACTACTAACTATTCTTGAAGATCTTCCTTTGGATACAGGTGTTTTTTACTTACATAAACACAATGGTGACATTTTATATATTGGGAAAGGAAAAAATATAAAAAAAGAAGTAAACAATATCTTTTTACGTACGACAAACAGATGCCGCTCTTTGTTAAAAGAAATGTCGTCAATAAGTTTTGATATTACAGGAAGTGAACTAATTGCTCAATTGAGATTTAATGATGAAATTGAAAATCATAAGCCCCGATTCAACAATAAAACAAAATCTAAGATCAAGTTTACAAATTACAGCAATAAAAATATGATCTTAATTGACAAAGGGAGAGTTGTTTCTGAAAAATCAGTTATTTTAATAGAAAACAATGATTATCAGGGATTTGGGTATACTGATCTTAAATATCAGATAAATGATTTAGATATTTTAAAAAACATTATTACAAATACAAATAATCATAAAGATCAGAATAACACCATCATTTCATATTTAAAACATCAAACTATAGAAAAAATTATTAGATTTTAATTTTTTAGTTTATTTTTATGAAAAATACTTTTAGTGAAAAGTGATTCAAAAAAAAATTTCTGGCAAAAAAAATTGCACGAAATAATTTATGAAGCTGATACAAAAGCAGGTAAATTATTTGATATAGTTTTGTTATGTCTAATCATTGCGAGTATTACTCTTGTAATGATGGAAAGTG
This sequence comes from Flavobacteriaceae bacterium, assembly GCA_016744615.1. Classification (GTDB taxonomy): domain Bacteria; phylum Bacteroidota; class Bacteroidia; order Flavobacteriales; family Flavobacteriaceae; genus Lutimonas. The sequence continues at coordinate 19,956 of JADGEA010000014.1, forward strand.
TTAGAGATTATGATCAAAAATATCATGATTTCTTTAATATCTCTGAATGGATTATCACCATTTTATTCACCATTGAATATATTTTAAGAATTATAAGTGTAAATAAACCTAAAAAATATATTTTTAGCTTTTATGGTATTATTGACTTATTATCCACAGCTCCAAAATACGTTTCATTGATCATTGGAGGTGGTCATTACTTGGCTGCGATAAGAGCTTTACGTTTATTAAGGGTATTCAGAATACTCAAATTAGCAAGATATGTTGGTGCAACAGACAACCTAAGTAAAGCATTAAAAGCCAGTAGATTTAGAATATTAGTTTTCATTTCGGCAGTTTTAGTCATATGTGTCATCATAGGAACATTAATGTATCTAATAGAAGGAGATCAAAGTGGATTTACAAGTATTCCACGTGGTGTTTACTGGGCAATTGTTACATTAACAACGGTTGGGTTTGGTGATATTGCTCCGCAAACTGCTTTTGGGCAATTTTTAGCTAGTATGGTTATGATTTTAGGTTATGGAATTATTGCTATTCCTACAGGAATTGTTACTGCAGAATTCTCTAATCAAAATACTAAAATCATTTCATTAAACACACTTTCATGCTCAAATTGCTCAGCAGAAAATCATGAAGATCATGCTGAGTTTTGCTATAAATGCGGAAAAAAATTATAAATATTTTTTTACTACCAACCCGTTCTTTTTAATAGTTTACTATTTTTTTTTAGAAGTAGATGTGAGTGATGTGTTATCTATCAAAAGCTCTTTGATGCCACATAATATGGTATCCGGACTTGGCACCTGATTGTTGGGAATAGATTTTAAATGATCTTTTAAGTGGGTACTAATATCCTCAATACAATCGCCACCTGATATAAATACATTAGAAAGTTTTCTGATAATCTCACTATACTGGTAACCGGCAGTTTGAACTCTAGTTCCTAATTCTCTGTCAATAAGTCTACTTAGTCCTGATTCGTTAAACAATGTATTTATAAATGAAATTCTCGCAAATGGACTTACTGAATCACTTAATTTTTGTACTTTTATTCCCATGACCTTATCTTTATTTTGTTTGTTTGGTAGCACTAAAATAAGTGATAAATTCATACAGTTGAATACTGTGCAAATTACTTTTGCACAGTTATTTAACTGAAATCCTTAATAAGTTGTTGAGGATTTAAGGGTTTACAAAACGTACAAATCATATTTTTATTACAGCATTTATCTCCTCCAAGTCAATTCTTAGAATAAATATTTTGAGATATGAATTTTAACAATTAAATTTCAATAATAAAATTTATTTTTGCAGTATATGAAGAAAAATTATCTCATAACCATTGTTGGAGCAACTGCCATAGGAAAAACTGCTTTAAGCATTGAACTTGCCAAGCAGTATAAAACAGAGATCGTCTCAAGTGATTCCAGACAGTTTTATAAAGAAATGAATATAGGAACTGCTGTGCCAAGTGAAGAAGAATTGAATGAAGTCAAACATCATTTTATTCAAAACAGATCTATTTTTGAAGATTATAATGTTGGTAATTATGAGAAAGATGCCATTATTAAATTAAATGAATTATTTAAATTTAATTCTGTTGTTATCATGGTTGGCGGAAGTGGTTTATATATTAATTCTGTTATCGATGGGTTAGATGATTTTCCTGCAATTGATCCTTCTATTAGAGAAAATCTAAAGAATGATTTAATTGAGAATGGGATAGAACCTTTACAAGAAAAACTTAAAGAACTTGATCTGGTTACTTTTCAAAAAATAGATATTGATAATAAACAACGTTTGATAAGAGCTCTTGAAATTTGTATTGGTACAAGTAAGACCTATTCTTCTTTCCTAACAAATAAAAAAAATGAAAGAAATTTTATTCCAATAAAGATTGGCTTATTAGCAGACAGGGAAATTCTTTACAACAGAATCAACAAAAGAGTAGACATCATGATGAAAGATGGGCTTTTAAATGAAGCTAATATCCTTTTTCCACATAAAGATTTAAATGCCTTACAAACTGTTGGATATAAAGAATTATTTAAATATTTTGATAAAGAGTGGGATCTTGATTTTGCTATATCAGAAATAAAAAAGAATACACGTCGATTTGCAAAAAGACAAGGAACATGGTTTAGAAAAGACCATTATATCAAATGGTTTGATTTTCAAGAAAACCTCCAAAAAATAATTCATTATATCGATACGGAAATAAAACACCCATAAAACCTCGCATACAATACTTCGTAGTTTCATTATTAAAAAATATATTTTTACATTTACAATCAAAACTAAGTTTAATGTATTTCAAAAATATGATCCTGCTTTTTTTAGCATTGATATCCTTAAATATTCAGGCTAATGAGAATCCATTTACCCAAAAACAGAAGGATACCATAGTTGTTGGATACAATATAAATCCACCATTTACCTTTATCGAAAATGGCAAATTAAAGGGCTTAAGCTACCACTTGTGGAAAAAAATCATCAAAAATGAAAATAATACAGTTTTTCAATATGTTAATGCTCCATTAGATAGTTTACTTACCGGGCTTAAAGAAGGAACTATTGATGTTGGAATTTCTCCTCTAACCATTACCAGTAAAAGAAACAAATACATTGATTTTTCCGCACCCTATTATATTGCTTATTCAGGCGGAATGGTTAATTATACTTCTAATCTTAAAAGAATATTGGAAATTACTTCCACCATTTTTAGTTTAAAATTTTTAAAAATAATTGGGTCTCTTTTTTTAATTTTAGCATTATTTGGATTTCTTGTCTGGGTTTTTGAAAGAAAAGCAAACAAAGAGCAATTTGGTGATGGAATTTATGGTTTGTTACATGGCATCTGGTGGTCAGCCGTTACTATGACAACTGTTGGATATGGAGACAAAGCTCCAATAACACTTGGAGGAAGGACAATTAGTTTGATATGGATGTTTTCAGCATTAATCTTAATTTCTTCAATTACAGCAAGCATAACCTCAAGTTTAACCATTAAAAAAATGGAAGTTTCCTCTGAAGAGATCAATTCTTATAAAAAATATAGAATTGGAACAGTTGCTAATTCTGCAACAGAAAGCTGGCTAATTGACAATTATTATTACAATGTAAAAAGCTATCATGCTTTTGATGAAATGGTAGATGATTTGAGAAAGGAGAACATTGACATGGTAGCATATGACGAACCTGTTTTACGTTATGAAATATTAAATGACGATAAAAAGGAATTTGAATTGGTAAAAATGAAGTATAATTTATCTATGTATGCTTTTGGTTTTAACAAAAAATTAAATTCTACGAAAAAGCAAAAATTTTCTTCAAAACTACTGGAAACAATTGAGAGTTCAGATTGGAAACGGTTACTTGCCGCATTTAATTTACACGAAAATAATTAGTTTTTTTCTAATATGAATTATATAATTTCTTAAAAAAAACTTCCATTTCTTTTTTTCTGGAAGAAGCACTTCCCTTATAATGGTTGTTCATATAACTAAAGATCAAAACAGTACCTTTTTTGGTCACAAGGTAACCGCTTAAATTAAAATTATTAGATAACGTACCTGTTTTTGCATAAATATAAGGCTTATTATTAGCAAAATAATTCTCTAAGGTGCCTCGCTCACCTCCTGCCGGAAAATAGTCAAAAAGCTTTTCTTCTGGAATATCATTGTACATCTTCTTCAATAAAAACACAAAGCTTTCAGGTGTAAACAAGTTGTATCTCGATAAGCCTGAACCATCTACCCATCTTGGTTTTTGAGGAATATTTTGCAAATAATACTCTAAGGAATAGTCTATTGCATTTTTAACACTATAAGTACTATCTACCTTATTCCCTACCTGCAACATTAATTGTTCTGCAATAAAATTATCACTTACATGTAGCATTTTATAGTACAAAGAATCATATAAAACGCTGTAAAATGGCTTGAAGTAATAGTCATTTTTATTATTGATCAATATGACATCTTTTTTAATCTCTTCTTTTAACAAATCTGCCACCAGTTGATTTGATGTTACAATGGGTACTTGTCTTTCTTTAAACCTATCTGATGATCTCACATAAAATCGATTCCGGTTTAAGGCTCTTCTTAAACCCTTTTCATTATTCACCTCAATACTATCCTTAAAAAGAGAAGGTTTTACCTCTATTTGACTCTCTTTTGTGATCTCAATAATATTACCATAAACAGGGAGAAGGCTTTTTTCGGGCATATAGTAATATCCATAATCATCCCAGGACCAACCATCTCCAAATTTTGGTTCATCAATGCCCTTATCTAATAAATAGATTTCTTTGTCTGATCCTTTAAGAAAATCAAGAGTCTTATTTTCCTCAAAACCATATAATAATGATGGATCTGCTGTTCCCTTGATGATTAAAGAATCGCCTTTTTTAGCATATTCTAATCCAACAACAGAATCTTTAAAGGTTTTGTATGCGGTATAAAAAGTAAAAAGTTTGGTATTGGAAGCAGGTGTAAAATATTTTGCTCCATTATAATTGACAATCTCTTTATTCTTTTTTGTATTATAAACCACAAACCCTCTAAAATAATTATTTATTTCTGATTGTTTGGAAAGATCTCTCTCCACTCTTTTTGCTGTAGAACAGGAAAAAAATCCCATCAATAAAACTCCCAAAAATATTATTTTACTCTTCAAAATACTCATCTTTAAAACCTATTAAAAATAATTTACGCTGTGCCCTTGTTACAGCAGTATACAACCAACGAAGGTATGAAATATCTGGGCCATTAGGTAAGTATGGTTGTTCAACAAATACGTTTTTCCATTGACCTCCTTGTGATTTATGACAAGTTATTGCATACGAGAATTTTACCTGTAATGAATTAAAGTATTTATTCTCTTTAACTGCAAGTATTTTTTTATATTTAGAACCTTCATCTTCATAATCTTTCATTACTTCCTGATACAATTTATTACTTTCTTCATAGCTTAACGAGGGTGATTCACTATGCAATGTATCTAACAATAAAACCGTTTCAAATGGTACCTGATCCGGGTAATCGATCAATCGCAATTTGACTTCTGCAAAACTAAAACCATACAATTCTTTAAAACTAAAAATTTCCAGAATTTCACAAATATCACCATTTGCAATAAAACCCACACTTGTTGAATCTTTCAACCAGTAATAGTTATTCTTTACAACCATCACATAATCTCCGGAAGTAATTTCATTCTCAAGACCTAATATTCCAATTCTTATTTGCTGATTATATTGATTAGCTCTTTTATTTGATCTAACGATAAAAGCAGTATCCTCTACCCCATTATTATTGTATGAGTCAACTATGGCATCCTGTATGTCGTATCCATCCGTTAAACGGATAATATCACTAAAATCCGTATCAAAAACAAAATCATCAAATTTGTGTTGCATCAAATTGACACGTAATTGCGTTGCATTGAATAAAATACCTGATTCATTATGTTGCCGCATAACTTCGTTCAATTCAATTTCTTTAACCTCTTTATTATAATTCAATGTTAATACCTGCTTGTCTAAGGCAGGGCTTAAATCCAACTTAACCGGAGGTAATTGTGCAGTATCACCAATAAGGATCAACTTGCAATTCGTTCCGTAATAAACATAAGAAATAAGGTCATCTAACAAAGATGCATTCTCAAATAGTCGGGCATCCGGTGAACGATCTGGTATCATTGATGCCTCATCAACAATAAATATGGTATTGGTGTGCTTATTTTGTTGTAGTATAAATCCAGGAGCTCCACCTCCCATTTTTTTTGGGAAATATATTTTTTTATGAATTGTAAAAGCCTGTTTTTTTGAATAATTACCTATAACTTTTGCAGCTCTACCTGTTGGAGCAAGTAATACTGCTTTATGGCCGGTTCTCCATAAATTATTTACAAGGGTACTAATAATTGTAGTTTTACCTGTTCCGGCATATCCTTTCAATAAAAACAATTCCTTAATATCCTTGCTTAAAACAAAATATGATATTCTATTCAATAACTCATCCTGCCTCACAGTTGGAGAAAATGGAAATTGTTGAATTAATTTAGAATAAAAAACAGAAGCTTTGTCAATCATTGAATCTCTAATAAATACTGATCACAAAACTATAAAGAATTAATCTCATAATAGCCAAATTTATACATAATCAAAAGAGAGATCGATTTTAAAATATTGCAAAAAAAATATAGTTTAAAAATTTTAGCATATAATATAAAATAATTACTTTTGAGAAACAAAAATTTTTGTAGATTTGCTTTTACCTAATTTAAACATATTAAAAAATGACTAATATTTTAATAATTATTGTAGCTATACTTGCAGTGGCTGGATTAGCCTACTTAATTGTAAATAAATTACCGAACAAACTACGACCAATACTATCAATAGTATTGTGGATTGTTATTATTTTTCTAAGCTATAAAATATACAATAGTATAATGGCTCCAATTAAATTTAATAAAGTTAAAAAGGAAAGATATGCTAAAGTAATTGAAAACCTCAAAACAATTAGAGATGCAGAAATTGCATATGCAGAAGTAAACAGAAAATTTACCTCAAATCCACAAACTTTAATTAGTTTTATAGATACTGCCAATTTTGCTATTACTGAAATAAAAAATGTAGTAGTAACCGAACAAAGAGGTAGAATTACAATTGATATCGAAAAAAGAATTGTTGATACCGTTGGATTTGAACCTGTTATTGATCGCTTTAAAGGAAGAGATTATAAAAATATGATGAGCGTTCCAGGAACTGATGCTAAGTTTGAATTAAAATCAAGTGTAGTTGAAAAGGTTCAAGGTGTTAAAACTTCAGTTTTTGAAGCGAAAGTAGATAAGGCTATTGTCTTACAAGGAATGAATAATGATTTAATAAGACAGGAAAAAGAAGCATTAGGTGGTGTTAACATACCTGGTGAATTTATTTCAGTTGGATCATTAGAAGAAGTTAATTCAAACGGAAATTGGCCTCCTTTTTATGATGGCAAAAAAGAAGATACAGATAATTAATACTTCTGTAGATTTTAACGAATCTAAAGATAATCACTTATCCATCCAACTTAGTTTGGATGGATTTTCTTTTTGTATCATTGATAAAAATGTGAATGAGGTTATTTTAATTCAATATATTCCTTTTAAAAATATTTCTTCAACACCTGAAAAGCATCTTGAAAATGTAGAGCTTGTTTTTAAAACCGAAGATATTTTAAATAAAAGATATAACAGCGTTAATGTTTCTCATGTAAACGACCTTTCAACTTTGGTCCCCAAACCTTTATTTGATCCAAATCACATCAATAGCTACATTAAATATTCTTCTAAAACATATAAAAATGATTATATTGTTTATGACGAAATTGAGAATCATGATATGTTCAATGTATTTATCCCTTTTGTCAATATAAACAATTTTTTACTCGAAAAATTTGGAGGTTTTGAATACAAACACTTTTCTTCCATACTGGTTGAAAATTTGCTGAACACCTATAAATTTAGTGAAAGGCCCCACTTATTTGTTGATATGCACAATGAACACTTTGAAATTGTAGCCATCGAAAATAACAAATTAGCATTGTATAATTCTTTTAGATATAAAACAGAGGAAGATTTTATTTACTATATTTTGTTTACTGCAGAACAATTGAATTTCAATCCTGAGAAATTTGAACTGGTACTTTCAGGATCTGTTATCAAAGGTGATACATATTATAAAATTGCTTATAATTATGTAAGAAACATCAGTCTTTTAGAGAATCGATCAAAATATACTTTTTGTGATCGTTTTAATGAAGAAATTAAGCGAGAATATTACACTCTATTAAACCAATATTAATGCGTATCATTTCTGGAAAATATAAAAGCAGACGCCTAAATGCCCCAAATAACTTACCTGTACGTCCGACCACTGACATGGCAAAAGAAGCCTTATTCAATATATTAAACAATCGCTACTATTTTAATCAAATATCTGTTTTAGACATTTTTGCTGGTATAGGAAGCATTGGTTTTGAATTTGCCTCCAGAGGCAGCCAACAAATAACCTGTGTAGATCTGCACAAGGGTTGTATAAGGTTTTTAGAAAAGACCGATAATGAATTAGGTCTTGGAATTCAGGTTGTTAAAAGTGATGCTTATTCTTTTTTAGAAAAAACCAACTCCAAATTTGATGTTGTTTTTGCTGATCCACCATATGATTTTCCTCAAGAAAAATTTCAAAAAATAGTGGATCTGGTTTTTGATCACAAACTTTTAAATGAAAATGGTATTTTAATAGTTGAACATTCTAAAAAAACTGATCTTTCACAAAGTCCTACTTTTGAAAAATCAAAAAAGTATGGAAACAATGTTTTTAGCTTTTTTGAAATAATTAACTCCTAAGAAATTATTACTCCAACCAGTTTTTAAAATCTCTAACCTTTTCACGACTTACAATAATATCAAATTCATTAAAATGCTCTAATTTCACTTGTAACCTACTGTTTGTATAGGAAATGATATCTTTGATGAAATCCATGTTTACAATGAATTTACGACTAACCCTAAAATATTTTATAGGATCCAATTGCTCTTCAATTTGCTCTAAGGTTTCATCTAAAATATAATTATTTCTGCTTTCAGTATGTAAAAAAGTTGCTTTATTCTCGCTATAAAAACATTCAATGGATTTAGTATTCACTATTTTTAAATGCTGCCCTACTTTGATCATAAACCTTTTTTTATGATTTTTTTCCAGCGGATTGACCAATAACTTTTTTATTTGTTCCATATTAAATTGAATGTTATTCGCTCTTATTGCATATTTACGATATTTTTCAATGGCATTATGCAATTCATCATCATCAATAGGTTTAAGCAAATAATCAATACTATTTAGTTTAAAAGCCTTTAAGGCATATTCATCATAGGCAGTTGTAAAAATAATATTACTTTCAATACTCACTTCTTTAAAGATCTCAAATGACAAACCATCCGATAATTGAATATCTAACAATATCAAATCGGGGTGCTCATGATCTAAAAACCACTGTATAGATTCCTCAACCGAATGCAACATCGTTTGCACTTCTATACCCATATCATTCAACATACGTTTTAAACGTCGTGCAGCCGGTTTTTCATCTTCAATTATTATTATTTTCATAGGATACAATTAGATTTATATTCAAACAATGAAATTCTCAACTTGCTTACTATTTTTAAAATTCATTTTTATCGTTATTCATAATTTCTTTTATTTTTCTTTCTTCCCAATCTTTTGAAAAAAGAATGTTCTTACCAAATACTTTAAGCCAATGTGCCGTTAATCCAATCCCCCAAAAAAACCAAACTGAAAATGTTCCAATATGAAATTGATCTAAATCAAAAGAACCTCCGTTAAATAAATTGCTTATACTACTTCCAAAAGTAAGAAATAAATTCACCGCCAAATACCAAAATAAATGCCAATAAAACCCTTGAATTTCTTTTACTCTTTTTTTTGCTCTCAAGTAGCGTTTCTCTTCGTTATAATTATTTTCCATAATATTAATTTTTATCCTTATTCATAATTTCCCTAATCTTCCGTTCTTCCCAATCAGACCCATAACCAAACACTGTAAAAGCCTGTATTACTATACCTAACCCCCAACCAAACAATGGGAACCAAAACCATTTATACCCCCAGGCAGTTTGATAATTTATAAATATTAGAAATGGAATTACAACACAATATGCTACTATATTTCCATAAAATCCTTTTAACTCATCTACACGTTTCTTTGCTCTGATGTATTTACTACTATCATCGATATAATCTGTTTTCATTGTTCTAATTTTTTGTGTTAACAAAGGTAACTTTACCTTAAATATTTGATTTTTATTTGTTATTTCAACCTTTTCGTTTGTTATTAAACTATAACGTTGATTAATGTTTTTCAACCCTACCTTAGTACTTTTACCAATGGATTCTTTTATGTTGATATTATTCTCAATACATAAAAACCCTTTTTCTTCATATATTTTAATATTCAATGGGTTATCAGTTGTAATTACATTATGCTTTACTGCATTTTCTAACAATAATTGCAAGGATAACGGTACAATTTTCAGATCTGGATTACTTACTGTTTCCGGAATATTAAATATAATTCCACCTTCAAAACGCATATTAAGCAATTCCATATATGATTTTGCGAATTTTAGCTCTTCTTCCAAAGGAATTAGATCTTTATCTTTCTGCTGTAATACATATCGATATACTTTTGACAACTTTGTTGTAAACTTTTCTGCCTGATTTGGATTCTCCCCTATTAAAGCAGTTAATACATTTAAACTATTGAATAAAAAATGTGGGTCTAACTGATTTTTAAGAGATTCAAATTTTGCAGATTCTGTTTTGGCAACAATTTGTGATTCTTTTACTTTCTTTTGTTGATACCTATTGTAAAAGTATACGAAATGAAAAGTTACAACTATTGTTAATGTAATCCACAAACCAAACTGATAGTTTCTATAACTTTCATTTGCAATAAATTCATCAAAAGATTTGCCATTCATTGTCATTTCAGAAATCAACCTAAGTATAAACAAGCCAATTAGTGTTATAATGACTGATCCAACAATACCAATAATAAAACGTTTTACTTTTTCTCCTTCTTTCCAATCATGCTTTTCCAAATATGAAAAAAAAGAAATATTTGAAAGTCCTATCACAAATGAATACAACTGATAAAAACTAAAATTGACTATAAGATCATTAATACTATCGAACTGAAACTGACCATAAAGTGCATTTCCAATAACGAATATGATTATCCCAATGATAAATACAATAATTACATTTTTATACGAAGTATTCATTTTTTCAATCTGATTTTTAAAATTTTATTTCAAATGTAAGGTCTTTATTTTTCAATTCAAATTTAGCATCTTCAAATCTAGGCGGACCGTAATTCATTATATTATTTGTTGCACCATAATCCTCAAGCGGCATTCCATTGTTTTCAAAATCCATTTCACCATTATTATTTGCATCATGATAGCAGGACACTGCATAAATACCTGGCTTCAAATTTTGGAATATCACCTTTACACTATTATTTTCAACTTTTTTTCGCAAAACCTTTAGTGGTTTTCTGTTGATAAAATTATCTTGAGAATCATACAGTCCAAAATATACAATTCCATTGTCAGATACAATTCTATTGATCTCAACATCAACTTTATAATTCGATTCATCAAGAGGTTTTGACATTTGAGCATCATTAGATTGTCCATATCCAATTATACTTATCAAGTAAATTACGAGGGTTACTAAAATTCTTACCATTTTTTAATTTTTAAAGGGTTAATATTAATTAATGGTTCAAATTTCTGATAATCTAACCTAATCTAAAAAAAATGCTTACTGAATTGTAGAATCGTCAGGATGAGTTGTTCACACTATAAGAAATACATTTAATTATACATTATAAGTTTAATTGTAACAATTCATATAAATTTACTACTAATTAACTAAATCAGCTACTAAGTGACCCAAGAACTGGAAAATAAATTTGCTGGAGAATTAGAAAAAAATCAGGGTATTATTCATAAAGTTTGTAGAACATATACAAATAATGATGCTGCCCATAAAGATTTGTTTCAAGAAATAACCATTCAACTTTGGAAGGCTTATCCAAAATTTAGAGGCGATTCTAAATTTAGCACTTGGATGTATCGGGTTGCGTTCAATACCGCAATTTCATTATACAGAAAATCAAAAAGAAATATTGAAACCACACAGATCTATGATAATTTAAAGGAATTAGAATATCAAGATTATGATGATTCAAAAGACAATCAGTTAAAGTTGTTATATAAAGCTATACACAGCCTAAATGATATTGAAAAAGCGTTGGCTCTTTTATATTTAGAAGATAAAAACTATAAAGAAATAGCAACTACTCTGGGTATAAGCGAAGTAAATGCAAGAGTAAAAATGAACCGGACCAAAACAAAATTGAAAAACATATTAAATCCATAAAAAATGGACCAACTAGAAAAGTTAAAAGGAGTTTGGCATGATCAAAATGATTTATCCATTAAATTTACCAAAAGTGATATTTTTGATATGATCCAAAAGAAATCATCTTCGGTGGTAAAATGGATTTTAATCGTTAGTATCATAGAATTCATTCTGCCTAATTTATTATTACTATTTACAGATAATACAGCATCCAAAAAACTACATGACACCTATGATTTAAATGGCATTATGCTAAATTACACTATACTGTATGTGATTATCATTATTGGATTTATTTATTATTTTTATAAAAACTACAAAAACATATCTGCAGATAATAGCGTTAAAGACCTATTATACAGTATCATACTAACAAGAAAAACTGTAAAATATTATATCAACACCAATTTAACTCTAGCTGCTGTCATTGGCCTCCATGTTTTTTATAAGGTCTTTAACTCTTCGGTATTTATGGATAAACTACCTGAAAACACTAATATGTTAACCGTTTGGGCAACGGCAATTGCAGTGTTTGCATTTGTTTTGTTCTTATTTTGGTGTGTTTATAAAATTGTATATGGATTCTTTTTAAGGAAATTAAACAGTAATTATAAAGAGTTACTTAAAAATGAATAGCTAACGAGCTTATCTATATGGGTTAAATAATATCCACATCTCCTTTACCTTCTCGGATGATCTGAATTTCATCCTGACTAAGATCAATAACTGTAGATGCAAGATTATCACCATAACCCCCGTCAATTACAAGATCAACTAAACCTTTCCATTTTTCATAAATCAATTCAGGATCAGTTGTATACTCTATCACATCATCTTCATCATGAATAGATGTAGATACTATGGGATTGCCTAACTCTCTTACAATTTCTCTAATAATATTATTATCTGGAACTCTTATTCCTACAGTCTTTTTCTTTTTAAAGACTTTAGGTAAATTATTATTACCGTTTAAAATAAATGTGTAAGGCCCCGGCAAGGCTCTTTTTAATATTTTATAGGTAGGCGTATCGATCTGCTTCACATATGCAGACAGATTACTTAGATCATAACAAATAAAAGAAAAGTTTGCTTTAACCAATTTTATTCCTTTAATTTTCGCAATTCTTTCCAGAGCTTTTGTATTTGTTATATCACAACCTAAACCATAAACGGTATCAGTTGGATAAATTACCAATCCTCCATTTTTTAAAACCTTTACCGCCTTATCAATTTCTTTTGAATTGGGATTTTTATTGTAAATTTTAATAAAACTTGACATAACTACTCTTTAATATTTTTTAAAAGTAAAAAATTATTAAATAATATCCATTTATTTTTTTATTTCATTTTGAAATGAATGTGATCTTCAAAATATTAAAAAATAAGTTAGCAGATTTTTATAATAAAAAAAGAACTGCTTGATTAAAACAGTTCTTCTTTAATTCTATGTGTAAATATTCAATAATTATTCGTCAACTACCAATCTGAAACCTTCTCCATGGATATTGATAATCTCAACTTTTTCATCAGGTTTTAAGTATTTACGTAACTTAGCAATATAAACATCCATACTTCTGGAGGTGAAATAATTATCATCATGCCAAATTTTTGTCAAAGCAAGTTCTCGCGGTAAAAGATCGTTCTTATAAATTGCGAGTAACTTTAATAATTTATTTTCTTTTGGTGACAATTTCTTTGGTTCTTCTCCTTTAAAAGATAACTGACGTAACTTTGAATTTAAATGAAAACCTCCAATTTCAAACTCAAATTGATTATCTTCTGCAGAAGCATCAACCGCTTTACGCTGTAGTATTGCTTTTAATTTCATAAGCAATACTTCAGAATCAAAAGGTTTATTTAAATAATCATCAGCACCAACCTGATACCCTCTTAAAACATCTTCCTTCATTGATTTAGCAGTAAGAAATATCAAAGGTATTTCGCTATTTATCCCTTTTATATCCTTTGCCAATGAAAATCCATCTTTTTTAGGCATCATGACATCTAAAATGCAAATGTCAAATTCATCATTTTTGAATTCTATCAACCCTTCAATTCCATCTTTGGCATGCGTTACATCGTAATCATTTAATGCTAAATAATCTTTTAATACAGTTCCAAAATTAGGATCATCTTCTACTAATAATATTTTTTTATTCGCCATGCTAATTAATTTAAATTAATGGTAATTTAACAATAAAAGTACTTCCTTTTCCTTTCTCACTTTCAATAAAAACATTGCCATTGTGTTTTTCAACAATGCTTTTTACGTAAGATAAGCCAAGACCGTGACCTTTTACATTGTGTATATTTCCCGTTTGTTCTCTATAAAATTTATTAAATACTTTTCTTTGTATATTCTTATTCATTCCAATGCCCTGATCAACAAATTTTATGATAATACTATTTCTGGCATTTTCTGTATAAATATCAATTTTGGGTTCACCCTTAGTATATTTAATTGCATTATCTAAAATATTAGTAAACACATTTAACATATGGAACTGACTACCCATAACCTCACTTAAACTTGCTTCAAAATGTGTTTTAACATATCCATCTCTGTTTGAAATAATCAAATCTACATGAAGAATTGCTTCTTCTATCAATTCATGAGCATCAACAACATCCATACTTAGATCTAGTTGATTCTTTTCTAATTTTGAAATTTGCAAAACATTTTCAACTTGAGCATGCATTCTTTTATTCTCCTGCTTTATCATGTTAGCATATCGGGTCACCTTTTCCTTGTCATCAATAATCTTAGGATTCTTTATAGAGTCAACTGCCAAATTGATAGTGGCAATTGGAGTTTTAAACTCATGAGTCATATTATTGATAAAATCTGTTTTGATCTCTGACAACTTTTTCTGTTCTATTATTTGATATAATGCACTCCCAAAAGCAACAATCAGAATCAAAACAAAAAGAGCCGACATCATCAATATTTTGGATATTGTAGCTAAAATATAACTCTTTTTCTTTGGAAAACTAACATATAAATCATAATCACTATTTCCATCCTTATCTAAAAATGACGGAACCTTATAAGTATACCCACTTTCTTCTTTGAAATTTTTTGACTTTACTTTTGTTATTATATCACCATTATAAACTCCATATTCAAATGGAGTTGTAATTTCTCTTGCTCTTAATTCATTATCTAAGTTTAACCTAATTTCATTATTTCCTATCCTTTCATAAATTGGTGTTCGTATAATTATATTTTTAAAATAGTTTTCAAATACCAACTTATCATACTTGTCCAACCTTCCAATTTTCACCATTCTGTCTTTTGGTGACAGATCTGTAAAATCTTTTGACTGTAATTCTATTTTTTCAATTTGCGTCTCTTCCTTACTTAAAAGTGTTTTAAAACTTAAAGAATCCACATCAAAAGGCGACATCTGAGATTTAAAACTGTTCTCCAAAATACTTTGACGAAATGTAAATATTTCATTTTTTACGGTATCTATCTGCCTAAAAAAGAACTCTTTAACATTAGCTTTGTTTGATTTTTGCAAACTATCAAGCATTGGAGATAATTTAACTACATTATCTCTTAGTTCTCTATTTCTTATGTTTTCAGAAACTTCAGATAAGGCAAACCTTACATTTGTTGAAAACTGTTCTTCACGCATTTCAATAGACGATTTGATCCAAAAAATCTGTATCGCAATAATGCCCATCAAGGCTACCCCCATTAAAACAACTAATAATACAAAAATTCGTCTACTCATTACAACAAATTTAGAATTTCTTTAGGTTATTTATATTATTTTAACGAATGTTAACGAATTTTCAAATTAAATTAACATATATTTAAGAAATGTGAGGGCTCAGCTTTTAATCAGAGACTCATTAATTCTATTCACTTCCCTTCTACTGGCTTCTAAATCAATATTGTTTATACTAAAAAAAGAATTTTTTATTTTGTAACTATCATCCAGTTGATTATGCATCCTTTCCAAGACTTTTTCTTTTGAAACACCATCTCTATTTTTAACTCGATTAATTCTAACATCGATCGGAGCGGTAATTGTAATGATCTTATCAAATCTATCCTGTGCGCCGCTTTCAAAAATTAAGGCATTTTCCTGAATCACATACTTGGAGCTTTTGTAACTTACCCACTTCTTAAAGTGTCTTTCAACTTCTGGATGCACAATTGCATTGATCTTGTTTAGCTTGTTCTTATCATTAAAAATAATATTTGCAATAAATGCTCTGTTCAATTCTCCATCTTTAAATGCTTCTTTACCAAATACCTGAACCAATTCTTTGTGTATCTTTTTATTCAAATTCATCAATTTTCTAGCCTCATCATCAGCATAATACACAGAAACCCCCAACTCTTCAAACATTTTAGCTATGGTTGTTTTACCACTACCAATACCCCCAGTTAAACCAATTATTTTCATTGATTATTTTTTAATTAGATACTCAATTTTATTAGGTATTACTTTTACATCAAATAATATATCGGACTTTTCAACTATTCTTGGAATTAAATAATCTAAATTATTATCTGCTGTATGTTTATAATCACATTGTATCTTAAAACTATTCTCTGATATCTTATTATAATCATTTAATGCGACCTGGAAAACAACTTTCACCTCTTTAGGATATGCACTTATCAAATACTTTTTAGGTAAATTTATAATACGATATGGAAGTATAAAGGTTCCTTGTGTTATTTTTTCAACTTTTCCTTTAATGCTAATTTCTTCGGTAGATAATGAAATAGCTTTGGACGGGTTAATGAGTTTTATCTTTTTATTAAATGAATCTGAAACATCTTTCATCTCAAACACTTCTGTATGCACCTCATTTATTGTATCAATTGCTTTGGAAGGTCCGGATATGACAATTATTGAAGGATCTATTATTTTTTGCTTGGTTAAATTAAATCCTGGTTTGAAATTAATTTTCAGATGAGTAATTACTTTTACTTTTTTTGTTTTTTTAACCCCAAGATCAAAAAACAATGTATCGGGTTTAACCTTTAATACTGTAGTTTCTGCTGATAACTGAGCCTGCAAAAAGTTAATATTTGATTTTGTTAAACTAAAATATAGATCAGACTTCTTTTTATGCTCCATTTCATTCAAACTATATTTCAAAGTCCTTGGTTTTAATCCATAGTTTAATAGTTTAAATCCAATTGTTTTAACCGTCAATATGACCTTTTTATCGGGAACATTTTGTAAAAGTTTAGATTGAGGAATATCTGTATAAGCTAAATTAAATTCAACATCTGAAATATAATCTTTTGATAATTTGATCAGTAACCAAAACAACAATGATAGTGTCAAAAACAACAAAAACACTTTTAAACGTTTGTTATTCTTCTTTACATCCAAATTATTTTGACCTTTTTTATGAATCATTTAATTTTTTAATAAAAGTAAAAAAAAGAGCTCTTAATTAAAAGAACTCTTTACTAAAATATTTAATTTTTGTTAAGAAATATGTGAATTATACTATTTCTTCTTCTTAACCTCTTTTGGTAAATATTTTTTACTCAATTCCATTGAAATTGCTGATCTTTCAAATTTAATCTTTCCTGCACTTGTTTCAATAACACAAGTATTATCGCTATCAATCAAATCCACTATTTTTCCATGAATCCCACTTGTCATTACAACTCTTGATCCTTTTTTAATGGTTATCTGAAATTGCTTCTCTTTTTTTTGCTTTTGCATTTGTGGTCTGATCATAAAAAGATACAGAACCAAAAACATTAATGGGATTAAAATCATATTCCCAATATTACT
>JADGEA010000187.1 GCA_016744615.1 Flavobacteriaceae bacterium
GTGTTGTTGGAGATGATGATCAAAGTATTTATGGCTGGCGTGGTGCACATATACGTAATATAATGGAATTTGATCAAGATTTTAAAAATGCTGCAGTTTTTAAATTAGAAAATAACTATCGTTCTCGTACCCCAATTTTAGAGGTTGCAAATGCTCTTATAGAACATAACCGCTCACGTTTAGGTAAGAAACTTCTTCCTACACGTGGTGGTGGTGAAGATGTATCTGTTTTAAACTCAAATGATGAAAATGAAGAAGCAAGAAAAATAGCTACAAATATTACAAAGCTTTTAGACTCTGGAGTTTCACCAAACGATATAGCAATACTTTATCGTGTAAATGTTTTGTCACGTTCTATAGAAGAAGGTTTAAATCGAGCAAATATTGCTTATAAGCTAGTTGGAGGTTTGAGATTTTATGATAGAGCAGAGATTAAAGATTTAATCTCTTATATCAGAGTTATTACAAATTTTCATGATGATTTTTCTTTTAAAAGAATTGTAAATAAACCTAAACGTGGGCTTGGTAAAGCAAGTATCGATAAACTAGAATTAGCGGCTTTATCTCAAGAACTTTCTATTTATCAGTATGTAAAGAATGCAACAAAAGCAGAACTCGAAGTACTAGTCAGAAAGAAAAATGCGACTACTTTAAAAGAGTTTATTAAAAATATAGAAAACGTTGCAAAAACAGTTAAAGAATCAACATATGAATTTATTGATGTGCTAGAAGAAACTTTCCATCTGAAAGATATCTACAAAGGTATGCAAGATGAGCAAGACAGAATTTTAAATATGGATGAATTTTATGGGCTTTTCCGTGATTTTGTTAAAAAAGACCCAGAACTTGGACTTGATGAGTTTTTAAATGAACTTACACTTCAAAGTGAACAAGACCAAGTTGAAGGTGAAAGTATTTATATGATGAGTATTCATGCTTCAAAAGGTTTAGAGTTTGATCATGTATTTATCATCGGTATAGAAGAAGGGTTTTTACCTCTTGTTGGAGATGGAAGTGACTTAGAAGAAGAAAGACGTCTAGGTTATGTTTCTTTTACAAGAGCTAAAGAGACCTTAACACTTTCTCATGCAGGAAGCCGTTTTTACAAAGGTCGTAGAAGTGACTTACAAAAAAGTAGGTTCTTTAATGAAGCTGGACTTTGTGCAGGTTCACTCATAGTTGAAAAAAATACAGCCTTCAAAAAAGGTGATCTTGTTCGTCATAAAATCTTTGGTACTGGTCGTGTGACAGGTGTAAGTAAATCTGGACGTGAATTTAAACTCAGTATTAATTTTGCGGGAAATAAAAAAGATATTTTAGCTTCGTTTATAGAGAGACTGTAAAACTTTTATGAATAGACTTTTTGTTGCATATAAACCATCAGGAATAGGTTCAAATATATTTCTTTCAAAACTAAAACGTAAGTATGGCACAAAAAAAGCTGGTTTTACAGGTACACTTGATCCTTTTGCAAAGGGTGTTTTAATCATTGGAATGGGTTCGCATACTAAACTATTTCGTTTTTTAGATAAGACACCAAAAGCATATAGAGCTACTCTTTGGTTAGGTGCACAATCAGATAGCCTAGATACGGAGATGATTAGTAATGTTGAAGAGTTAAAAGAGTTTTCTCACGCTAAGATAGAGGAAGTGGTGAAGTCACTCGAAGGCTCTTTAGAGTACGAGCCTCCAATCTTTAGCGCAAAGCGAATAGATGGTCAGCGAGCTTATGATTTAGCGCGTGCAGGCAAAGAGGTAGTTCTCAATAAAATCAACTCTACTATATATGAATCTAAACTTATCCACTATAGACACCCATTTGTGACTTTTGAAGCTACTGTATCTGAAGGAACGTATATTCGTTCTTTGGGACGTATAATAGCACAGCGTCTTGGAGTTGGAAATGGAAGCTTAAGTGCTTTAGAAAGATTAAATGAAGGAAAATTCGTTTTTGATGATGAAAAAGCGTTAAATATTAAAGAATCACTTAATGTTCCACTAAACATTTATACGGGAGATACCGATAATCTTAAATATGGAAGAGTTCTTGCTTTAGAAGATTTAGAGATAAAAGATGAGGGATACTATTGGCTAGATAATGGCGATAATATTTCGGTTATAAATATACATGAAGACCAAGTCAAATATGAATTAGGTAGGATATATACATGTTAGTACTCGCAAGAAAAATAGATGAGTCAATCGTAATTGGTGATGATATTGTTATCAAGGTTATATCTATTGACAAAGGTGTGGTGAAGTTTGGTATAGATGCTCCAAGGGATATTTCGATAGTGAGAAGTGAGCTACTAGAAGATGTTAAAGAGTCAAATATTGCAGCTTCTAAAGATGTTGATGAAACTACATTAAATCAGTTGAGTCAACTTATTGGAAAATAAAAAGTCAGTTCATGAAAGTTTATAAGGCATATGCTAAAGTAAATATATTTTTAAAAATTACAGGTTCAAGAGATAATTATCACGAAATTATTTCTCGTTTTATGAGAGTTGATCCTTTATATGATGAACTTTCATTTGTTCCAAAAGAAGAGTGTGGCGGTAAATCAGAAAGCTTTTGCATAATTGGCGATTTTTCATGTGAAGTGCAACAAAATACAATCTATAAAGCCTATTTCGCACTTAAAAAAGCAACACAATCAGAACAGCTAGAACAGTTAATGCGTACACATGGCGTAAATGTTAAAAAATCTATTCCAGCTTTTGCAGGTTTGGGTGGTGGAAGTAGTGACGCAGCTACATACTTAAAAATGTGTAACGAGGTACTTCACCTTGGACTAAGTACAAACGAGCTTGCTTTAATAGGTTTAGAAGTTGGTGCTGATGTTCCATTTTTTATTTATGATTATGATAGTGCAAATGTAAGTGGAATCGGTGAAGTAGTAGAAGAATTTAAAGAAGAACTCCTTGATTTTGAAATATTCACACCAGATGTTCAAATAAGTACACCAAAAGTGTATCAAATATACAGAGAAGATTTCTATGCACCAATAGATGGGTTTGAGAGAGAAAAATTAAAAGAGACTACATCTAAAGAGATTTTAGACACAATGAATGCAAAAGAGGCAAACGATTTGTTTGAACCTGCTTTGCAAGAGTATAAAGAGTTAAAAAATCACTACCAACAAGATTATCATTTTAGTGGTAGTGGAAGTAGTTTTTTTAGGATTAGAATAGAAAACTAAATTATAATAAAAATATTTCATTTTGTCATACTTTACAACATAAATATTTTTTTATCCTATCCTATTAAATAGGATTATTTATACATTTTTAGATACAATATTTTGTATATGATAAAAGGAAAAAAGATGAAAAGCAAGCTTTCGAATGGTGATATAGTGTTATTATTATTGTATGCAGATAATTGCTCTTCAATAAAGGGAAGAACAAGGTTTCAGAAAATATTATTTGTTTTTGAAAAAGAGATATATGAACAATATGGATTTAATAATGATTTAAAAGGGCAACAATTATTTAATTTTTATGCATATGATTATGGTCCATTTTCTACTAAAGCTTATAAATTATTAGAGTTTTTTATCAATATTGGCATGGTTGAAAAAGTAAAAAACAAAAATCAATTTGAATTAGGAATAGATGGGATAGGAGACGATCAAATTATTGATAGTGATATCAAACAGTTTAGAAATAGTGAACAGTCTGGAGATATGGAAGATATAACACTTCCCTCCATTGATAAAGATGAAGAGTACCGTTTATCTGAAAAAGGTAAAATTTTTGTAAAAGAAAAATTATTATTGTTTTATAAAGATGACAAAAAAGAAGTCTTAGATAGTTTAAAAACAAAATTAGGAAAAAGTTCTTTAAGTGATGTTCTAAAATATGTATATTCAAAATATCCTGAAATGACAACAGAATCAAAAATCAGAGATGAGGTCTTAAAATAGTTATGAAAATATCTGAAATAGAATTAACAAAAAAGGTAAAAACCAAGTTAAATAGCCTATTTGATAATTTTGAAATATATGAAGAAGTTGGCTTGTTTAATAGAAATATTGATATGTTATTACTATCAAATCAAACTATATCATCAATAGAATTTAAAATAAATGATTGGAAAAAGGCTATTGAACAAATAGATGATTATATGCTTGTATCAGACTACGGTTACTTATGCATGCCTCAAAGAAAAATATCAGAAAAACTAACAAAAATTTTAAATGAAAAAGGAATAGGCTTATTATTATATAATCATATTGACGATAATGTGACAGAAGAAATTTCTCCTAAAATTTCAAATAAAAAAATAGATTACTATCAAGAACAAGTTATAAATAAAATAATAACCAATAAAGAATTATATAGGAGTTGTTATGCATAAACATTGGCTTAGATATGGAACAGCAGCAGAACAAAAGCATATGATAAAGTATAAAGATAAGTATGATGGTATTGTTATTAATGCCAGTATGTTAGCACACACTGCTAAGTCAATATCTCGTTTTATACATAGTGAAGTTAATAACAAACCATACTTTATTGACCCAATGACACATGCTTTTCAGCATGATTTAGCAAAAATAAAAAATGATAAAAATGAGATTAAATCATCAATAGAAAAGTTAATTGAAGAGTATGGAAGTCCTATAAAAGAAAAGATTGAAAAAGGACAACCTGTAAAGATAGATGATTTTAATACAGACAATTTGGCTAACTTTACTTTAAGCGTCTTGGGTTTTCAATATAAACATATATTCGCTTCTCTTGATGATGAATTAAAAGAATATGTTGAATATATTGGTAATTATAAAAAACCAGAATTTTTAATTGCACCATATTTTTATATGACTAAGTTAAACAGTAGTCAGTGGTTACCATTAAATGAAAAATTAATTAATAAAAGTTTAGAACATAAAGATGAGTATAACAGAGATATATATGCTCAATTGGTAATAGACAAAAGCTTTTTAGTTAATGAAGATTTAATGTCTAAAGTAATTGAAAAATATAGTAATGTGGATGGTCTAATTTATTGGGTAGATGATTTTGATGAAACGACAGCTTCAAAAGAAGAACTTAGTGCAATTTTAAAGTTTGTAAAAGATTATAAGATGAAGAACCCTAGTAAAACTATTATTTCACTTTATGGAGGATATTTCTCACAATTATTACTAAAATATGATTTGAGTGGAGTTGTTCATGGTTTAGAATATGGTGAAATGAGGGGAGTGGTACCAGTAGGTGGTGGGATACCTCGTTCTAAATTTTATTTACCAGCGCTTAGAAAAAGAATAAATGGTAGTGTCATAGCTCCAATTGTATTTCATGAAGTAAATAATTCAGAAGAGTTTTATAAAAAAATTTGTAATTGTAGTGTATGTAAAAAAAATATTAAACAGGATGTTAATACAAAAAATGAAGTTTTGAAAAATTTTGATGAAAAATATCTTTTGTCAAGACCAATAGAAATAAATTATAAAAATGGTTCATCAAGAGCTACGGAATTTCCATTAATAGAGAGTAAAATCCAATGTTTATATCATTATTTAGAAGAAAAATATAAAGAATTTGAAAAAATAGAAAAAATAGAAATTACTAGTTTGCTAAGCGAGTTAATCAATGACAGAGATAATTTTGAACAGTATTTTAGTGTTGATGAAATAGCGTATATAGACAGATGGGTACATGTATTAAAAGATGATTGAAAAAAGTGTATTTATACTTGGAGCCGGTTTTTCATACAGTGCGGGAGTCCCTACACAAGCTTCATTATTATCAACTATTGTAAAACATAAAAATACATTTGAACCTAAATATGAAACCGCAAAAATCAAAATTATTGATTTTATAACAAGTATTTTTCCAAGTATAGAGTATATAGATATTGAAGAAGTTTTTACTATTCTTGATAGAGGAGTAAATGAAAAGGAAAGATTTATTACATTTAGTTGGCAGGAATTATATGATTTGCGAAATAGTTTAGTATATTTAGTATTGTATGTTATAGATGAAGCGTTACAAAATGTTAACTGTAAAGTCATCAATGAGTATACAAAGTTTATTCAATATTTAATTAATCTAAGGAAATCTGATAATAGTGACTTGACAATAATTTCTACAAATTGGGATAATTTATTAGAAAAATATATTGAAAACTTTATAGTGAATGAAACTAATATAAAAACAGATTATTGTATTTATACATACAAGCTTAATGATAAAACGCATATCCCAGATATTACACTAAAAGCTAAGGGATTTAATAATATAAAAATTTTAAAATTGCATGGTTCAATTAATTGGCTATATTGTTCAAATTGTAAAAGAATGTATATTGATGACTTGAGTATTGGTATTGAAAAAAAAGAGTGTGAATATTGTATAGATGATAATGTAAACAAATCGGGTTTAAATATTGAACCAATGATAATTACTCCCACCTTATTGAAAGAATATCATAATCTTTATATTCAAGGAATATGGCAAAATGCTTTTATTGAATTGCAAGAGGCTACAAAAGTTGTTTTTATTGGATATTCATTACCTAAAATTGACTTTGAATTGAAATATTTATTAAAAAAATCAATTCAGAAATTAGATATTACAGTTGTACTAGCATCAGGTGATGAAGATGGAGAAGCTCATAAAAATTATCAAAGATTATTTGGAAATGAAAATGTCACTTATTATTTTGATGGTTTCGAAGAATGGGTAAATACTTTATAGAAATTCTACTAAACACTAGTTTATATGAGAAATATTAACATCAATTCAAAAGCTGTAGAGAATTAATTAATTATCTTTTTTTGTTGACAATATATCTAAAAAGATATATAATTGTATATCTAAGTTGAAGGTTATTTGATATGGCGACAGTAAAAAAATTATTATCATTAGATGAATCAATTGCAAAAGAGCTTGAAAATGTTTCAGCTGCTTTACATAAAAGTCAAAAAGAGGTTGTTGAAACTGCTTTAGATTTTTACTTTGATTATACTGACAGTGTTGTAGCTGATAGCGTTATCAAAGAGATAAAAGCTGGTAGTATGAAAGTGCATACAAGTGAAGATGTTTATGCTGAATTGGGCATCGAGACTTGAATGTTCGGTATTCAGATAAGTCAGTTAAAGATTTAAAATCTTTTTCTCATCCTGATAGAGTTCTGATTGTAAAAAAGATTCATTATTTAGTAGAAAATTTTGAACAGTTAAAAATTACAAAGAAAGTAACGGAACTTAAAGGCAGTGAGTTTGATGCTGTTTATAGGTTTGTTGTAGCTAAAAAGATAAGAGTACTTTTTAGAATAGAAGAAGATGAAATTGTCTTACTCATTTTAAGAGTAGGTTCAAGAAAAAATATATATTAAGTTGGAAAATAATGGGTGAAACAATAGCAAAAAATAAAAAAGCCTATCATGATTATTTTATAGAAGAGAAGTTTGAAGC
>JADGEA010000426.1 GCA_016744615.1 Flavobacteriaceae bacterium
CCGCTTGAATATTTACAGCCACCTCCTGATAAAACTCGACAAATGCGAGCTGGAGCTTCTGTACATGTCAAATTAGATTTTATGGATATGGAAAAAGTTATTGATGATAATAAGGTTGTTGAAGGTTATCGCTTTGAGTTTTTATAGCAATTAAATTAATACAAAAACCCAAAAAGCCATAATGGAATCTTATTTGCAAATCCAACTTCAATGTCATCAGAAATTACATACCCATGTTCAATTCCTTTTAATTGTTTAAAACTCTTATTTTTACCACCTATCTCAAATGTATATTTCTCATCTACCATAAAGTCGCCCTTAAGTGGGTAGAGAAGTTGGTGATTTATTCTTAACATATTGACAAAAAATTGTTCTCTAATTGTGCCAATTTCATTTGTGTGACAATAGTAGAAACTGAGGTTGGGATTATTAAGATATAACTTGGATGGTTTTGTAAATATATTATCTCCTTTTGATTTTGCTTTTAGTGAATATAGGAGATTACCCATTGTTAGATAGTGAATATATTCATAGAGGGTTGTTTTATTTATACCTATTTTTTTAGATAGGTTTAACAGATTCAGCTCATAAGGTTTAGAGCTACAAATCATACTTATTAGTTGTTTTAATTTCTGTATGTTTTGTACATCTATATTAAAAATAATTGGTAAATCACTCTCTATAACTGTATTAACTGTCTCTTCTAATTTAATACCATAGCTATTTGGATTTTCAAAATAGTATGGAAAATAACCATTCTTTAAATATTCTTTATAATATTCAAATGGTTTAAATTTTGCAGTGAGTTCATTAGCTATATCTATATGATTTTCAAGAATCTCTTCTAAGCTGAAATAATGAAATTGTTTTTCTAATTTGAGTTCTAAAAACTCTCTAAATGACAGCCCATGAACTCTATAAAGTACTGCTCTTCTACTAAGATCAGCTTTTTTATGTTCTAATTGTAGAGCTGATGAACCTGAAAAGATTACTTTTAGATCTAAAAAATCATAAATTTCTTTTAGTTCATGTTCAAAGTTTTTATATTTATGTATTTCGTCAATAACTAATACCTTACCACCATTCCTAGAAAATTCATCTGCAATATCATAGATAGAAACATTTGATAAAAGAATACTATCAGCAGAAAAATAGAGTTTTTTATTTTGAGCTAAATCTAGGCTTTTTAAATATTGTAAGATAAAAGTAGTTTTCCCTACTCCACGATGCCCAAGTATCCCCACCATTTTGTCATTAAAGTCAACAGTGCGGTGAAAGTATCTTTTATAGTTATAATTTTGAAGTGTTTGAATTTGATGATATTTTCGGATTAGTGTTTTTAGTATCATTCTTGTATTTTTAAAACTGGAGTACAAAGCGCAGCTTTGTTTATAGCGCGTAATATGAGCAAAAAAATAAATGGATTAATTTCTATTAATTTTAATAATTTGGTTACTTTTGATTTCAAGCCGCTAGAAGCAATTTTTTTAGCATATTTATTCAAACATCCTTAAAAATGCTTTCAAGTCATTTAAACAATCATCATCAAAATTGAAAATCTTCTTCTGCTTTTCAAATATACAATCTAATTGTCTAATATTACACAATAACCGTAGGCGGCTTTTTACTTAATCGTCATTATTTTTTAATAACACCTATATAATGTAATAGATATATTTTTTATTATAATTAAAAATCCGTTTATTCCGTAAATCGGTTGTACTTAATAACTGATGTTACGCACTCTCGTTCCCACGCTCCAGCGTGGTAACGCATGTACAGACGCTCCAGCGTCAAGTAAACCCAATGTCATGAAGCAAGAAAAAGAAAAAAAAACACTCGACGCTGGAGCGTCTATTCATG
>JADGEA010000427.1 GCA_016744615.1 Flavobacteriaceae bacterium
CTTTTTGTTTGATTGCCCCATAACAGTGCCCATAACAAAGAAAGAAATGATAAAAAAAGGAATAAGATTTTTCATAATTTATTTTTTTAACTGTGAATTGCCCTTCCGTCAACTGCCAGACAGGCTTCTTTAATTGCTTCTGTAAAAGTAGGATGTGCATGTGAAATTCGGGCAATATCTTCACTGGATGCTCTAAATTCCATAGCAACAACTGCTTCTGCAATCATATCTGCAGCACGAGCGCCTATTATATGTATGCCTAATATTTCATCAGTTTTGGCATCAGCCAAAACTTTTACTTGTCCTTCAAGATCCATACTGGCTCTTGCTCTTCCTAATGCACGCATAGGAAAAGAACCTACTTTATAGGCGATACCTTCTTCTTTTAATTCGTTTTCTGTTTTTCCAACAGCAGCAACTTCTGGCCAGGTATAAACCACACCGGGAATCAAATTGTAATTGATATGAGGTTTTTGTCCGGCAATCAGTTCGGCAACCATTGTACCTTCCTCTTCCGCTTTATGTGCTAGCATTGCACCAGTAATTACATCACCAATAGCATAAATATTACTTGTTGTGGTTTGTAAATATGTATTGGTTTTGATCTGCCCCCTTTCATTTATTTCAACACCTGCATTTTCAACAGTCAAACCATTGGTAAAAGGTTTTCTTCCCACAGCGACCAGACAATAATCTCCTTTGAATTCTATAGGGTTTCCTTTTTTATCATCAGCTGTGATGATTACTTCCTTATCGGAATTTTTTACAGAGGTTACTTTGTGTCCTGTATAAAATTTAACACCTTGTTTTTTCAATGCTTTTTGAAGCTCTTTTGCTAGCATATCATCCATGGTTGGAATAATTTTTGGCATAAATTCTACAACAGAAACAGCAGCACCCAATCGTTTATAAACAGAACCTAATTCCAATCCGATTACACCACCACCAATTATGATTAAATGTTTTGGGATTTCTTTTAAGCTCAAGGCTTCTGTAGAAGTGATAATTTGTTTTTTATCTATTTTAATAAAAGGTAAAGAAGCAGGTTTTGAGCCTGTTGCAATGATAGTGTTCTTGGCTTCAATAGTTTCATTTTCGTCTTCCGCTTTAGCGATATGAATATGAGTAGCATCTTTAAAAGAGCCAATTCCTTGAAACATATCTATTTTATTCTTATCCATCAAATAATTGATGCCTCCGGATGTCTGGGCAACAACTTCATCTTTTCGGGCAATCATTTGTTCAAAATTCACTTTCACTTCTTTCACATCTATGCCATGTTTTTCAAAATGAGTTATAGCATCATGATAGTGATGTGAAGAATCTAAAAGTGCTTTGGAAGGGATACAGCCCACATTTAAGCAGGTACCTCCCAGAGTTTTATATTTTTCAATTATGGCAGTTTTTAGTCCCAATTGCGCGCAACGAATTGCAGCTACATATCCTCCGGGGCCTGAACCTATAATAACGACATCGTAAGTTTTCATATACGTTTTGTTTTATTGACTTTTTTAGTTGTGCTGCAAAAGTAAGGAATATTTAATATAATATTTTCTAATATTTATTATGTTAAAGCCCTTAATTTGAACTAAATTTTAAAAAGATATGACAACAAAGGAAATAGCAGAAAACTGGTAAAATTATTCACCTCCTCACTAATATTCGTATGCATATTAGTGAGGAGGTGAATTTATAACTATCTTGTTTAAAATTTTTAATGGAGATTTAAAACTCATCAGATGACTAATCACCGTAATGAAAAGAGTCATCAGTTTCTAAATTAACAAGTTAATATTACAATTGATATAACAAAAAGGGGTAACTTGTTGATATAAAACAAAGGACATCAAACCTTAATTCAT
>JADGEA010000188.1 GCA_016744615.1 Flavobacteriaceae bacterium
CATGATTATAGGCACATTTGAAAATTTCCTGATTTGACTACAAACCGCTATGCCGTCCATTTCTGGTAGCATAATATCTAATAAGATTAATGTCGGTGTTGTTTGTTTAACATAAGACACTACTTTATCACCTTGTTCCAGACAAGAGACTGTATAATTTGATTTTTCCAAATAATCACGGAGTAATTGGGCAATTTTTATTTCGTCTTCTACAATCAGAATATGTTGAGTTTTCATGGTCTTAATTTTAAAGGAAAAACAATTTTAATCCAAAGTCCACCTGATGATACATTAGTAGCTGTAATTTTGCCACCATGTATTTCTACAATATTTTTACAAATAGCCAATCCTAATCCGCTACCACCTTTGGCTCGATTTCTTGATTGTTCTACCCGATAAAGTCGATCAAATAAGCGTCCAATAGACTCTTCAGGTACCCCGGGACCTGAGTCGATAAAGTTGATGCTGAGTTGAGTTTTTGTCTGTTCTGAGAAAATTTTTAAGCTGCCGGGCGAATCTACATATCGTAATGTATTTTCCAGTATATTGGAATATAATTGCTTTAATTTATCTGCATTTGCTGGCAAAATACTATCTACTTGCAAATTTTCTTCTACTAAAATATTATGTTGTGCTAATTGAGTATTATATAATTGTAATGTTTCTCGCAAAATTTGTAGTGGATTAATCGCTTGTTTTTTCAAAGATAAAGCCTCAGTGTCTGCTAATGATAATTGTCGAAGATCATCAACCAGCCTACTCATACGCTGTACTTCAAAATATAATGAATTCAAAGCCTCATAATTAAACTCTCGAATACCATCTTGCATTGCCTCAATTTCGCCACGCATTATTGATAAAGGAGTTCTTAGTTCATGCGAAATATCAGTCAACCATTGTTGACGCATTATTTCATATTTTTCAAGTGTTTGTGACATTGTATTAAAATCATCAGCTAATTGTCCCAATTCATCATTGGAATTAATTTTAATTTTGGTTTTAAATTGACGGGAAGTTAATGCTTGTGTACCTTTAATTAGTTGTTGAATAGGAATTAACAATTGTCTTGATAACCACCATGCAAGCATAATAGTTATTAATAAAATACTTATAGCTATTACATAGAATATTTCAGTTTGTTGTTTTAAAAACTCAATCTCCCAAGGTTTTGATCTAGGTTTTTTTTTGTGCATTCCCAGCCATCCAATTATTTTTCCTTCCAGCATAATTGGTTGAAGTTGATGTTCTGTGATTGGAGCAGGATTACCAACTACTCTATTTTTTTGTGCATCAAACAGAGTAAACTTCCGAAATGGACCATCTTTTGGTGGTTTTCGCCTAAAATCGCGAGGCGGAGGTGGTCTATGATCTTTATTTTTGCGATGAATTGAATGTAGCAATTCTCTCCAAACAAAATGGTTATTTCTTAATCTATTCCAACTTTGCTCTGTTTTATATTCTATAGTGAGTCTATAATCAAGCTCATTGAGTATTTTCATATCCATTTTGTTCATAAATTCCACAAAATTTTTATGAAGATAAAACTCCATGATGACAACCATTAATACAATAGTTATGACACTGGTTAACAAGAATGAGAAAAAAAATTTATAAGATAGTTTCATTTTCATACTGTCTTTGCTGTTAAAATGAATCTATAATAACATCTGATTATAGACATTGATCATTCTTCACATAATTTACATAATTTCTCCACATTTTCTCCATAATTGCTTGCTATACTTATCAACATTGAATATTCAATATATGATTTTTGTTAGCAATTAAATTAGAGAATTTTGTGATGAAAACAATTATATTATCAAGTGTTGTAGTTTTAAGTTTAACCATGGGAACCGCGATTGCTGAAACCAATAAGGCAAACCGCTTGCTGGAGCGTTTTGCTAAGTTGGATACTAATGGAAATGGTTCATTGAGTTTAGATGAATTTAAAGCTGGTAAATCAGTTCGTAGAAAAAGACATGGTCGCAAATCAGAAAAAATATTCTCACGCCTTGATCTGAATGGTAATGGAGTGATTTCTTTGGAAGAATGGAAGCAAAAAGCTTCTCAATATCGTCGTGGTAAACGTCGTCGTAGATAATGTAATTGGATGGTGGGCAACAAGGTTGCTCACCTTACATGAAATCATAATAACTATCGAAGCATAAGTTTTCATGCTTCGGTAGTTAAATTATAAATTCCCAATTGGAAACAGGTAGATTTCATAATTATCCATAAAATATGGCAGAATTTCTTTGCCACTATAAAATACAAAACCTCTTAAAAATCTTGATTTTGAATGATTTGCTAATTCAATCATTGGTTTTAAATCACTTTTTTTGATTATAGATTTTGCCTTGATTTCTATGCCTATTATTTGCCCATCTCTGTTTTCTAACACTAAATCGACTTCATTTTTTTTTAAATCTCTAAAATGATAGATATTTATGCTTTGTTTTGAGTATGTACTAAATTTTAATAACTCACTATATACATAATTTTCAATTATACTGCCATATATTCCATTTTTGTTTTCAAATAGATTTTTTACATTTAAGTTTAATAAGCTGCTTACTAAACCTGTATCTATGAATTGAATTTTTGGTGATTTAATTACTCTTAATGATAAATTGACGAAATATGAAGGTATGATTTTTATAATGTACATAGCTTCTAATATTTCTATATAAGCCGCTACTGTTTTATTATCTATTTGTAATTTATTGGCTATAGTATTGTAATTTAGTAGTGAACTGGTATGAGTTGCTAGTATTTGTAAGAGTTTTCTTATTTGTAAAAGTCTATTTACATTGATTTGTCTCATTTGAATTATGTCTTTTTGAATTCTTGAGTCTATATAGCTATCAAAC
Source organism: Flavobacteriaceae bacterium (assembly GCA_016744615.1). Lineage (GTDB taxonomy): Bacteria > Bacteroidota > Bacteroidia > Flavobacteriales > Flavobacteriaceae > Lutimonas. The sequence goes on from JADGEA010000188.1 coordinate 2,874, forward strand.
CAATCATTTCTAAATTCTTCATCAATGCTTAAAATTTCAGGATAGCCTCCTCTAATGATAGATGCTAATATTTCTTCTAATTCAAATTGACAAGATGGCAAATCAATATCAAAGAAACTTTCCTGAAATATTTGATCTATAAGGTTATTATTTTTATTTTGAATTTCAGCATTTGAGAGTGGATATAGATTATATCTTACAATTCTACCGGCTAATGATTCGGTAACTTTTTGCATTTTTAAAATATCTGCTGAACCTGTTAATAAAAACATTCCTTTGTGATTTTGTTCATCAACTAGTGTTTTTATTTCTGGAATAATTTCTGGAACTAGTTGTACTTCATCTATGACTATAGGTTTTTTTGCATAATATTTTATAAAGTTTTTTGGATCATCTAATGCTAAATTCCGTTTTTGTTGATCATCAAAAGTAATATAATTCATAGCTTTTTGATCGGCTATGAATTTGACTAATGTCGTTTTTCCTGATTGCCTTGGACCGTTAATAGATACTATTCTAAAGTTATTTAAGGCTTTTATTATTTTAGTTGTTAAATTTCTGTTTATCATATCCAGTTTCAATTTATACGCATGTGATAAATTATTTTTAGAAGTATTTTACGATGGGTACGAAAAAATAACAACTTAAGATGATATTTATTTATAATTCTTCACATAATTTACATAATTTCTCCACATTTTCTCCACAATTGCTTGCTATACTTATCAACATTGAATAATCAATATATGATTTTTGTTAAATTAAATTAGAGGATTTTATTATGAAAACTATAATTACTTTATCAAGTGCTGTTGTTTTAAGTTTGACAATGGGAACCGCGATTGCTGAAACCAATAAGGCAAACCGGTTTCTGGACCAATTTGATGTAAATCAAGATGGTTCAATTTCCGGCGAAGAAGTTCAGTCTGTGCTAGATAAAAAATTCACAGCGGCTGATACTAATACTGATGGTTTATTAACACAAGAAGAAATAACAGTTGCTCATGAACTAGAGCATAAAGAGCGAGCAGCGAAACATTTTGCTGAGTTGGATACAGATGGAAATGGTTCATTGAGTTTAGAAGAATTTCAAGCTGGTAAACCACCTGCTGAGCATGGCGACAGATCAGAAGGAATGTTATCACGGCTTGATCTGGATGGTGATGGAATGCTTTCTAGCATAGAAATGAATTCACCATTAGTAGATAAGTTTACACATATGGATACTAACGGAGATGGTGTCATTTCTACAGAAGAATTGAATCAAAAACCTGCTGGACATCGTGGTGGTGGTAAAGGTCGTCGTAGATAATTATTCATAATATCTGCCAAAATCAAAGCTGACAGGTTTTTTATACCTGTCAGCTTTAATCACATTCCACATAGAATAATTTAATTTACAATTCAGTGCATTGTTCCAACAGTCGCTTAAATTCCGCGTTGCGCAGCCCAACTAAAACACTTTCTCCTGACTTTGCTAGCCGTATTTCTCCATAACGAGCATTGTTGTAGCAATTAGCTTGTCCTTCTTGAAAGAAAAATGATTCTGCACCTAGTCTAATCTCAGATCCCCGTTTGCGAAAATACAGTAGATGTTCATCCATCGCTAAGGCTGTGGTTTCATCATAAATCCTTTTGAAATTTGCTACTTGTTTGTCATCTAGGCTTATCACTAAATAGCCATCCCGTTCTGCTGCTTTTAAGGCTGGTAGGCTGGCTATATCATAACGCAACACCATATAATCTCCTTGCATCAATGAACGAGGATCACTGGGTGCTAATTTCAATAATACAGTTGTTCCTTTAGCAAGCAGTTGTTCTTTATCATAAATTTTAAAATTTACCAGTGCTAGTACGATTATTACTATCACAAATATTAATGGATTACGCATATTATTGTTCTCCTTCTGATAGTAGAAAAATCCGTTTAAATATAAAACGTAGCCCTAGCAAAGCTAAGCCCGCGCTCATTAAGCTAATAGATTTCATTAGTAATGTGATATCCAAGTAATAGTAGTAAGCTATCAAAAATATGCTGAGAAAAACTAGTGCTAATCCTATTAAAACACGATTGCCTTGTTGAAATCCCAATACCAGCACTATAATAGATGCTATTATGCCGGAACTTTGATAGAGCAATAATGCAACTAATAGGGTGCCAGCAAGGATAGTATAAGTTTCCATAGAGAATGTTATGATATTGTTGCTGCGCAGAATGTAATATTCTAAAGCTAGTAGTAATATAGTTAAACTAAAGCTTGAATGCCACCAAGTCACTGGTGGAATGAACTTACTATTTGGTAATATGGATAGGAGTAATATCATCTGCAAGGCTATTATAAAAGCGTAAGCCAAAGGTTGATGCAAGCTCGCCATAACTTTATCTGTTAAGTGGCTCGCCTCTCTTATCCAGAACCAAACTGCGCCCATCGCTATCAATACAATCAGGATGTGAATTCCTTGGTAAAATTTAAAATCATAGATTAGCACTAATACTGCCACTGTGGCTATTAAGACAGATAGAAAACGAAGAATCTGATCTGAATAAATATTAATCAGTAGCATTTCCATAAATAATATCGCTAAACATACTGCTACCACATCTTTGCTCTCAGCAGCAATACCAACAATCAACAGGACTTGTCCGGTTAAATTTAAAGCTAAGCTTAATTGATCTAGGAATAAAATGTTACCTTTTGAATTATGCAAGATCACGCTGCCAATTAGCAATATAAATCCGACTATAATTCCCAATATAGGTTTTTCAACCAAACCGCTGAGAAAAATAAAAGCTAGAAATGGTATGACAGATAGCCAAGCACTCACCGCTATCAAGGCACTAACGAACCAAGGTGTTGATACTTGTTCCAAGGATACGCTCAAAGTTTTGGCTATTTCTGCTGGAGCTTCGTTTGATAATTGCTTTTGTGCGATTAAATCATCAAGCACGGTGCCTAGTGTTAATTGTTTACTCATTATTGTGCCTCCTTTTGCCAAGTTTGAGCAACAGCTTGCAGCCAATTGGTTGCTAAAGTAGCTTGTCCAATAATTACTAGAGCTAAAATTAGCATATTTAATACATTATCAAATGGCAGTAATTTATATGTTAAGCTTGTAAAGACTATCAATAATCCTAATATGCAAGCTGCTAATAATAATAAATCGTGCCGCTGGTAACGGTAATACCATAAAGCTAAAGCGGTAGTTGTTAGATATAAGCTTACTGCCAGCATTAATAACAGATCGTTTTGCCTGTTGTTACTTAGAATTGCATATAAGGTGGGTATTATAAGTACAATTAATGCTATGCTGAAAATAATTACGCCTAACCAGTGTCTGCGCAACCAAGCTATGTTGCGTTGTTGGGCATTTTCCCAAACTAGCATCGCGGTTCCGTTGAGCATAAATAGTAATAAATACAAATCAGTACATATTCCGTAGCAAGACGGATTAATCACTTGTTGATAGTAGAGAATGAGACTAAGATTGAGCAGCACTAGTAATAATAACCATAGAGGCGCAAAGCTACCAAGCAATACCCAAGGGATAATCAAAATAGCCCAAGTCATAAATAAACCAAAAGCATCAGCACCAGTTTGATAAGTTTGACCATAAACAGCTAATAATGTGCCTAATAAAACGGCAGTTGCTAGTAAAGCAACCTTAGCTTCGAGGCGTTCAAGTCCTCGCCAACTAGCAAAAACGGCTAGTATCAATATACTCGCTTGAAGTAATCCGAATTTACTAAAATAATTCAAATCTGCCCAATTATAGGCAAAGAAAAAAATAATCCCTACTACTAATAAAATCGTACCTAGTAATAATAATAGATTATCAATAATTTTTTGCCATGTCTTGGCATTGGGAATAATTTTTATTTTACGTAAACTATATTCGAGCGCGGATGCTGTTAATTGATTTGTTCGCGCTAAGTTGTAAAGATGGTTGGAACTAATTGGAATATCTAGTGGATTTTTTTGCATAATTATAGGGAAAAACGACTCTACTTTTTAGATTGAGCGAATTGTAAGTTAATAATATCATATTTTATTAAATATTATATTGTTAAATGCTTGAAGTTGATGCTCTGATTTGGATTGTAAATTTCTCTACTCTGATAACTTATTTTTTCATTGGTAACTGTCTAATTTAGCAAATTTAAATTAACTTAACAACAAATAATAAAAGCAATCAAGCTAAAAATATGCGAGTTGACCATATAATTGGTATGTGAACAATCCCATGAATGAATATGAAGGTCCGTAAAAATTGAAGATAAGATTTATATTATTGAATTTAAATTGATAAATCAGCCTGATAAAGCCTTACAACAGGGTGTGACCGAAATTTACTGACCTTACTTAGCTATCGCTGACTGCGTATCGTATGATGTTGAATAAAAACATTTTGACATGCTCAAGCACCGCCTTGGAATAAATTCCAAGACTCAAAGCTAAAGTCGGCTCAAGCCGACTGTTCTACGATGTTCTGTTGGAATGTTAGTCTGCTTCAGCAGACT
>JADGEA010000428.1 GCA_016744615.1 Flavobacteriaceae bacterium
CTATTATTCCAGTTATGACAAACCTGAAGGAAGTGAACTTTCAGCAAAAACAGATCAGCATAAATTATATTATCATAAACTAGGGACTTCACAAAAAGAAGATAAATTGATTTTTGGGGGAATCGCTTCAGAAAAACATCGCTATGTGGGTGGTTATGTTTCCGAAGATCAAAAATATCTTACAATATCGGCTAGTGTTTCGACTTCAGGAAATAAATTATTCCTTAAAGACTTAAGTAATGATAATAGCTCGTTAGTTACTATTTTGGATCATACCGAAAGCACTACATACATTATGGAAAATGTAGGAACAAAGCTTTTTTTAGTAACCAATTTAAATGCTCCAAATAAAAAAATAGTAACGGTAGAAGCTTCTAATCCTATTTCAGAAAATTGGGTAGATTTTATTCCTGAAACTAAAAATGTATTAAGTCCATCTACAGGTGGAGGGTTTTTCTTTGCAGAATATATGATTGATGCCGTTTCTAAAGTGATGCAATACGATTATAATGGCATGCTAATAAGAGATGTAAAACTTCCCGGAATTGGAACTATTAACGGTTTCGGTTCAAAAAAGGAAGAAACTGAATTGTATTATTCATTTACTAATTATGTAATTCCAAGTAATATTTATAAATATGAAGTTACAACGGGTGCTTCAGAATTATTCAGAAAGTCGAAAATTGATTTTGATTCTGATAATTTTGAAAGTAAACAGATTTTTTATACTTCAAAAGACGGGACAAAAGTTCCCATGATTATCACACATAAAAAAGGCTTAAAACTCAACGGAAAAAACCCTACGATACTTTATGGCTATGGCGGATTTAATATAAGCCTTACTCCTTCGTTTAGTATTACAAATTCGGTTTGGATGGAACAGGGTGGCGTATACGCTGTGCCAAATCTTCGAGGTGGTGGAGAATACGGAAAAGAATGGCACGATGCAGGGACACAGCAAAAAAAGCAAAATGTGTTTGATGACTTTATTTCTGCTGCTGAATATTTGATTGAAAACAATTATACTTCTAAAGATTATTTAGCCATTCGTGGAGGCTCTAATGGTGGTTTATTAGTAGGTGCTGTTATGACTCAGCGTCCCGATTTAATGAAAGTTGCTTTACCGGCAGTGGGCGTTTTAGATATGTTGCGTTATCATACATTTACCGCAGGAGCTGGTTGGGCATATGACTACGGAACAGCAGATGACAATAAAGAGATGTTTGAATATTTAAAAGGATATTCTCCTGTTCATAATGTAAAAAAGGGAGTTGAATATCCAGCAACATTAATAACAACTGGAGATCATGACGATCGTGTGGTGCCAGCACATAGTTTTAAATTTGCTGCTGAACTTCAAGAAAAACAAAGCGGTAGCAATCCAACCTTAATCCGTATTGAAACTGATGCAGGTCACGGAGCAGGAACTCCAGTAAGTAAAACCATTGAGCAATATGCAGATATCTTTGGGTTTACTCTGTACAATATGGGATATAGAGTATTACCTGAAAAAGTAGGTGCAAAAATTAAACAATAGAATTTTTTAAAACACCTTCTCTATCTTATAAACGTTTTTGTTAAAACTGAATTGTTCTCCAATTGTTTTGCCCAATAGGTTCATTCCAATTGGAGAATTAGGCGCAACTGCTAGGTAAAAGGTGTTGTTTATTTCTAATTTTCCAACAGATATACTCATAAAAAAAATGGCCTGATTGGTTTCGATAATGCTTCCCAATCTTATGGTTTCTGAAGAGGTACTAATATCAACTTTTTCTAGTTGACGCATTACTTTTTCGATTTCTCTTAATTGATTTCCGGCATTTTCACGGTCTATTTGAAGCATCGCTCTTCCGG
>JADGEA010000015.1 GCA_016744615.1 Flavobacteriaceae bacterium
GTGGAATAAATTGTAAAAAATAAAATGAAAATACTAAATCAGATTTTCCTCTGATAAGGATAACATCCTCTGAAAAATCAATTAATAGAGGTTGCCATAGGAGTATTATTTATCATAATAATATCTTTACCTATGGTTTTAATTATTCCTGTAGCCATTCCCCACTGATTGTAATTAAAAGCATCTATTTGAAATTTAACTTTACTGTCATTTTTTAATAATCCAATATCAGAAGGTTTGATATAACACTCGGCTATTAATTCTGTATCTGGAGAAATCTCGGCAATTGGAGTCCCTGAGGTAATAAAATTACCTACTTCAAAACCTTTTATATTTTGAATTGTTCCGCTAATAGAAGCTGTAATTATGTGATTTTCTTGTTCGTTTTTATATTGAGATAAAGTGCTTCTTAATTCTTTTGATTTATTATTTTGTTGGGTTAATTCTGCTTGCCATTGGTTGCGTTGTTGCTTTTTAAAATGGTTTAAACTGTTTAATGCTAAATTCAAATTATACTTACTATTTTCAAACTCAACTTTTGCAATAACTTCTTTTTTATACAATTTTTTCTGCCGATTAAAATCTCTCCTTGATTTTGTATAGCGAGTTTTTAATTCCAATAATTTTTGATTATATTGTAAATACTGTTTTTGATATAGAAAGGAATTTAAAGAATCTTGGGAAATCTTTTTTGAGTTTGAAAGATGTGTTAAATCTTGTATAAAAAGATTGGTTTCTTCTAATTGATTAGTTGCTAAATTCAATTTTTCTTTTCCAATAGTATTATCAATGATTAAAAGAGTACCTCCTTGTTGTACATATTTATTTTCTTTGATAAAAATAGATGTGATTTTACCTGAATACAATGAAGATATTTGATTTCTTTCTTTTTCTGATTTTAATATCCCTTGTGCTGAAGAATAAATATCTAAAAACACAAAAGGTAAACTTGCACTAGTACCAATTATACTTAGTAATACAATACCGTAAATTATTTTACTTTTTACGCTATGTTTAAAACGATGAACTTCTACAGTATTTTCAATAATTTCTTTGGGAAATATTTGTTTCATGCAATTTTTTTATTACGAAGAGTTTTAAAAACAAATTTCAGAATAAAAACAATACAAGGCAATCCCCTAAAAGTTCTAAATTATACCTTTTAGTGCCTAGCGTAAATAGGTATTTTTAAAAATCATGGTATTTGGGTAGTAGTTTTTTATAAATCTGATTAACAGCATATTATTAAATAATTTTTTTAAATGTACATATTTTGAAAAATAGAAGCATTTTTTAGATGTTAACCTTTTATTTGATTAATCATTAATAATTATGAGGCATCATTGCAAAATTTATGATGATTTTAGAACAAGTAGTATTATTGAAAATTAATATCCCAAACAATATGAAAACTATATTAATGAATATTATTTTAGAACGAACCAAAAAAGGATATTCACAAGAATATATGGCTGAAAAACTTGGTATAGTTCAAAAAACTTATTGTAAACTAGAAAAAGGTAGAACGAAGTTGTCAATTGAAAGGTTAGAAGAAATTGCTTTAATATTAGAAAAGGATATCTGCACTTTATTGCTTGATTAGAATTAAAATTCAAACAGTATTTATTACAAATATTCGATCGAATCCTTTACTTTTTAATTTTGTAAATTTGTCAACTTATTTAGATAGATTTAAAATGAAGAGGTTAACCGATAAATTTGGGAGGCAAATTTCTTACTTGCGACTGGCTATTACAGATCGGTGTAATTTGCGTTGTCAGTATTGTATGCCTGCTCATGGAATTGATATAGTTGACAGGGAAGAATTACTTACCTATAAAGAAATGTATCGTATCACCCGTATTTTAAGTGAATTGGGTGTAAATAAGGTTCGCCTTACCGGAGGAGAACCCTTTGTTAGAAAAGATTTTGTAAAGTTTTTAGAATCTCTTTCTTATAATGATTTGTTAGATGAAATTAATATCACCACCAATGGAGCCTTGATCTCTAAATATATTCCTGAACTGGAAAAGATTGGCATAAAAAAGATTAATTTAAGTTTAGATACGCTTAAAGCGGATAAATTCAAGCAAATTACACGAAGAGATCTTTTTGAAGAAACCTACCTTACTTTTAAAAAATTATTGGCGAGTAAACTACAACTTAAACTCAATATTGTAATTCAACCAGGAGTAAATACCGATGAAATTATTGATTTTATTGAGCTAACAAAAGAGAAAGATATTGCAGTTCGGTTTATTGAAGAAATGCCGTTTAACGGAAAAGGACTAAGACTTACAGACGAGGTTTGGAATTTAGATAAGATCTATGCCGAAATAGAAAAGTCCTATAAAAATATTATTCCGTTGGTTGATAAAAAATCATCTACTTCTAAAAATTTCAGGATTCAAGATTATAAAGGTTCTTTTGGAATAATTCCTGCATTTACCCGAACAATTTGTGGTGATTGCAATCGAATTAGAATTACAGCAACCGGTATGTTTAAAAATTGCCTTTTTGATGATGGCGTTTTTAATATCAGAGATTTTATCCGAAAAGGAGCAAGTGATGAGGAGATTGCACAATTATTTATTGATACCGTGCAAAAAAAACCAAAGAATGGATTTGTTGCAGAAGCAAACAGAAAAAATAAAAATGTTTCCGAAAGCATGTCAACTATCGGGGGATAAGATAATTATGAATGATGAGTTATGAATGGTGAATTGAAACGGATCAAATAATTATGTCAAACATTAGAATATGATTTTTCAATTTTAAATTAAAAAAATGATCACATCAGAAAAAGCATTGGAAATAATTTTAACCCAAACAGAAGATCTTGGTGTTGAAATAATTGATTTTAAAGATTCACTAGGCAGAATTTTAAAAGAAGAAATTGTTGCCGATAGAGATTTTCCTCCATTCAATCGTGCAAGTATGGATGGTATTGCTATTACGGCTGATCCTTTTAATAATGGTGCTCGTGAGTTTCCAATTGAAGGTATTCAGGCAGCTGGGAGTCCACAATTAACATTGAAAGATCCAAATAATTGTATAGAAGTAATGACTGGTGCCATGGCTCCGATAAATTCAGAAGTGGTAATTCCTTACGAGTTGGTGGAGATTAAAAATGGTGTGGCAAAGGTAAACACAAACGACATCAAATATTTTCAAAACATCCATCGCAAAGGTCTAGACAGGAAAAAAGAAGATATTTTAATACAAAAAAACACGATTATTTCTGCTGCTGAAATAGGAGTATTGGCAACGGTTGGAAAAACTACTGTACAAGTTGCTAAAAATCCAAAAGTAATGTTGATCTCTACCGGTGATGAATTGGTTGAAATAGATCAAACCCCAGCCGATTACCAAATACGAAGAAGTAATATTCATACTTTAGTGGCGATACTTGATAGGATTGGTATAAAAGCAGATACGATTCATATTGCTGATGACAAACCTCTTTTAAAACAAAAAATTGAAACTATTATAAATGATTATGATGTTTTGCTTTTTAGCGGAGCAGTAAGCAAGGGAAAATTTGATTATCTACCTGAGGTTTTAGATGAACTTGGTGTGGAAAAACTATTCCATAAAGTGCGTCAGCGACCTGGTAAACCATTTTGGTTTGGCAAAAAGAATCACAAAACAGTTTTTGCCTTTCCAGGGAATCCTGTTTCCACTTTTGTGAGTTGCATGAAGTACTTTTATCCATGGTTTCAAAAATCTATAGGGGTAGATTACGAGAATAAAAATTTTGCGATTTTGGCAAAAGATTTTAATTTTAAACCAGATCTTACTTACTTTTTGCAAGTTAAATTAGAAAACAAAAACGGACAGCTATTGGCGTATCCCGTAGCAGGGCATGGCTCAGGGGATCTTGCTAATTTGGTAGATAATGACGCTTTTATTGAATTACCAACCGGGAAACAGTTCTTTAGTAAAGGAGAAGTTTTCCCAATGATAAATTATCGGAATTTTTAATTATTCCGCTACAAAATGAAATCAAATAAAAAGTTATTAAAAAAAATCACTTCAAAGGAATTTGGGCTTTTAATTATGGGTGTTAAGGTTAATCTTTCTTTGGAGAATAACCAAGAGTTCATTTGTTATGACAAGAGTAGTGGTATTATAATAATGGATAATATTTTGGTTGAAGAAGACATTAATATTAGAGGACATTATAAACATAATATTTACATTTGCGGCAATAGTAAAATTAATGCAAACTTACACATTCACCCAAATACAAGAATAAATATCTTGAAAATTTGTGATAAAGTAGAAATATTTGGAAATTTACTAATTAACACTAATGTTGAAATATCATGCCTTTTACTTTTTGACGAGAGTAAAATTGGAAATATTTCCCTAAATGGAAATATTCATAAACTTGAAATTCTAGGAAAATCACAAGTAGGAGATTTCCAAATTTACAGAGCTAATATCACTTCAATTCTTATTATTAATGCTAAGGCTGGTAATTTCAATATACATGAAAATGCATTTGTGGAAAATATTAGCATTTATGGAGATGCCTCAATCGGGTATTTTAGTTTTTCATCAAATGCTGTAATAGAAACATTTTCTGTTAGTCAAGAAGCTAAAATAAAATTCTTTACAATAAGAGACAATGCAAAAATCAACATAATTCACATTAAAGACAATGTAGAAATTGGAGAATTCAATTTTGATGGAGGAGAGATAGCAAAAGAGATAATATTTAAAAATTTAATTACAAAAAAGATTATTTTTAAAAATTCAGGAACGACATTTTTTCCAAAAAGAAATTCGAAAATACTATTAACCGATATGAAATTGGAAGAGTTATCATTTATTAACTTTCATACTGACAAAATTGTACAAATAAACAGTGTAAACTCATTGAATACAAACACCTCATTTATTCAGTTTACTAGAAGTAGTTTTTCGAAATTAGAATTAATCGGTAATAAATTTCATGAATTTAATCATATTAAATTTGATAATAGTGATCTAACCAAAAGTTTTATTGCGAATACCTCCTTTCCAAATTTGATAAAAAAAGAAGAAGAGGATAGTAAAGAGCAAGAAAAACTATTCTTTGAACAATTAAAAACTGTTTTTACAAAACAAGGTAATAGAACAGAGGCTTTAAAATGTCAAGCTAAAGAATTAAATGCATTTTATAAAAGTATCACTTGGAAGAAAGAACATTTTCGAGATAAATTAACATTATGCTTCAGTAAATGGAGTAATGAATTTGGAACGGATTGGATAAAAGGTATTAAAAAATTAATAAAAGTTACTATTCCTATTTACATTTTAATAATTCTTTTTAATGGAAATTACACTTTTAATTTTTGGGAAAAAGAAATAATAGCTAAAAATATATCCTTATACTTAAAGTTTATTTTCCCTTTTCCATCCTTTTTTGGTAGTGACAGGTTTGTTGATATTCTTGATTTAAATAAAAATGTATTTATTATTATTTTATTAGTAATATCATATATATTCATTGCAATAATGTATTATCAGATTATTCAAGCGTTTCGTAAATTTGGTAAAAAATAGAGAATGAATAACTTTACACATTTAGATAATAAAAACCAACCAAAAATGGTAAATGTTGGTAATAAAAAAGTGACCAAACGAATTGCCATCGCTAAAGCGAAAATATTTTTGGGTAAGGAAATTATTTCTCTTTTTAAAGAAGATGAATTAACTACCAAAAAAGGTCCGGTTTTTCAAACGGCGATTATTGCAGGAATTCAGGCAGTTAAAAAAACCTCTGAATTAATTCCAATGTGCCATCCGTTGATCATCAATGGAATTGACATCAACATTGAAATTATGGATAATGAAAATATTGAAATCCTTTGTACAGTTGAGATTGATGGTAAAACAGGTGTGGAAATGGAAGCTTTGACTGGTGCAAGTGTTGCCGCACTTACCGTTTATGATATGTGCAAAGCTATATCACAAAAAATGATCATCAAAAATACCCGACTTATAAAAAAGACAGGAGGAAAATCTGATATAAAATAAAACGGAGCAACCTTTAGGTAAACTCCGTTTAAAACTACTACTACATTGTTATTGTTTTATTTAAAATAATCCTTGTATTTATTATTGATTTCTGCAATTCTGTTTTCTACTGTTTTTTCAATTATTTCCAAAGATTTTATTTGGTTTTCATCCAGTCCGTTGGTTTTGGCATCTTCTACATATTTCTGTGCCTTGATTAAAACATCAGCCATTTGAGAGGAATTTGAAACAAATTGAACAGCCATTTTCCCTAGTTTGATCTTATCGATGGCTCCCATTTCATCAACATTTTTAAAAAGAATCTCTTTTCCCTCCAAGGCTAATTCTTCAATATTATCTGAAAATTCATTGATTGCCTTTTCAGATGATTTGATAAATTCAATGGCATCTTTATTGCTTTCCAACTCTTGTGGAATTTCAATTTTTAAAGGTTTTAAAAAAGCTAGATTTCGTTTTTCTTTTTTGCTATTACAGGAACTTGCTAACAGGACAATTAATAGCAAAAATACTGTTTTTGTTAATTGTTTCATGATCCTTGTTTTTTATTTAATCTCTTTTAAAATATATACATTGGTATAATCAAATGGGTTACCTTCTTCTTTTGCAATCATTATTTTTGCATAAACACCTGGTTTATCATTGATCATCCAATATTTTACTTTTACATCAAAATCGCCTATAGCTTCTACTACAGTACATTTAAAGGTGCCAATTGGCGTTTTATAATCTTCAACAGCAGCAACCCTGAAAAGGTCAGGTTTTGATTTTGGATAAAATTCTTTTTCTTCCTTGGTTTCATCATTTAAGGGATAACCATTTTCTGTCATATCCACATAGTCTTTTTGAAAATAGGAATACTCTCTTATACTTAGCACTCCATCATCTATAAATGCTACTTTATAGCTATTTACCCAGGAATCAACTTTTCCTTTATTTGGCTCAAAATGATCAACATTGTAAACCACTTCTTTTATATCTTTCATACTGGCATAAATCTGCTCTAAACTCCATGGCAATTTATCATCATCATGATATGCATATTCATCACCTTTATAAAAATCATCTCCAGAAAACGCTAATTTTGGAATAGGCGTATTATCCGGTTTTTTCATCTCTGCCTTTACAAAATTTAGTATTGCTCCATCTTTTTTATAAGAAAGTTTGTTTTTTTTAAGTTCTAAAACCTTGGCTTCACCATTAAAATCTTTATCCATGGTGCTTTCCATAATTAGTATTTTTTTCTTTTTGTTGTATTTCCATTTACCAACGGAAATTGCTCCTCCTGCTAAAGATCTTGCTGCTTTAAACTCTCCTCCATCTTCAAAAATCCAAACAGCCTCCATTCCTGTTTGAGTTTCTCCATCAACAATTACGGAGTTTAATTGCCAAGTGCCAATAATAGATTGACTTTGTGCGCTAATATTTAGTGTAAATAATAAGAATATTGGTATTATGATTGTCTTTTTCATCTGTTTATATTTATTATAGTTTTACAATTGGATTTTATTCTAATTATCTTCCTTTTCTCATTTTTATCATTTTTTGCATCATATCATAGGTTTGTTTTAACTCTTCATCACTCATTTGCTTCATTTCAGGATCATTTTCTTGAGCTAATTTTTTCCATTCACTAAAGCTCATCTTACTCATTTCATCCATTTTAGCATCCATATCTTCCATGTCTTCTTCAAATGCTTCATTATCCATAAACCCTTCTTCTTTTTGTATGGTATAGTTTGGTAGTTTAAAATGTTTATCTGCTATAGACACATTAAATTTAGCACTTGTAGCTTCTTTTACGGTAGTAATTCCCATTAGGGTCATTTTTAATCTTAAAACAACACCTTTATACATCCATTGTTTGGCTCCCGAAATATCCCAAATTTCACAATCGTAACCTAAAACTTTTTCATTGCCTGTTTTTTTGCCACCTACACTTTCTAACATGTTTTTCCCCACATCTCCCGCATCAGCATTTGGATGAAAAATTTTAGTCATATCCATTGCCATATCTCTCCGTAAATAAATTTGTTTTTCATCAAAATCTACATGGTAACTTTCGCCATTATCTAGCTTAGACATCGTATGTGTATTGGTTGTTTCTGTGCTTTTTTTACCAAAAATTTTTGTGTTCGTTGTTTGATTTGATTGCTCTTCTACCAATTCAACCGCGCCCCAATCTCTAAAAAATAAACTTTCGCTACCAGATCCTTTAATAACACTACCTAGAACTTTTCCAGAAATTGTAGAAGTGTACTGTACAATACCCGACTTCACCTCATAGCGTTTCAATTTGTTTTCTTGTTTATCAGTTACTGTTAAACTGTCTTTGTTTTCATTTCCTTTACAACTTATTGTTAAAGCGAGTAATAAAATAAGGAGGTTTAATTTTTTCATTTTTATATTTTTTTGGTTATTATATTTATTTAAATGAACAATCACAATTGGGTAATAGCTCAGTAATTTTCTTTATTTCTTGTTCATTTAATTGATTATCTGCAATATAAAGACTGTATAAATTTGTTAACTTATTGATAGAATTAGGTAAACTACTTAATTGATTACCTTCCAAATAAAGGCTGTTTAAATTTGTAAGGTTCCCAATGGAATCAGGAAGATTTACCAATTGATTACCTTCCAAATAAAGGTTGTGTAAATTTGTAAGGTTCCCAATTGAATTAGGAAGATTTGCCAAATGATTATTATTTAATTTCAAAAGTTCTAAGTTATTAAGTTTTCCGATTGATTCTGGAAGACCAGACAATTGGTTCTTTTCTACATAAAGCATCAACAAGTTTGTTAAGCTTCCAAATGATTCTGGCAACTTTTTGAGCTTGTTGTTCGTAAGGTATAATTCCTGCAGATTGGATAAATTTCCAAAAGATTCAGGAAGAGCTTTTAATTGATTTCCATATAAATTCAAATTATTAAGATTACTTAAGTTTCCAAATAAGTTAGGAAGTGACTTTAATTGATTTGCACTGAGATTAAGTAGTGTTAATCCACTTAGGCTAGTAAGTTGTTCTGGTAAAATGGTCAAAACATTTCCTCCTGCATGCAGTTCTCTTAGCTTTGAAAGTTTCCCAAGAGATTCAGGTAAATTCTTAAACTGGTTACTATTGATACTTAGTATTTCCAGATTTGTGAGATTACCAATAGATGAAGGTAAGGTTGTTAACTGATTCTCAATCAAAAATAGAATTTTGAGATTTGATAAATCCCCTATGGATCTTGGTAAATTGATTATTTTATTTCCTCCAAGTGAAAATTCTTCAAGGCTACTAAGGTTACCAATAGATTCAGGAATACTGGTTAGTTTACTTGTTGAAATATTGATGTTTTTCAGTTTCTTTAATTTTCCTATCGATTTTGGAAGGCTGGCAAGATCAGTAACCGTTACCTGTAAATACTCCAGATTGGTCAGGTCACCAAATGATTCTGGAAAACTTGTAATCTTACTATTGGTGAATTCTAAGACTTTAAGATTTTTTAGTTTCCCGATAGATTTCGGAAGACTTTTGATCTGATTCATACCTAGTTCAAGATTGGTAAGATTACTAAGAGAGCCTATTTCTTTTGGAAGTTCGGTTATCTGGGTATTTCGAATTGTTAAGTACTTTAGATTTTTTAAATTTTTGATATCTTTTGGTAAACTGACCAGATCTTTATTTGTTAGTTCTAAGCTAAAAACCAACTCAGGTGCTTTTAAAGCTTCTTCTAATGATTTATAGGTTTTCCCTTCTTGTGCAATTAAGACAATACTACTGAAAAGAAAAAAAGTAAAAAATGTTATGTAATTTTTCATTTTATAGTTTTTAACTCAGCAGGTGACTCTAAATCGCCTGCTGAGAGTATAAGATTAAATATTCTCAATAGGTTTTGTGCCATATTGATTATCAACTTCATTGCCATCTTGTATCCAAAAAACAATAAGTACTATTGTTCCTATAATTGGAATAAAATTCAATAATTGCCACCATCCACTTTTTCCGGTGTCATGTAAACGTCTTGTGCCAACTGCAATAGAAGGGACAAATAACACCAAACCCAAAAGGCTGTATATTAATGATGTACCTATAAAGTTGCCAATCACTCCGGCAATAATTGATAAGATAAAGTAAACCAGAATAAACATCCAGAATTCTTTTTTACCTGCTCTTCCGTTAAAATTTGCATAATTGTCTTTTACTACTTTTAAAAACCATTCCATAATTATTTTTGTTTTAGTGTTATTAATTTATTTTCTGCTTTCTTTTACTAGATAAAATCCAAGTGTTGGAAAAGGGATTAATAAAGGTTCATGATCATTTTTATATCTAAAATCTTGTAAATACATTTTATCTTCATAAACACTTCCTTCATCCAATTCACACGAAAAACCACTTGGAATATTTAAGCTACTTGATTGTGAAAACACATCACCATAATCATCAAAGGTTACATATTTTATAGTCAACGATTCTTTTGATATTTTTAAAATTTTGAATTTTCCAATATGAGCATCTGAGGTAACATAAAGTATAACATCACCCTCTTTTAGTTTAAAACCTGATTCTTGTATAGGCCATATTCTGTTTTGTGCTCCATCTATAAAACTGTTGACCACATCTTTGTCTATGGTTTGAAAATAGCGGTCATTTTCCAGTCTTAACCGGTCAAACATCATATTGTCAAATTCAAGATCTGTCTCTATAAGCGTAGCTATTCGGGTTCTTTCTGCTCTTGATCTTTTCCCTTCTTTTGTGGTTGCAAATGTTTCCTCTTTTAAAACTAGTCCGTTCCAGGTATAAATATCATAAGCATCATTAACTTTGTAATAAACAGCCTCTTTGCCAAGTATTTTTGATGTACCATTTTTCATAGTATTATAAACGGTTTCTACCCATGAACCGGTAACTTGATAAAACTGGAACCGTTTTCTACAATCCATTCGAATTGTGTTGGGATTATCTCTTAATCTATTTTCTTCAAAATTGTAATAATATTGATGATCATCAATCCATAGTATTTCATATTTTTTCTTTTTAGGAATCGGATCTCCACCAAATTTTGCTACTTCCCAGCTTTCTTCAAAAGCGACATCACCATAATCATCCCAGTAATAATTAATGATCTCAGCTACATAGGGTACACCTTCTTTCCATTTACTTTTTTCTCTATTATTATCAGAAAAATGAGAATGTGTGGTATATTTTCTTAGCTCATATTCTATTTTACCAGATTTGACCTTGTAGGGTTTAAACTCTTGAGCCAGCAAATTTTGAACTAAAATAAGTGTGAGTATAAATATTATTTGTTTTGATATTTTCATTTATTTTAATCCCATTCCTGTTTTCAATTGTTCAATTAAAAAATTATAGGCTGCTTTGATTTGTCCTTCTTTTGCTTTCGGATATTCTTTTAATGTTAGAACCTTAAACTCATCGTAAGTAAACCAAATAGAATTTGGTCTAAAAAAGCCAGATTCGTATAGTTCCTTTTCTCCTTCCAACATTAGTTGACTTATTTTTTCATCTGTAGTGGCTTCCTTAAAAATAGCTAAGGCATCTTGTTTACCCGTTTCCATTTCATTAAGAAAATTTACGACTTCATTCTTTTTTGCTTCATCAATTTTTATTTTGTTTCCTTGATCTGCATTTATATAGGTGTCAATAAATTTAAAAGCATCTTCTTTGGTAAATCCGCTTTTATCATTTTCAATTTCTTCCATAATCCCCATATTATTAAGCATTTTATCAAAATCTGCTTGATTGGTAATTTTTTTACTATCGTCATATTTTAATAAAAAATCGATCATGGGAGCAGATGCTTCTATTGCTTCTTTATTTATTTCTACCGCTTTATCATCTAGCATAAAATTTGTTTTGGCAACTAGTTTTTTTGCCCTTTCATAACTTATTTCTTCTTGCGCTTGTAGAGTGAAAACAAGCATTATTGTAAGTATTGTTATAGGTATTTTTTTCATATAGCTTGTTTTAACGAATATTATACATAGAAAATGGAGTTATAAAATAGGGGAGAAAAGAGATCTGTATTTATTTACAATCCCCCTTTTCTATGTTTTAGTTTTGACCGCCAAACAAGCTATTTAAACCTTCCGGCATTTCAACTTCTTGTATTTCCATACCTTTTGGTACTTTAAATTTACTTGTAGAAACTTTGGTGTCAATTGTTATTTTTGTTGCGACCTCTTCCATTTTCATTCCAAATATTTTAGTTTTTGATCTTAGTGCAAGACCTTTCCATATGCAGATTTCACCCAATGAACCTTGCCATATCTCGCATTTTTTACCTAAAATAGTATCTGTTTCACCAGTATCACTAAAACCTAATGCTCTCATTGATTTTCTTCCTAATTCTTCCTAATTTCCTTTGGAACTGGCATAAGTTTCATATACCGGATTTTTACCTTTATTTACTGTATTCTCTTTATAATTTATGGTATAAACTGTTGGTCCAATTAATATTGTTCCTTCTTTTTCTTCTGTTTTATGTCCGAATATTTTAGTAATAGATTCTCCATAATCCGCTTGTTTATAGCCATATTCATCAATATATTTTGTGGTGGTTCCTTTTGTTTTACCAGTTTTTTGGTATTCAATGATTCCAGATTTAAAAGGAAAAACTTTATAATTAGACTTTTTCTGAGCATAGATGCTAATGCTAATAAAAATTGCTAAAAAAATGAAGATTATTTTTTTCATAATATTTATTTTAATTGTTTGTTGCTATAAGAATGTTTTTTAAAAACCTGTCATTGGTACTAATATCTGATCGGCTAATGGTAATACCGATCAAATTGCCTTTGATATCTCCTTTATGAAAAATATGCTGACCATCATAATAAATTTCCATTTCATTGTTTTTGTAAATCATTGCAATATGTCTCCATACGGGTGTAGGAGACTCCTGGTAGTATTCTGCCCCATTTAAAGTCCCTTGGGTAAGATCATCGGTTACACCAAAAGTGGTAAATGTAAAATCGTTATAAAAATTTTCATCATCAACAATATCTTTTTGATTTTTAAGATCATAAAATTTTATATAGTATCGTTGATCTAAAGAATTTGCTGAAAAACTTGCATCAAATTCTAAAGTAAAACTATCTGGTAAATAATCATCCTTGTTTTGGGTGATAACAGGTGAAATTCCTTGGCGAGAACCTAATCGTATTACTTTCTCACCTTCATATTCAATAATTTCACTATTATCTTTCGCATTTGAAAATGTAGTTCTCCATTTGTTAGGGTGTTGATTTATTACTTCATTACCACTTAGATCATCAAAGAATATTGTAGTTTCTCCGGTTACAAAATCATCATAATTTCTATAATTATTATTGTATTTATCCGAGCTATTTTCAGCTATATCATCGTTGCCATTTTTAGATTCATTTTCCTCTGGATTGATCACCTGTTCAATTTTTCTATCTATTTTCTTTTGCAGTTTTTTAAAGAACTGGGCTTGTGTATTATTTGAAAACAAAAGAGACAATAAAATTATAAGTGCTGTTGTTTTGATTAATTTCATAGAAATTTGATTTTGAACATCGAATGACTGAGGGATGAGGGGATTAAAGTCATTCGATGAATTTTGGTTAATGGATTTGGAAATTTATTAAAATTTCACAAACTCTACTCTGCGATTATTTGCCTTACCTTCTGGAGTGCTGTTGTTATCAATAGGTTTGCTTTCGCCATAGCCATTATATTTCAACCTATCTTTTGATATTCCCATAGAAATTAGTTTCTCCATAACGGATTTTCCTCTTG
This sequence comes from Flavobacteriaceae bacterium, assembly GCA_016744615.1. GTDB lineage: Bacteria > Bacteroidota > Bacteroidia > Flavobacteriales > Flavobacteriaceae > Lutimonas. Next base: position 13,800 of record JADGEA010000015.1, read on the forward strand.
CTTTTGACAGTTTAAGGTTGTTGGCATCATTTCCATCACTATCCGTATGGCCTTCAACACTAAAATTTAAGTCAGGTTGTTTTTGCATTAGCTGATAAATCTTATTGATTGGTCCCATACTTTCGGCTTTCAATGTCGCTTTGTTGATATCAAATCTAATTCCGTTTACAATAATTTTTCCTTCAGAAAGAACTCGGTCATAATATTTTACACCACCTTTGGCGATACGGATGTTTTTGAGATATTTTTCCGGGTTATTTTCTGCTTTAATTGTAATACCTGTTGGATTTCCTTCAAAATGTGGAATATTAATTAACCTTGTATCATCCATATATGCTTTTAGTTTTCCTTTGGTAAAAGCAACTGAAATATGACGCCATCTTCCTTCATGATTCGTATTCCAATTCATTTTTTCTCTACCTGGATATCTTTGGTTTGAAGACCCCATTTCTAAACCATTTACATAAATTTCTAAATATCCACCATTTATTCTTTTTTGATTTTTTTTATCATAAAAGTATAACCAGTAGCGATATGGGCCTTCTGCTTTAAAATACACATCAAATTCTATAGTGAATATTTCTGGTAAATAATCTTTATTAGAGTTTTTTAAATACGGAACGATATTACCTCCTTGTAAAAACATTATTACATTATCCCCATCTACATTAGCGATTTCTGCATTTCCGCTAATTAAATCCCATCTACTAGGGAATTCACCATTTTCCTCATCAGTACTTGGAATATCTTCAAAAATTACCGTATCACCTGGGACAAAATCAAATTTACTCCAAACTACATTGGGTTGGTGTGGTGCATCAGCATCTACCTCATTATTGTTAGGTGTCTTTTTATTTTTATCAGAAGATGAGTTTGATTTACTATCTTCTTTTTCATTGGATTTACCATCAATGGCATCTTCTACTTTATCAAGGTTATCGTCAATTGCTTTATCAGCTCTTCTTTCTGCCCTGCGTTCAACTTCTCTTTCAACTTTGTTTTCAACATGTCTTTGTAATCTATTTAAAAATTGTGCTTCGGTCTTTTGCGGAATTGCAAAAGCAAAAAAGGTAATGAAGACAGGGATCAAGTAGTTATTCATTGTATATAGTTTAAAATTCTACTCAAAATTATCTTATGTACGAATACAAAACCTCATACTTTTGGTCAAAAACAACTCATACTTTAGTATGATTTTTGGTTTTGTTAATGATTATGATATTTTTTTAAAAAAATAATCAAGAGAAACACTCAATATTCGTACCTGTAAACAACATATTATCAGCATGATAAAACATTAGTATTTCTTAAAAGGAAATATTTTTATATTTTAAGTCGTATTTCTGTTTTAGAAACTCAAAAAAAGATTACCAAGTTCAATTAAGTTTTTGGGTGTCAAATTTCACTCAAAAATTAGTTATAAAAAACGAATTAAGTTGGAAGATTTAATTTTTAAAACCAACTTAAATATCTACTTTTATGGCTTATTCATCAATAATTTATTTCTATGAAAAAACTTTATGTTTTTGGTTTAATGATAGTCATTATTCCAATGATTTTACAATCTGTAAAAGCACAAAATCTACAACTTCATTACGATTTTGAGCGAGAATTTATAACATCAACCTTTGAATATGGTAAATTCACTGAAAAAGGGAATACTTTTATGTTTTTAGATATGGATTATTCCCGAACAGATGGAGCAGGTTTGGCTTATTGGGAAATTAGCCATGAATTTAAGATCAATAAAGTATTTGAGGGGTTTGGAATTCATGTAGAATACAATGATGGATTGTTATTTGGAGATAAGGAAATACCTGCTTTAGGGTTTCCTATCAATAAAGCCTTTTTATTGGGTGTTGGATTTCCGGTTAAAATTGGGAATTTCACCCTGAATACTGCTGTTATGGGTAAGTATTTTGGAGGGTATGATGATAATTCTCTAGACGGGCAACTAACAATTGTTTGGTTTCAAATGTTTTTAGACGGAAAACTTACTTTTACAGGATTTGCTGATTTTTGGTCGCAGAATTTGAATAATAATGGAACAAAATATGGCGTTTTCCTTGCCGAACCTCAGTTATGGTATAATATCAATAAATCAATTTCTGTGGGTAGTGAAATTGAATTTAGCAAAAATTTTATCCCTGCTGATAATGGCAAATTTAAAGTGCGACCTACCGCTGCAGTAAAATGGAATATTTAATCATAATTTAAATTAACAAGATGCTAAATAAATTCTTTGAAATAAGTAAACGACAATCCACTTTTAAAAAAGAGATCATTGGTGGAGCAACTACTTTTTTAACAATGGCTTATATTATATTTGTAAATCCATCTATTTTGGGAGATGCCGGTATGGATAAAAGTGCTTTGATCAGTGTAACGATTATCGCTTCTGTAATTGGAACTTTGCTTGCCGGAGTTTGGGCAAAAGTGCCCTATGCTATGGCACCTGGGATGGGTTTAAATGCCTTTTTTACTTACACATTGGTTATCGGGCATGGTGTAGCTTGGGAAACAGCTTTGGGTGTGGTATTTATTTCAGGAATCATATTTTTATTATTGACCGTTACCGGATTTAGAACAAAGATCATTCATGCTATTCCTTTATCCTTACGATTGGCTGTTGGAGCAGGAATAGGTTTGTTTATTTCATTTATAGGGTTCAAAAACATGGGTCTGGTTGTTGCAAATCCAGCTACTTTGATTGGTTTGGGAGAGTTTTCACCAACCTTATTGATTGGAATATTCGGATTGTTGATTACTGCAATAATGGAAGTTAGAAAAGTTCGAGGGGGTATTTTTTACGGTATCATCATTACAACGATCATTGCTTTTTTTACCGGACAGATACATGCTCCGGAATCATTTATGTCATTACCACCATCTATTGAACCAATTTTTTTAAAGTTAGATATCATATCAGCTTTAAACTTAAGTTTGATAGGTGCTATATTCTCATTTATGTTTGTTGATCTTTTTGATTCAGTAGGAACTATTGTGGCCTGTTCTTATGAAGCCGGATTTGTAGATAAAGATGGAAAAGTAAAACATGTGGATAAAATTTTGGAAGCAGATGCCGTTGCCTCTGTTGCAGGTTCTCTTTTAGGTACAAGTACTACCACAACTTATATAGAGTCAGCATCTGGAATTGCAAATGGAGCCAGAACTGGTTTTGCTTCTGTGGTCACTGCATCCCTTTTTATACTTGCTTTGTTTTTTGCTCCCCTTATCGGAATTGTACCAGCATATGCCACTGCCCCTGCACTAATTATTGTTGGTGTTTATATGTTCAAGAACATTAAAGAAATTGATTTTAAAGATTTTACTGAAGCTATTCCTGCATTTTTAACAATTATTTTGATGCCATTAACCTATAGTATCTCCACTGGTCTTTCATTTGGTTTTGTTGCCTATGTTTTACTTAAAATAGCCGGAGGAAAAGCAAAAAATATTTCTGTTTTGATGTGGGTCATAGGAGCTCTATCTCTTTTGAATTTATATTTATCTGTAGGATTTGTATTATAAAAAATCTAAAGAGTCTGGGCTTTTCTTGCCGCTTCAATTCGGTTACGAACATCTAGTTTAACAAAAATACTCATTGTATGTGTTTTTACAGTAGAAAGGGAAACAAACATTTTATTTGCAATTTCCTGATTTTTCATGCCTTGAGAAATGTAAATTAAAACCTCAGCTTCTCTGGATGTTAAACCGTATTCCTCAATTTTTTGATCAATATTCACATTTTTCTTTTTACAATCATCATTTTCCAATCGATATATTTCACCTAAATACTCTTCAATATTATTTCTCATTTCCTCAATTTCCAATTGCTTATTTTTTAGTCTAAGTCGGTTGTAAAAAATAAAGAAAAAACCCAAAAGAACCAAAAGGCCAATAATTAGAAAGTCAATAAGCACCCTGCTTTTATGAACTCTGGATTCAAGATATAAACGATGAATTTCCTGATCCTTTTTTTCAGAATCATATTTAATTCCCATAGCAACAATATTATTGTCGCTATGAATATTGAACATACTATCACGGTATGTTGTCATTAATTTATACTCCTTAAAGGCATTTTTATAATTAGCTTTTTCATTGTATAGTTTTGAAAGAGTCTCATAGCCTAAAATAATATTTTCCTTAGATGCAACCTTTTTTGCAATTGCCAAACCCTTTTGAATACTTTCCTCTGCCTTGTTATATTGTTTTAGTTTGAAATAACAAATTCCTTTATTAACTAGGGTGTTACTTAAATATCGGTGGCTTCGAAATTTTTCAAGAACAGGAAGAGCTTTATTATAATATTTTAAAGATTTTTCATATTCACCTTTGTGCTGAAACATTTTCCCTATTGTATTATTGATAATAGCAACATTATCTTTATAGCCCAATTTTTTGGCTATCTTTAATGACTTCATATGATAAGCATAGGAACTATCATATTTTTTTTGATGCATATAAACTTCTCCCAGGTTACTGTAATCATAACCCATCCCTTTTTCATTGTTATTGAGTGATTCTAAATTAAGAGCAAGTTTAAAGTATGTTTTTGCTTGATCAAATTTATTTTGATTGAGGTAGGCATTTCCAATTCCATTCAAAGCCATTGCCATACTTCGGGTATGTTCTACTTTTTCAGAAAGTTTTAAAGCTTCAAAATAATGAGTGAGAGCTTCTTCTTCCATATTTAATTTTCGATAAGAAACTCCTAAACTGTTTAGATTTTTTATCCTTGATTCAATATCCCAAGAACTCTTGTAATGTTGCAATGCATCTTTGTGCAGTTTAACAGATTTTAAATATTCATGCTGGTAACGGGCATTAACACCTTTTGTATTCAAACAATTTGCAATTCCGGTTTCATAATTAATATTTCTAGAAACTTGAAGAGCTACCTCTAAAATATCATTTCTAATTGGTTTGTTTTTTATAGATAATTTGAAGGCTGTAATTAGATCAATAACTTTTATCGTGTCTTCTTTTTTAAGAGAAATAACCTGATATAGGCTATCAATATTCACATTTTTTTGTTTTTTAATTAATTTATAATTAAGAGGTTGTAGATCAGAAAATGAAATGTTGTCTTTTTTACCACATGATAATAGTAAAATTAGAAGAATTGTAAAAGCAAGCAATTTTTTATTCATCAATAATAGATTTCTAATAAAACAAATATTGGTATTTTTAGACTTATTTTTTATAACATTTATCATGTTATAAAAAATAGTGACTCATGATTAATACAAACGCTTTATTATTGATTTTATGATATAAAGAGAAGAAGATTAAATTAAAAAAGGAAGAAAAATGAAGAATAACTTTTTTTATAATTTTTTAGTAAAAAAACGGGTGACTAAACAGGGGGAATAAAATAAGGTTGGTTGAGGGAATTAAAATTTTAAAGTCACCCGATAATCTTTACTAATACTTGAGACAAAAGTACATGAACTCTTAAGTAAAACTATCATACTTTAGGCCTAATTGGATAGTCCTTTAGTATGATTTTTAAACGAGTAAACTTAGTTAAAAGTTAAAAGAGCAGTAATTTTTATAATTACTTTGCACTTTATCAGTTATCTATAAAAAACAAAGGGAAAATTTATAAATTAAATGGATTGTGCTTTTCTTGCTGCTTCAATTCTATTACGAACATCAAGTTTGTCGTAAATATTTTTTGTGTGAGTCTTAATTGTTGAAAGAGTTACATACATTGCATCAGCTATTTCTTGGTTTTTCATCCCTTTGGTAATATAATTTAACACTTCTAATTCTCTGGATGACAATTTATATTTATTCAATTTTTCAGAAAGGTCAAGGGTACTATTTTCATTGTCTTCATGTTCTAATTTTGAGATCTGACTTAAATGTGATTCAATTTGACCTCGCATATTTTCAATTAACATATTATTGTTTTTTATTTTCATTCGATTAAAAATAAATGAAAACACACTCAACAGGATCAATAAGCCAATGGTTAAAAATAATATAATATCTCTACTCTCAGAGACTTCACTTTCAAGATGAAGCCTTTTAATTTTTTCATCTTTTTTATCAGTATCATACTTGATATTCATAGCAACAATATTATTTTCACTTTGAATATTAAAAATACTATCGCGGTAAACAACCATCAATTTATAATTATTCAAAGCATCATCAGGTTTACCTTTCTGTTCTAAAAGGTCAGACAATGCCTGATAGCCTAAAACTAAATTATCTTTAGATGAAATTTCTGATGACAACCTCAAACCAGAATTGATATATTCTTCTGCTATTTGATACTCATTTAGTTTTGTAAAAATAATTCCGGAATTTATTAGCGTAAAACTTAATAATCGTTTTCTTTTAGATTTTTTTAATACAGGAATAGATTCAAAATAATACTCAAGCGCCTGGCTCCAATCTTCTTTATTCTGGAACATCAAACCCATAGAGCTTTTTATAATTGCCTGATCAACTAATCTATTTGACTTATTGGCAATTTCTAAAGCCATATTTTGGTAATAAAAAGCACTATCATATTGTTTTTTATACATAAAAGCTTCTCCCAAATTGCTATAATCATAGCCTTTTCCTCGTTCATTTTTTTCTAACTTATTCCATTTCAGTGAAAGATTAAAATATTTGATTGCTTCATCATATTTTTTCAAGGCTACATATGCATTCCCTAATCCGTTAAGTGCCATTGCAACACTTCTAGTAAAATTAAATTTTTCAGCTAATTTAACAGCTTCCATATGTTGTATTATTGCCTCTTCTTCTAAATTAAGCCTTCTATAAGAAACGCCTAAACAATTTAAATTTTTTATTTTTGATTCAATATCCCAGGAATTTGCAAAGTAGGGAAAGGCTTCTTTGTGTAGTTTAACAGATTTTAAATAGGAATGTTGATATCTCGCATTTACTCCTTTTATATTTAAACTATTTGCAATTCCTGTTTGATAATTTATTTTTTTGGAAATCGTTAATGCATCCTCTAAAACATCATTTCTAAGAGGTCTGTTTCTTATAGATAATTTAAAAATTAAAATAAGATTATATACTTTTATCGTATCGTCCTTTGTATTGACAACGAATTGATACAAACTATCAATATTTATTTTCTTTTGTTTTTTAAGTGTTTTGTAATCCAGTGATTTTCTTCCTGACAAAGAAGTATTATCTCTTTTATTACAAGAGATTAATGAAGTTAAAATAATGATGAGTACAATTGTCTTTTTACGCATAAAAACACATTAATGGATATTTTATTTTGCCATTAAAGATTACAAAATTCAAATAAAAAAACATGCATAAAATACTGATGTACAGCATGTAAAATAATTTTTTAATTACGAACTATTTATTCGCAATTTACAATAAAAGAAACAAAGTAGTCAAAAAATCCTATATAAATGAGTGAAATGAACAAGGAAACTAAAAGTTTTATCCAAACCCACCGAATATAAACGACAGGTAAGTTATATCATTACCACATTGTGTGAAGAGTTTTGGGATATATTTTAGGAACTATTTTCTGAGCAATCTTTAAGTTCTTAATGGTTTACTTTTTGAATAACTTCACTTTTGGGCAATACAAGAAAAAGGATGTTTAAAATTTAGAACATCCTTTTTATAATTTTTTCTAAAAAATAGCAAAACAACCCTGAGTGTTACCTGTTTTAATTAAGCAATGCAACACTAAGAAACTAATTTGAGGATTTTTTATTAAAGCTGCTTAATGTTTAATATAGTCCAATAGATAAACTCAAAAACTATTTAAGCGGATTAGCAACTACCTTCACCTTGATCAAAATATAAATGGTAAAACTCACATCACTGTTATCAACAGTTCCCGTGATTTTTGCTGTAAATTTACTCTTGCTTTTTAAAATTTGATTTACCGTACCCCATTGTCCTTCTCCTGAATCTAGAATTATTTGGGCTCCATTAACTACATTAAAATTTGAAACAGACCAGGATGCAGATTTAGATCCCTGTGAGATTGTAATGATTCCTGATTCAATGGTGACCGGTTTTGAAACTCTTTTAACCGTACCTGTAATTTCTTGAACGTCAAAAGATTTTAGTTTGTCAAGATATTTTTTAATTTGTGAATCGGATAAGGGGTCGATGGTTTCTTCTTCTGAAAAACTAATTCCACCAGTCTTAATAGTTGCTTTCATAGCTGTTACTGCTGGAACTACAACGTTTAAATCTGCTCCTAAATTTGAATTAAATTTAATATCTGCCAAAGATTCAACATCATCACAACTTGAGAATGATACGCCAATCAATAAAATAATAAGGGTTTTTAAAAATGTTTTCATAGTAATAAATTTTAAGATTAATAATTTGAAATACAGATCAATTTTAAATCTATATTCGCTTTTGTTTATATAATGCTTATGCTTTATCAATACTTATTTATATTACAAAATTACATCAATAACACCATATATTAAATGACACAAATGTGTCATTTTTAATGGTAAAAACTTGAGTTTATATTGATAAATTGAGTCCATTGTCAAATTCACATCCAATTTGCATAATAAATATTTAGGTCTGTTTATAAAGTTGACTACACGAAGTATGGACAAGCCAACTTAGATTATTGGAAGTTTGAAGGCGCAAAATAATTTAAATAAATATTTCATTTTTTAGGCTTTGAGGGAATAAACCTTGTTCTAACCAATAAATGCACAAAAAAACAACGAGATTTCATGCTATTTTTATTCTTTTTTAGAGTCGTCTTTATTGAGTAATTTAGCCATTTTAGAAATCAGATAATATTGAAATTTATTTTTCATGGAGAAACACAGAAAACACGCCAAATTGACTCGAAGAGATTACGGTAATTATGCTGTAGATGAAATTGCTTTTTTAGGTGTAAAATGCTCAATAATTAGTGATTTAGCTCAAAATATTGTCAATAAAGCGCAAAATAAGATCAAATTCGCCTATGTTGACGCTTCTCATCATAAAGAAATAATTGCTCCAAATATTGATAATTTCACTTTTCATTCTTCTGGAAATTTAGGAACTACTTTGTCAGTTGAAATGAATCGATATAATGACAAGATCTTGTTTTCGAAATATGATATGGTTTTTATCAATGGAAACCACTATCAGGGAGAGCAGCAGATTTTAATTTTAGACAATGAAAAAGAAGCTTCTGTATTGAAAAGAATAGATCAACTTACTAATATTCAATTTCTGATAAAGCTAAATGATGAATCAAAAGTTTTTGATTTTTTAATTGAAAAATACCCTGGGATTCAAAATCTAAAGGTTTATTCTATTGATGAGTTAGATCATATTTCAGAACATATCAATGCTATCATTCAACAAAAAATTGCCCCGGTGCAAGGATTGGTTTTAGCTGGCGGAAAAAGTATGCGAATGGGAACAGATAAAGGTTTGCTAAATTATTTTGGAAAATCTCAACGTGATTATGCTATTGAATTATTGGAAAAACTAAATCTAAAAACTTTTTTATCTGTAAGAAAAGAACAAAATATATCTGATAAAGCAACTGTTGAAGATGTATTTTTAGGATTAGGTCCTTTTGGGGCAATATGTTCTGCATTTCAAAATGACCCAAATACAGCTTGGCTGGTTTTGGCAACAGATCTTCCTTATGTAGATGAAAAAGTAATTAAATTATTATTGGAGAAAAGAAATCCTGCTAAAATTGCTACAGCAATTAAAGGAAAAAATAAACAATTCCCTGAGCCACTTATTACCATTTGGGAACCAAAATCCTACCCCATTTTATTAAATTATTTAGCTCTTGGAATTTCCTGCCCGAGAAAAGTTTTGATCAATAATGATGTAGAAATTGTAGAGATTGATGATGATTTTATCATTAATGTAAATACTCCTAAGGAATTTGATGAGGTAAAAAAGAAGTTAAATGACTAAAATACTTCACATATTAAACGGAGATAGTACGTGTACTATTTTCAAAAAATCTTCATTGCCTGGAGATGTTATAATATGGCGAGAAATGCTTTGCGAAGGACCAGTAGTAAAGGATGTTGGAAGTGATCAATTTTGGAAAGAAAGATATTCTTATTTTGAAAATGAATTAGGGATTAAAAAGTTAGACTATTTTGATAAAACGATCAAGGAAATAATTCAATTGGAGGATGTTTCAAATTACAAAGAGATTGTTCTTTGGTTTGAATATGATTTGTTTTGTCAGGTAAATCTGTTAGCATTATGTACTTATTTATTCAAATCATTTAGGAAAGATATTCAGTATTTTTTGGTTTGCACCGGAAAAGAAAAGGGGAAAAGTCAGCTACAAACTTTGGCAGATTATTCACCAAATGAATATCAAAATCTTTATCAAAAGAAAACAAAGCTTTCACGGAATGATTTTCTATTTGCTCAAAAAGCATGGGCGGTTTATGTAGAGAATGATATAAACTCATTAAAAGCTTTTGATTTTAACAAAAGTAAAAAGTTTATTTATTTGCAAGCAGCAATAGATCAGCATTTGTTAAGAGTTAAGGATGAGAACGGATTGAATCAGATCGATCGTAAAATACTTAAGTTTGTAAATTCTGAAATTTATAGCAAAAAAGAATTGGTTAAAGAACTTTTACGTTGGCAAAAAGATGAAACTGTTTATGGTTTTGGCGATCTGCAATATGAAAAATATATAAATAAGTTAGGTAATTTTTTTATTTTTGAAAATGAAAAAGTAAAGTTAAATAAGAGAGGAAAAGAGAAGGTATGATGAAAATAGATAAAAAAGAATTATACAATCGTCAGGTTACTTTAAAGGATTTTGGTAAAGAAAGTCAGCAAAAATTATTACAATCTGCTATTGTAATTATTGGTTGTGGAGGTTTAGGAAGTGTTGCTGCTGTTTATCTTGCAGCCAGTGGTGTAGGAAATATTCATTTGATTGATTTTGATGTAGTGAATGTGAGTAATTTACACCGACAGGTTTTTTACAAAATGGCTGATATAGGAAAATCAAAAGCAGAGGTACTGGCAAAACATATCAATGAAATTTCTCCTTTTGTAAATATTACTACAAGTGAACAACCTATTTCAAAAGCCAATATTTTTGATCAAATTGATGATTATGATGTTGTTGTAGATTGTACAGATAGTCTGCCTACCAAGTATTTATTAAATGATTATTGTGTAATTACTGATCATATTTTGGTATATGGCTCCCTTTATAAAAATGATGGATATGTTGCCAGTTTTAATATTCCGGAAGGACTGTATAATTCTGCAAATTTAAGACATGCCTTTCCTAAAATGCCCAAAGAATCGGTTCCAAATTGTTCTGAAATTGGAACTTTAAATCCAATAGTTGGTATCATTGGTTTGATGCAGGCAAATGAAGTTGTAAAAATTTTAAGCCAAACGGGAGAACCATTAAAAAATCAACTTTTAATATATAATAGTGCTGATAATTCACAGTACAAAATGAAGTTTGAAGTTGAAAAATCTTGCGATAATATTGGTAAACGAGGTATATTAAATATATTTAAAAAGGAAGATTATGCTGATCCGGCCTGTAATTCTGATGGCTATCGGGAACAGGAAGAATATTTATTGATCAACATGCATGATTTTAAGCAAAAACTTAATGATAAAAATGTTGTTGTTATTTCTGTGATCGAAGAAAATCATTTAAAATTACCTATAGAAGTTTCTATGGAAATTCCAATATCTGAGTTTGATGTGGATGCTTTGAATATTGACACAAACAAAGAATACTTTTTAATCTGTAATAAGGGAATCCTGAGTTATACAGCTGCTGAATTATTAAAAGAAAAGTATCCAAATTTAACTGTTTTTAGTTTAAAAAGAGGAATAAAACACTACTAATCAATTGCCTGTGTAATTATAAATTACCTATAGATTATTAAAAAATATGCAAAAACCTATTAAATTTTATAAGTCAGAAAAACAAAATTTTGAACAAGAGTTAAGCTCCTTAAAAAAGAAATTAGCAACATCAAGTACTTTACGATTGTTGGTCTTTTTAAGCATTGTTGCAGGTATTTATTTTTTCTTTGGAAACGGTAAATTGATTTTAGCTGTTTTACTTATCGGAATTCCATTATTTCTATATTTAGTTTCCAAACACTCTGATCTGCAAGAGAAAAAAGATCTTGTAAAAAAACTGATACAGATTAACAAAACAGAAATTGCTGCTTTAAATGGTGACTATTTTTCATTAGATGAAGGGAATGAGTTTATAGATCCTTCTCATTTTTACAGCTATGATATTGATCTTTTTGGAAGAGGTTCCTTTTTTCAATACAGTAACAGAACTGCAACAATTGAAGGTAAAAAAGAACTAGCAAATATTCTCACCAAAAATGAGATCAACAATATTCAGTTCAAACAAGAAGGTATAAAAGAGCTGTCGCAGAAACCAAAATGGAGACAACACTTTTCGGCATTGGCAAGTCTGGTTAAAGTGCGACATCCTGCAAAAGATATTTTGAGCTGGATACATAATTATAAAACAGTGATTCCAGAAGCAACTTCTTTTTTACCAACGGTTTTTTCTATTATTTCCCTGTTAATCATTTTATTGGTGAGTTTTAGTTTTATTTCTGCACAGGTACTGATTATATGGTTTTTTATTGGTTTAGGAGTTTCAGGTGTTTTTTTAAAACGAATTAATGCTTTATATGAAGAATCATCTAAGGCAAAAGATACCTTTAAACAATATCATAAATTATTAAATGAAATTGAAAATTGTGATTTATCTTCTGATATTCTAATTAAAAAGCAACGATCTATTCAAACAGAATCCCTTAAGGCTTCTGTTATTTTTGGCAAGTTTTCAAAAATATTAGATGCTTTAGACCAACGGAATAATGATATTATCGCCATTTTGGGAAATGCTTTTTTACTTAGAGATTTACAACAGGCAAATAAGATTGAAAGATGGATTGGGGCATATGCAGATAAAGTGGAGATCTGGTTTGAGGTGATTTCTTTTTTTGATGCACAAAATTCCCTTGCGAATGTTGCTTTTAATCATCCCGAATTTAGTTTTCCTAAAATCAATAATGATGATAAAATAGTTACAGCCAAAAACTTAGGCCATCCATTGCTTAAGGTTGCACAACGAATTGATAATGATTTTACAGTTAATAATCAGCAGTTTTTTATCATCACAGGAGCAAATATGGCAGGGAAAAGTACTTTTTTAAGAACAGTTTCTTTATCCATTGTAATGGCAAATATAGGTTTACCGGTCTGCGCCGAATTTTTTGAATATACTCCTATAAAATTGATTACTAGCATGCGAACTTCAGATTCTTTGGCAGATGATGAGTCTTATTTCTTTTCAGAACTGAAGCGATTGAAATTTATTGTAGATGAGATAAATCCTGTATTGTCTGGAGAAAAATATTTTATCATTTTAGATGAGATCTTAAAAGGAACGAATAGTACAGATAAATCTATCGGCTCTAAAAAGTTTGTTCAGAAACTGGTTGCATCTAAATCTACTGGAATTATTGCCACGCATGACCTGAGTTTATGTGAGATCGAAAATGATCTGACACAAATAAAGAATTATTATTTTGATGCAGAAATCATAGATGACGAACTATTCTTTGATTACAAATTAAAAAATGGAATTTGTAAAAATATGAACGCTTCTTTCTTGTTAAAAAAAATGGAAATTGTTTAAATAATATCTAGTGTTTCTTTATTAATTCTTGTTCCTGACTTAGCAACCAGGCATAAAATTCAGGATCGCTATATGGTTTTGACCAACTATTGTGTCCTGCTTCCGGAAAAATAGTGAATTTTGGATTGCCACCTGCATTTTTTAGTGCTTTTACCATTTTTTCAGAATTTGTAATAGGAACAACCACATCTTTAGCTCCGTGAAAAACCCATATAGGTTTATCTTTTAACTTACTTGCATTTTCTATAAAAGTATAATTGATTCTTCCACAAATTGGTGCTACAGCAGCAAACATTTCTGGATGCTCTATAGCTAATTCCCATGTACCATAACCTCCCATGCTTAATCCTGTTAAATATACCCGTGTAAAATTAATTCTGTGTTTCAATACAACTTCTTTGATCAGAGTAGTTAAAACATCTATATCCCATACTTGTTTTTCTGGGCATTGAGGAGCTAAAATAACGGCATCTAATTTATTACCGTTTTCAACATATTTCAATGGACCATGAATGCTCAATTTAGAAAGATCATTACCCCTTTCTCCCGAACCATGTAGAAAAACGATAAGAGGCCAGTCATGTTTCTCTTTTTTGTAATTATCTGGAAAATGTAAAATATAATCAACAGATATATTTTTTAAAATATTCTTGTTAAGAGTTTTTTGATCATTTTGTGCAAAAATAAATAATGGTAATAAAAAGAAAATGATTTTGATCTTCATGGTTTTGGTTTTTAATTGATTATTTTAAGGATGTGAATTTACCCATACTTCACCATCTTCAAAGTGTTCTTTTTTCCAGATGGGTACAGTTTCTTTTAAGGTGTCAATAGCAAATTGACAAGCTTTAAAAGCAGCTCTTCTATGAGCAGAAGAAACCGAAATTATAACCGGTACTTCTCCAATTTCTAAATCTCCAACTGCATGGTGAATAGCTATTTTACTTATGTCAAATTTTTCAATGGCCTGCTCTGCAATTTTATACATTTCCTTTATTGCCATAGGCTCATATGTAGAGAAATCTAATCTTTTTACTTCTTTTCCGTTTGTGTGATTTCTAACAGTTCCAACAAATAGAGCAATTCCACCACTAGCATGATCCTGTACAAAATCATTACAAGTTGTTAAATTTAATTTTTCTGAAGTTAAAACTATTGATATATTTTCCTTCATTTTATGTTTCAATATTTTTTAAAAATCCACCAGATATTTAATTATTCTTCCAAAAAGGGTGTTTAACGGAGGATTTATCCTCCACTTACAGGTGGGATAATTGCTACAATATCATTTGCTTTTATAACAAAGTCTTTTTCTACATATTTTTCATTTACAGCAACAGTAAAAGCATCAATATTTGGAAAATTCTTAAATTTTTCTTGCAATACAATTACAAACTGTTCAATGTTAATATCCTTGTCAATTTCCAGTTCAAGTGAATTACTGTTTGTAATATCTTTTAAAATGCCAAAAAAAAGTGTTTTGATATGCATAAAATTCTTTTCCGTAAAAATACCAAATAGTATCCTTGTCTACAAATTTTAAATCTGCTAATAAATTTTCAATAATATGGTTGACATAATTAATCTGATGTTTATCAATATAAGTAAGTATTCTACCTAAAAAGATAGATAAAATAAAAATAATTTATTAGATTTAACCAATAATATTTCAATTCTCAATTTATATGAATCACAAGTCAAATAGCCGAATAAATTTTGAAAAAAAAATCTTCATAATTTTAGCTGGGATCGCTATTATTCCAATGTTAATAATTGGTGGAAATGGATTTAATATTTTTGATAATCAGGTAAGTCTTGTAGAGCAGGAAGAAGGATTCAAATACCTTTTCAATGGCGAAGATATGGATCAATGGCAGGGAAATAAAACAGATTATTTTATTGAGAATAATATTATGGTGGTTCAGCCAAAAAATGGAGGTAAGGGAAATTTGTACACTATAAACGAGTATTCAGATTTTATTTTCCGTTTTGAATTTAAATTAACACCTGGAGCAAACAACGGATTGGGAATTCACACTCCTCTAAAGGGAGATGCTGCATATGAAGGCAAAGAAATCCAGATTTTAGATAACACAGCTGATAAATATAAAAACCTAAAACCATACCAGTATCATGGATCGGTTTATGGGGTTATCCCTGCAAAAAGAGGTTCTTTAAATCCTGTTGGAGAATGGAACAGTGAAGAAGTTTATGTAAATGGTGATCATATTAGAGTTACTTTGAACGGAACTGTAATTGTAGATGGAAATATGAAAGAAGCCTCAAAAAAAGGAACATTGGATCATAAAAAGCATCCTGGATTAAAAAGAGAAAAAGGATATATTGCTTTTTTAGGTCATGGTTCTGAATTAGAGTTTAGGAATATTAGAATTAAAGATTTAAGTAAATAGATTAACATTATTAAAATTAAAAAGATGAAAAAAATTGTTACACTAGCTTTGTTAATAGCATTTTTAGCTATTCCTGTAATACAGGCCCAGAAAAAAGAATTATTTAATGGTAAAAATTTGGAAGGATGGACCATCTATGGAACTGAAAAATGGTATGTAGAAGATGGTTTGTTGATTTGTGAAAGTGGTCCAGATAAAGAATATGGTTATTTGGCTACAGATAAACATTATAAAGATTTTGAGCTAAATTTAGATTTTAAACAAGAGGCAGATGGAAATAGTGGTGTATTTATCCGATCAACCATTGAAGGTGTAAAAGTAAGTGGCTGGCAAGTGGAAGTTGCTCCAAAAGGGAAGCACACAGGAGGAGTTTATGAATCTTATGGAAGAGGTTGGTTGATCAAACCTGATTCTGAAAAAGAGAAGGTTCTTAAAGAAGGAGAATGGAATCATCTTAAAATTAAAGTGAAAGGTGATAAATTAACTTCTTGGTTGAACGGAACAGAAATGATCACAATTACAGATGAAAAAATTGGCAAAGGAGTTGGTTCTATTGCACTTCAAATTCATAGTGGTGGTGGTATAAAAATTAAATGGAAGAACATTAAACTTAAAGAACTTTAAATACTCTTAACATAAGAAAAAAAAGGATTTGGTCATTTAAGATCAAATCCTTTTTTTTTGAAACATAACAACCCTTTTACGTAACCAATGTTACAATTCGAATAACAATTTTTTTTAAATTTGGAATCATTACTATTATGAAAATCTAATTAATTTAACTGTATTTTATATATCTTTATAAAATCACACCAGTTAAATTCCTTACTAATCAAAATACAATACTTATAATATGAAGTACGGTTTTATTATTGACAATCGAAAATGTATCGGTTGTCATGCATGTACAACTGCGTGTAAGTCTGAACACGACGTAGCTGTTGGTGTTAACAGAACTTATGTAAAGCAGGTTGAAAAAGGAGTATTTCCAAATACGCGTCGAATTTTTTCTGTAATGAGATGTAATCACTGTACAGACGCGCCTTGTGTTGAGATTTGCCCAGTGGAAGCACTGCATATTAGGGAGGATGGTATTGTCGATTTTGACAACAACCGATGTATCGGATGTAAATCATGTATGCAGGCTTGTCCTTATGATGCATTATACATTGATCCGGATACAAATACAGCTGCAAAATGTAATTATTGCGCACATAGAATAGATGTAGGAAGAGCACCTGCATGTGTTGATGTTTGTCCGGAACATGCGATTATTGCAGGTGATATGGAAAATCCGAATACAGAGATTTCTATATTGTTGTCTCGTGAGCAGGTTATGGTTAGAAAGCCTGAAAAAGGAACCAATCCAAACTTGTTCTATATTGATGGAGATTATCAATCTTTAAATCCGGAAGCTACTGCAAAATCTGAAATATCCCTTTGGGGATCACAGGCCAGAGGTGTTGGACATTATGCCAAAGCAGCTGAAAAAATGATGCATAGCAATGATGATGTGAATTTATTACAAATGACCATTGATCATGAAATGGAATCTGCATATGTGAATAAAACTGCTGAAGATCCAAATTATTTGGATGTTCTTAACGGAAAAGCAAGAAGAGTTTATGATACTCCCGATAAAGGAATATTATGGGGTTGGGAAGTTTCAGCCTATGTTACTACTAAAGCAATTGCCGCAGGAGCATTTTTAATACCATTTCTTGCCATGGTTTTGGGGTATGAAGTTTCTGATACCACAAAATTATGGTCTGCCGGAATCTCATTGGTGTTTTTAGGTTTAACAGGATTATTTCTTGTAATGGATCTTGACAGACCCGATCGTTTTTTAAATGTTTTATTGAGACCACAATGGAATTCGTGGCTGGTAAAAGGAGGATATACAATTTCAATTTTCGGGTTTTTAGTTACCATTTGGGGAGCTTCCACATTTTTTGGATGGAGTATTCCTGAAATGCCTTTATTGTGGGTAACTGCATTTTTTGCCATTATTTTAGCAATCTATACGGCATTTCTTTTTGCTCAGGCAAAAGGACGAGATTTCTGGCAAAGTCCAACCTTACCAATTCATATGTTGGTACACAGTGTAATGGCAGGCGTATCTATTTTTGCGCTTGTATTGCTAATCATCGGATTTGAAGATTGGATGGTAATTCTAAAGAATACAATGGTTACAGCAATTGTAATCAATTTAGTGACTTTGATTTTTGAATTAACGATCACACACCCAACTACTGCTGCAAAAACAGTTGTACATATGATAACCAAGGGTGAATATAAATGGTCTTTTTGGATGTTGATTATCCTTTTAGGAAATATAGTACCATTAATTTTATTGTTTGTAATTCCAACGACAACAACCATCACATTGATTGCAATATTGGTTTTAATGGGAATATATGACACAGAAAAAATTTGGATAGAAGCACCACAGCGTATTCCGTTGGCATAAAATAGTTATCTAGTAAATTGGTTATTTGGTTAGAAAGAAAAAGAATGAGTAACATAAATTCATATAAAGATCTAAAAATTTGGCAAAAAGGAATTGATCTGGTAGAAATTATTTATAAGATAACAATTTCTTTTCCTAAGACGGAACAATATGGGTTAACAAGTCAAATTAGAAGAAGCTCTGTTTCTGTCCCATCAAATATTGCTGAGGGATGGGGAAGAGGTTATAATAATAATTTATTACAATTTATAAAAATAGCAAGAGGTTCATTGTATGAATTAGAAACACAAATAATAATTGCCTATAAGGTTAAGCTGATTTTAAAAGAGAATTTCGAAATAATACAGGGTCAAATTTTGGTTGAATCAAAAATGATAAATGCTTTTATGGCAACATTAAAAGCCAAAATCACTAAATCACCTAGTCACTAAATTACTTAAATTCATGGGATATAAAAAAGCATCATTTATAGAAAGCATAGCAGAAAAAATTGGAATTATTCCAAACCTTCATAAAGAAAATTATCAAAAATTTGATGGTGATATGCGTCAATTTACAGATGAAGAAGTTGCACAAATGTATGAGAATTTTCCTCCACCTGAAAAATGGGATAATTGGCAGGAATACGATCCAAAAGTATGGCCAAAAAAAGTAAAGAAAACCTATCAAATTGTTCCAACAACTTGTTTTAACTGTGAATCTGCCTGTGGTTTAACTGCCTTTATTGACAAAGAAACACAAGAAGTTAAAAAGTTTGAAGGCAATCCATATCATCCGGGAAGTAGAGGTAGAAACTGTGCCAAAGGCCCGGCAACCATTAATCAGATTACCGATCCTGACAGAATTCTTTATCCGCTTAAGCGAAAAGGAAAAAGAGGAGAAGGAGAATGGGAAAGAATTTCATGGGATGAAGCATTGGATACCATTTCTGCAAGAATCCGTAAGGCAATAAAAGAAGACAGACATAATGAAATAGCCTATCATGTTGGAAGGCCTGGAGCAGAAGGATTTATGAATTGGGTTTTACCTGCTTGGGGTATTGATGGACATAATTCACACACCAATATTTGTTCTTCAGGTGCTCGTTTTGGATATAATTTATGGTATGGTTACGACCGACCATCACCCGATCATGCCGAAGCTAAGTTTATTCTTTTAATTTCAGCACATTTAGAATCTGGGCATTATTTTAACCCGCATGCACAACGAATTATTGAAGGAAAAATGAAGGGCGCAAAATTGGCAACAATGGATCCTCGTTTATCCAACACAGCATCGATGAGTGATTATTGGATGCCTTCTTATCCGGGAACGGAAGCTGCAGTTTTATTGGCGATGGCATTGATCATTTTGCAAAAGGAATTATACAATCGTGATTATTTAGAGAATTGGACCAACTGGCAGGAATATTTAAAAGCCCGTCATGTGGATAAAAAAATTACTTTTGAGAACTATATTGCTGCAATGATTGAGGAGTACGCAGCATTTACTCCTGAATTTGCAGAAAAAGAATCAGGTGTAAAAGCTGAAATGATCAAAGAAATTGCTGTAAAAATTGGCGAAGCAGGTGAACGATTTGCATCGCATAACTGGAGAAGTGCAGGCGCATCAAATCTTGGTGGTTGGGCAGTTGCTAGGTGTTTACATTTCTTAACAGTATTAACGGGTGCAGTTGGTACAAAAGGAGGAACTTCACCAAATTCATGGAACAAATTCAAACCAACAGTTCCAAATCCGCCAAAGCCTCAAAAACAATGGAATCAGTTACATTTTCCAAAAGAGTATCCATTGGCATTTTTTGAAATGAGTCAATTATTACCTCATTTTCTAAAAGAGGGTAGAGGCAAAATGGACATGTATTTTTCAAGGGTGTTTAATCCGGTATGGACTTATCCTGATGGATTTACTTGGATGGAAATGTTTTTAGATGAAAGTAAATTTGGTTTACATGCAGCATTGACACCAACATGGAATGAAACAGCATTTTTTGCCGATTTTGTTTTACCAATGGGACTAGCTTCTGAAAGACATGATATCAATTCCTATGCAACTCATGGTGGAACATGGATTGCTTTCCGACAACCTGTTTTACGAGAAGCAGCGAGAAGAAATGGTAACCCGGTTGAATATACGTACGAAGCAAATCCTGGAGAAGTTTGGGAAGAAGATGAATTTTGGATTGAACTATCTTGGAGAATTGATCCGGATGGGAGTATGGGAATTCGAAAACATTTTGAATCACCAAACAGACCAGGTAATAAAATAACCATTGAAGAATATTACCAGTACATTTTTGAAAGAGTACAAGGGTTACCCGAAGTTGCAAAAAAAGAAGGTTTGACCGAACTTCAATACATGTCAAAATATGGTGCTTTTGAAATTGAAAAAGGAGAATCATATAAAAAGAATGAAAATCCATTACCAAAAGAAGATCTTGTAGGAACGGTGGTTGACAAAGAGAATGGTGTCATCCGTAAAAACGGAAAAGATATTGGTGTAATGGTTAATGGTAAAGCTGTAGTTGGTTTCCCTACACCCTCGCGTAAAAATGAATTCTATTCACAAACAATGGTCGATTGGAAATGGCCAGAATATGCCACGCCAACCTATATCAAAAGTCATATTCATAATGATGTATTAGACAAAAGTAAAGGAGAATATGTATTGGTTCCAACTTTCAGGTTGCCAACATTGATCCATTCCCGTTCAGGAAATGCAAAATGGCTGGTTGAGATCTCCAACAGAAATCCAATTTGGATGCATCCAGACGATGCTGTAAAATGGGGATTTAAAACAGGTGATCTGGTGAAAATGAATACCGATATTGGCTATTTTATTGATAAAGTTTGGGTAACACAATCTATGAAGCCTGGAGTTGTTGCTTGCTCACACCATATTGGAAGATGGAGAAGAGAACAAGATCAAACGGGTAATCGTTGGGCTACCAATACGGTAAATATTGATAATTCAGAAAAAGGGATATGGAAAATGAGAACCAAAGCAGGTATTAAACCATTTGTTTCCAATGATAAGGATTCAAAAAGAATATTCTGGAAAGATGGTGGTGTGCATCAAAATATTACCCATGCTGTACATCCTGATCCAATAAGTGGAATGCATACCTGGCATCAAAGAGTAAGAATTGAAAAACCAAAAGAAGGTGAGAACTATGGAGATATTATGGTAGATACCAATAGGTCTCATGAGATATATAAAGAATGGCTTGCTATGACCCGTCCGGCTCCAGGGCCAAATGGAGAATTAAGACCCCTTTGGTTTAAACGAGCCTTTAAACCAGATGAATCAACTTATTATATCAAAGAGAATAATAAATAAAAATGTATTGGTTTTTAAAAAAGGTTAAGTTAATCGTTAAAACGGATTCTAATAATTTAGAAAAGAAGGTAATAAATTTTATATTTGGCAATCTTTTAAAATTAAAAAAAAATGAAAATGAAAAAAATTGTATTTTTTATTGCTGTTATTGCAATAATATCATGTGAAAAAAAAGAAACTGCACCTAAAGATCATGTTGCTTTTTCAGGAAAGATTACCAATCAAAATAGTGACTCTATTGTTATACGAAGCCGTATCTACAATAAGAATATTCATGTAAATGAAGATGGAACCTTCAAAGATACCCTAAAGGTTAAACCGGGCGTTTATTCCGTTTTTGATGGAACTGAATCAACTAATGTTTTCTTAAAAAATGGTTATGAGATCAACATGGCTTTGGATACAAAAGAGTTTGATGAAACCGTAAAATATACAGGAGAAGGGTCTGTGAATAGTAACTTTTTGGCAAAGGAGTCTCTTCTTCGTGAAAAAATTCTTGATATTGATGAACTTATGAAGTTAGATTCAATTGGATTAAGTTCTAAATTTAGCGATATTAAAAACGAATTAACTGATTTTTATAACTCAGGAAAAGATATTGATTCCACAATTACAAAAAATGGATTGAAAATGATCGATCCAATGTTAAAATCTTATAAAAGATATTTGGATAATGAACTGGCTTTAAAAAGAGATTTACCAAAAGGGGGTATTTCTCCTGCATTTGTTGATTATGAAAACTATAAAGGAGGAAAAACATCTCTAAAAGACCTTAAGGGAAAATATGTTTATGTGGATGTTTGGGCAACCTGGTGTGGACCATGTAAAGCCGAAATCCCTGCATTAAAAGAAGTTGAGAAAAAATACCATGGTAAAAATATTGCTTTTGTAAGTCTGTCTATTGATGATGACAGATCGCATGGAGGTTCATGGGAAAAAGCACATGATGACTGGAAAAAATTTGTTGCAGATGAAGAATTAGGAGGAATTCAATTATTTGCTCCAAAAGGATGGCAATCAGAATTTGTTCAGGGATATAAAATTAGTGGAATTCCAAGATTTATTCTGATCGATCCAAAAGGAAACATTGTAACTCCTTCAGCTCCAAGACCATCAAGTAAAGAATTGATTAAATTATTTGATTCAGAAAATATTTAAAAGGGATTGATATAATTTGTAGTATTATTCCTTTTCAAACAACTTTTTTATGGTTGTTAAAGCTAATAAATAAAACTATATTTCTTAGGAAAATATGATTTAACTATATTTTCCTAAGAAATG
The DNA here is from genome assembly GCA_016744615.1 of Flavobacteriaceae bacterium. GTDB lineage: Bacteria > Bacteroidota > Bacteroidia > Flavobacteriales > Flavobacteriaceae > Lutimonas. Next base: position 36,976 of record JADGEA010000015.1, read on the forward strand.
TGATTATCAATAAATGCTGCAAAGGTTATTCCCTTTTTTAAACTGGCTTCCATTAGCAAAAAAATCATGGAAAGATGATTTAATTGCTGGTATAACAGGAATGATCATTGTAATTCCACAGGCAGTTGCTTTTGCAATGATTGCCGGACTACCTCCTGTTTATGGTTTTTATACAGCAATGGTGACCCCTGTTATTGCTGCTCTATTTGGATCGTCTTACCATTTAATTTCAGGTCCAACCACAGCAATTTCAATTGTTGTTTTTGCAACAATAAGCAAATTTGCAGATCCTGTTAACGAAATTCAAACCTATATAATGCTTACTCTGGTTCTTACCTTTATGGCAGGAGTCATTCAATATGCAATGGGTTTA
>JADGEA010000189.1 GCA_016744615.1 Flavobacteriaceae bacterium
TGTATTGATTTTCCTTTTGCTTCTAAAGCATCTATATAATTTTGAATATCTTTTGCTGCTCTGTAGGAACCGGCATCACTTGCAAAAGTTCTAACACTCATTTCAGCAATTTTATACTTAATTGCACCAAACTGAGCAATGGGAGTTTTAAACTGAATACGTTCATTTGCATATTTTACAGATTCGGTAATGATTCTTCTACTAGCATCTAAACAGGCTGCTGCAAGTTTAATCCTACCAACATTTAATGAATTCAATGCAATTTTAAAACCTTTACCTCTTTCGGATAACATATTTTCAACCGGAACTACAGTATCTGTAAAAAATACTTGTCGAGTAGAGGAGGACTTGATTCCTAATTTATCTTCCTCTTCACCAAGTTTAATCCCATTTGGATTATTTTTATCATAATCTAAAACAAAAGCAGTGATATTTTTATCGTCTTCAATTCTTGCAAATACAATAAATATTTCAGCAAATCCCGCATTGGAAATCCACATTTTTTGTCCATTGATCTTATAGGTTTTACCATCTTCACTCAAAGTAGCGGTGGTTTTACCTGAGTTGGCATCACTACCTGCTTCTGGTTCCGTTAAACAATAAGCACCAAATTTTTCACCTGAAGTTAACGCTGGTAAATATTTTTTCTTTTGTTCTTCAGTTCCATATAAGAAAATAGGCATGGTACCAATACCTGTATGAGCTCCGAAGGCTGTTCCTAATGAACCTGTTGCAGCAGAAATATAATCTGTAACCAACATGGTTGAAACAAAGCCCATACCCATACCACCGTATTCTTCCGGAATGGAGATACCTAACAATCCCATTTCACCAACCTGACGCATTACCTGTTCTGTTAAAGCATAGTCTTTATTTTCAAAACGATCTTTATAAGGCCACACCTCACGATCAATAAATTCAATCACAGAATCTTTCATCATTTTGTGTTCTTCTGTAAACTCTTCTGTGATAAAGATATCTTCGTACTTTACTTCTTTTATTAAAAATTCGCCTCCTTTTATTGTTTTCATTGTAAAAATTGTTTTGAATTATTAGATAAGGGTTTGAGATTACCTCTAATAATATTGATTTATTATTTTATTTGAATAAGATAGTTTTATTTTAAAAATTCATATACGCCGGCTGCTCCTTGTCCTGTACCAACACACATAGTTACAACTCCATATTTATTCTTACGACGGCGCATTTCATTAAATAACTGAACAGATAATTTAGCTCCTGTACACCCCAGCGGGTGACCTAAAGCAATAGCACCACCATTTACATTTACAATTTCCTGATTGATATCTAATTCGCGTAATACAGCCAGTGATTGTGATGCAAAAGCTTCGTTCAACTCAAATAATTCGATATCACTTTGTTTTAATCCTGCTTTTTCCAATGCTTTTGGAACTGCTTTTACAGGTCCGATACCCATAATTTTTGGATTAACCCCAACTGCTGCATAAGAAACCATTCTTGCAATAGGTTCCAGATTTAATTCCTTCACCATTTCTTCACTCATTACCAAAACGAAGGCTGCACCATCACTCATTTGAGAAGAATTACCAGCAGTAACGCTACCTCCCTGAGCAAAAACAGCACGTAATTTTGCTAATGCTTCTTTGGATGTTCCTTTGCGAGGCCCCTCATCTGTATCAATAATATATTCTTTGTTTTGTTTTTTACCTTTACCATCTAAATAGATCTGTTCCACTGTTATAGGCACAATATCATCTTTAAATGTTCCTTTATCTATAGCTTTTAACGCTTTCATATGTGAATTGAATGAAAATTCATCCTGATCTTCACGGGAAACTTTATATTGATGTGCGACTGCCTCGGCAGTTAGTCCCATGCCCCAGTAATAATCCTCATGACCTTCTTTTGTTGATTTATAATTTGGTACTGGGCGATAACCTCCCATAGGAATATAACTCATGCTCTCAACACCACCTGCGATGATACAATCTGCCATTCCTGATTGTATTTTTGCTGTTGCGATAGATATGGTTTCCAATCCTGATGCACAATATCGGTTCACAGTCATTCCTGCAATATCATCCATTTTAAGTCCCATAAGTGATACCAAACGACCAATATTCAAACCTTGTTCTGCTTCTGGCATTGCATTACCAACAATCACATCGTCAATTCTTTTTTTATCTAACTCAGGAACTTCTTTTAATAAGTGTTCAATAGTTTCTGCAGCAAGCTCATCCGGTCTTTTAAACCGAAAAACTCCTTTTGGGGCTTTACCAACTGCTGTTCTGTATCCTTTTACTATATATGCTGTTTTCATGTTTCTAATTTTTAAAGTCAAAAGTTAAAAGTCTTTTTTCTTTTATCTATTTTCTTAATTACGAAGTGGTTTACCTGTTTTTAAAGTATGCTCTATTCTTTCCAGAGTTTTTCTTTCTCCTAACAGTGATAAGAAAACTTCCCGTTCAAGATCTAATAGATACTGTTCGCTAACATCTGTAGGTTCTGATAGATCACCACCAGCTAAAATATAACCTAGTTTATTTGCAATCTTTTTATCATGCTCTGATGCATATTTTCCTTTTTCTAAACTATCGGTTCCAACCATAAACATTCCTAATGCTTGTTGGCCTAAAACTCTCACTTTTTGTGGAGCAGGTTGCGTATATCCATCTTGTAACATTTGTAAAGCATGACGTTTTGCAGTCGCAATTTGTCTGTCGGCATTTACTACAACTATATCTTTACCATGCTGATAATATCCCATATCATATGCTTCATGTGCAGAAGTAGCAACTTTAGCCATTGCAATATTTATAAATGCATCCCTAAGTCGGTTTAATTTAACATCGTCTTTAATCCATAGATCTGAAACCCTTTTAGTCATTTCTTTGGTTCCACCACCTCCTGGTATCAATCCAACTCCAAATTCTACTAATCCTGTATAAGTTTCCGCTGCAGCGACTACTTTATCAGCATGTAAGCCTAATTCACAACCACCTCCAAGTGTCATTCCTCTTGGAGTAATTAAAGTTGGAACCGAAGAGTATCGCATACGCATTACAGTGCTTTGGAACAAGTTAATAGCCATGTTAAGTTCATCATACTCCTGTTCAATAGCCAGCATAAATACCATGGCAAGGTTTGCTCCAACCGTAAAATTAGCAGCTTGATTTCCTAGAATCACTGCCTCGTAATCTTTTTCTGCAAGGTCAATTCCTTTGTTGATTGCTTCTAAAACTCCGCCACCCAAAGTATTCATTTTACTCTGGAATTCAACGTTTAAGACACCATCACCTAAATGTTGAATAGAAGCTTCTGAGTTAGACCATATGGTTTGACTTTTACGAATATTATCTAAAATGATAAAGGCATCTTGTCCAGGGATTTTAACCTGAGATTTACTAGGGATATCATAGTAAAATTTAGCACCGTCTTTTACGGTATACAAGGATTTGCTTTCATCTTTGATGAATTCATTCACCCAATCGGCAATTTCAAAGCCTTCTTCTTTCATTATTTTAACTCCTGCCTCGACACCAATAGCATCCCAAATTTGAAATGGTCCGTGTTTCCATCCAAATCCAGCTTTCATTGCATCGTCAATTCTGTACAATTCATCTGAAATCTCCGGAATTCGGTTTTGCACATAAGCAAACATTGCAGCAAATGTTTTACGATAGAATTCACCTGCCTTATCTTTTCCTTTTACCAAAACTTTAAACCTATCAATAACTTTATCAATAGACTTGGTCATTTCGAGTGTAGCAAATTTTGCTTTTTTTGGCGCTCGGTATTCCAAAGTTTCAAGATCTAATCCTAAAATTTGTTTTTTGCCTTTTTCATCAACAGTTTTTTTATAGAAACCTTGTTTTGTTTTACTTCCCAGCCATTTGTTCTCCATCATGCTTTCAATATAAGCAGGAAGTTTAAAAAGGTCATGGGCTTCATCATCGGGTACACCATCATATAAACCATTAGCCACATGAACTAGTGTATCTAAACCAACTACATCAACTGTTCTAAAAGTAGCTGATTTTGGACGGCCAATAACTGACCCCGTTAGTTTATCAACTTCTTCAATGCTTAAACCAAGATCTTTCACTGCATGAAACAAACTCATTATTCCAAAAATACCAATTCGGTTACCAATAAATGCAGGAGTATCTTTAGCCAAAACAGAAGTCTTACCTAAGTATTTTTCACCATACATCATTAAGAAATCGGTCACATCCTGATCACAGTTTGGTCCAGGAATAACTTCAAAAAGTTTTAGATATCGAGGTGGATTGAAGAAATGTGTTACTGCAAAGTTCTTTTGAAAATCTTCACTACGTCCTTTATTCATAAACTTGATAGGGATACCAGAGGTATTTGAGGTTATCAATGTACCTTTTTTACGGTGTTTTTCAATATTTTCAAAAACCTGCTGCTTGATATCCAATCTTTCAACCACTACTTCAATTACCCAATCAACATCTTTTATTTTTGCAAGATCATCATCTAAATTTCCTGTTGAAATTCTTGAAGCAAATTTTTGATTATAAATAGGCGAAGGTTTAGACTTTAATGAAGCTTTAAGACTGTCATTAACAATTCGGTTTCTTACAATAGGGCTTTCCAAAGTCAATCCTTTTGCTTCTTCCTGTTTATTTAACTCTCGTGGTACAATGTCAAGTAATAACACTTCAATTCCTATATTTGCAAAGTGACATGCAATACCTGATCCCATGATACCAGATCCAACAACTGCAACTTTCTTAATGTGTCTTTTTTTCATTTGTGTATTTTTATTGTTTTATAGTGGTCACATGCAAATTCATAAAGAATAATTTCACTGTGTAAGAATTTTTTTTACATGCTCGTTTCATGTGTTTACTTAAAAAATGAATTTTCATCAATTAATTTTTTAATAGCATCCGTAACTTCAAAAAAGTTATTGATTTTTTCTTCTGAGATATTCATTCTTACTGTATCGTTAAATACAAAAACAGATTCTCTTGAAATATCACGCATTTTTTTTCCAGATTTTGTAAGTTTTAAAAAAACACTTCTGCCATCATTAGGGTTTTTTTCTCTGTAGATCATTCCCTTATCTTCCAAATTATTTAATATTCTTGATAAACTGGTAGCTTCCATTCCCATGGATGGACCTAAAGAAGTAGATGGAGTTCCATTTTCATGATCGATATGCAATAAAGCCATAGCCACTGCCATAGTAGAGTCATGTTTACCAGCTTCTCTGTTATATAATTTTGTAACCGCTTTCCACGTAGTTCTGAGTGCGTGATCTATTGTTTTCTCTCGTATCATTTTCCAAATATAAGAAAAATTTATTATGCATGCATAATAAATTTAATAAATTTAATTTTTTAAAACAATACTTATTTGTAATTTTAAACCAAAATAATTTTTATAAACTATGAGCAAACGCGAAATTCTCGGAAAATTAACAAGACAGGAAAATATTAGCCCAATAGATAGAAATAAAATTTCTAACACTTTAGTTATTCATGTTCCTAGCCCACTTGCAACTTATTATACAAGATTTTCTCAAATCAATAAACCAAATACAGTTTTACTGATCACTAAAGAACCAGCTTCTTTTGAAAAAATTCTTAGAGTTACAAGCAGAATAAATTCTGAAAATAATTTAAAAATTGATGGTGCTAAATGTGAGATTACAATTGGAAATAAAAAATATAGTGGAATTAGAGTAAAAGGGATTGATCAATTTTCGGACATTGAAAATCTTCAGAGACTTTTTGAAAAACAAAAATTTACATTTGCTAGAAATGTTCATATTAAAAACGATACAGATTCTCTTATTCGTGTCAATAAGTTTTTTGAATTGGAGAAAGTAGAAGATGGAATTTACCATTCTCCTAATAATGAGGACAGATATTATATTGAGATTCCAAAACATATCCACTGGGATGAATTTAGAGATGTAACTTTTGATATCAAGAATAATGTATCCGTTTCAGGTTATGATGTTGCTAAAGGGATATTCTATGAAAAAGATGGAATTACAGAAATGGTAAGGATTATTAAACCAAATATTACTTTGGAAATGGTAAAAGAAGTAAAAGATAAATATTTTGACAGACTATTATAGTATTTAAAGTTATCGAGTATTTTGAGGTTTTGTTTAAATAAACAAAACCTTTTTTACTTTTTTAATTGAAACGACTTTAAGGCGGTTATTAACTAACAGCCAGAATGGATAAAATTTACTATTCGATTTCTTATATTTGAAAAAATTAAAATTTAATTAATGGAGCACATTATTGTGACAGAAAATATTGATAAAAGCTTTGGCGATTTTAAAGCTTTAAACAATGTTTCAATTAAGGTACCAAAGCAGAGCATTTTTGGACTTCTTGGTCCAAATGGAGCTGGGAAAACTACATTTTTAAGGATTATCAATCAAATCACCATGCCTGATCATGGAACAATTTATTTTGATGGAAATAAACTAAAACCTGAAGATGTTCATTATATAGGATATCTACCCGAAGAAAGAGGTTTATATAAACGAATGAAAGTTGGTGAACAGGCTTTATATCTTGCTCAATTGAAAGGGATGTCTGGTAGAGATGCGAAAAAAAGGTTAAAATATTGGTTTGATAAATTCGAAATAGGTGATTGGTGGAATAAAAAAGTAGAAGAACTTTCAAAAGGAATGGCTCAAAAAGTACAATTTATTATTACCGTACTACACCAACCCAAACTATTGATCTTTGATGAACCTTTTAGTGGGTTTGATCCCATTAATGCAAATCTGATAAAAGATGAAATATTGAATCTACAAAAAGAAGGTTCTTCCATTATATTTTCTACGCATAGAATGGAATCTGTTGAAGAGTTGTGTGAATATATAGCATTGATTGATAAATCCAAGAAAGTTCTTGATGGAAAGTTAGTTGATATTAAAAAAGAATTTAAAACAAATACCTATGAAGTTGGGTTATTAGTTGATCAAAAAGAGACTCTTTTGAATGATCTAAAAGCCAGATTTGAAATAAGTCAGGCAACATTTAAATCTCTGGAAGATGATTTGAAATTAAATATCAAGTTGGCAAATGATGAAAAATCAACTGATTTGATCAAGTATTTAAACAGTAGAGCAACAATAAATCATTATGTTGAAGTAATTCCAACTGCTAGTGACATCTTTATTCAGGCAGTTAATAAGAACTCTTAACCACGACATAAGTAAAAATAGATATGAATAAACTAAAACTGATCATTAAAAGAGAATATTTGGCAAAAGTGAGGAACAAAACTTTTATCATCATGACCTTTCTAAGTCCGTTATTGATGATAGGGATGATTGCACTTGTTTTTTTGCTGACTAAAAGCAGTATGGAAAAAACAACAAC
>JADGEA010000190.1 GCA_016744615.1 Flavobacteriaceae bacterium
ACTCATATTTAGTTTATTAGTTTAATAAAATGCTACTTTTTTTATAAATCAAATGAAGTATTTATAAGCCTCTCAGACATGCGAAACTTGAGTAATAATTTAGTATTGGTAAATGATATTGAAAATGGAATACATATCATTGATAATTCAAATCCTAAAAGTCCTAAAAAAGTAGCTTGTATTAAAATTGAAGCAAGTAACGATATGGAGATCAAAGATAATTATTTGTATGTGGATAGTTTAATGGATTTGGTTATTTTTGATATTTCAGATGTCAATGATATTAAAGAAGTTACCAGGCTAAAAGATGTTTTTTCTTCTTGTGTTGTCATGCCTTTTATGGAAGATTTGGTTTATGATTATAAAGATCAAACTCCAAATTCTGATGAAATTATAATTGGTTGGAAGGTTACACAGGAAAGAAGGAGTATAGAGGAAGTTGAAAATTTGAATAGCAGATTTATGGATGTTATTGCTTTAGCTGAATCAAAATCCTCTGTAGGCCAAGGAGGATCGTTAGCCAAATTTAAAATTGTTGATGATTATTTATATGCTGTAGATAGCCATAATATAAATATATTCAATATTGATAAGCTGGAAAATCCACAACAGTTGAGTTCTGTTTTTGCCGGATTTGATATAGAAACTATATTTAATAGGGGTAATCATTTATTTTTAGGAAGTATGAGTGGGATGTTTATATATGATATCAAATCACCTGCTTCACCTCAATTTATTTCAGAATTTCAACACGGAACAGCCTGTGATCCTGTTGTTGTAGATGATGATTATGCTTATATAACATTGAGAGCAGGGAATTCTTGTGGAGCATTGGACAGTAGTCTTCAAATTGTTGATATAACCGATTTATACAATCCTAAGCTTAAAAAGTCATACGCAATGGATAATCCTTATGGCTTAGGTATTAAGAATAATTTACTTTTTATATGCGATGGTACTTCGGGGTTAAAAGTTTATGATAAGACCAATGTGGAAGATTTACAATTAGTTGATCATTTTAAAGATATAAATACTTTTGATGTTATTCCGTTAGGTGATCACTTGCTTATGATTGGTGAAGAAGTGCTGTATCAATATGCATATACAGAAAATGGAATAAACTTATTAAGTCAATTTTCTTTAGATTAAAATCTAAAATTTCTTTAAAAACCACTCTCAAATGAGTGGTTCTTCTTTTAAAATTAAACTATTTATCCAAATTTAAAAAATTCTATATACTTTTGCAATCTCAAAAAAATGTTTTTATATATAATAGGTGTTCCTTTATTTATTTAAATGTTACATTAAAAAAACAGAAGAATGGCGAAGAATTTAGTAATTGTGGAGTCACCGGCAAAAGCAAAAACCATAGAGAAATACTTAGGAAAAGATTTTGTAGTGGAATCTAGTTTTGGTCATATTGCCGATTTACCTTCCAAAGAATTAGGGGTAAATGTAGATGGAGATTTTAAACCAAATTACAGTGTTTCTGCAGATAAAAAAGCAGTTGTAAAAAAATTAAAATCTTTAGCAAAAAAAGCTGATATGGTTTGGTTAGCAAGTGATGAGGATCGTGAGGGAGAAGCAATTGCTTGGCATTTGTATGAACAACTAAAATTAACTGATGATAAAACAAAAAGAATTGTTTTTCATGAGATCACCAAAAAAGCTATCTTAAAAGCTGTTGAAAGTCCAAGAAGTATTGATTATAATCTTGTAAATGCACAGCAAGCAAGAAGAGTGCTAGATAGATTGGTGGGTTATGAATTATCACCGGTTCTTTGGAGAAAAGTAAAAGGTGGATTATCGGCTGGTAGAGTACAATCTGTTGCTGTAAGATTGATTGTTGAACGTGAAAGAGAGGTTGAAAACTTTACACCTGTTGCTTCTTACAGAGTTGTAGCTGAGTTTATCAATAGCAATGGTAAAAGATTCAAGGCTAAATTGCCTAGGAATTTTGAAACGAAAAAGGAAGCAGAAGTATTTTTGAATTCCTGTATTTCTGCTGAATTTAAAGTAGATGACCTAACAACCAAACCTGCAAAAAAAACACCGGCACCACCATTTACAACTTCAACTTTACAGCAGGAAGCATCAAGAAAATTATACTTTCCGGTGGTAAAAACCATGATTATGGCGCAGCGTTTGTATGAAGCAGGGTTGATCACATATATGAGAACGGATAGTGTAAATTTATCAGATGATGCTAAAAATGCAGCACAGGAAGAAATTACGACTTCCTATGGTAGTGATTATAGCTATCCCAGAAATTTTAAAACCAAATCAAAAGGTGCTCAGGAAGCGCACGAAGCAATTCGTCCTACAAATATGAATACCCGAACGGTTCATATTGAAAATGATCAGGCAAGGTTATATGATTTGATCTGGAAAAGAACAATTGCATCTCAAATGAGTGATGCACAATTGGAAAGAACAAATGTAAAAATCACCAATGACAAAAATCAAAAGGTGTTTACTGCCAAAGGAGAAGTAATCACTTTTGAAGGATTTTTAAAAGTGTATTTGGAAGGTACAGATAATGATGATGAAGAACAGGAAGGCATGTTGCCAAAACTAACTGTAAATGAGGTTTTACAAAATAGTTTTATTTCGGCAACCGAAAGGTATACAAAGGCACCTTATCGTTTTACGGAAGCTTCTTTAGTGAAACAGCTGGAAGAGTTGGGAATAGGAAGACCATCAACATATGCACCTACAATTTCAACTATTCAAAAGCGTGAATATGTAGGTAAGGGTGCGGTTGAAGGAAAAGATAGAATTTACACACAAATTAAACTGGAAAATGACCAGGTTGTTTCCCGTAGTTTAACTGAAAAAGTTGGGGCAGATAAAGGTAAGTTGATTCCAACCGATGTAGGTAGAATCGTAAATGACTTTTTGGTTGCAAATTTTTCAAATATTTTGGATTTTAGTTTTACTGCAAAGGTAGAAAAGGAATTTGATGATATTGCAGAAGGAAAAGGCGATTGGATTGAAATGATCAAAGAGTTTTACACTGAATTTCATGTCAGAGTTGAAGATGTTAAAGAAAATGCAGAAAGAGCAAAAGGTGAGCGTTTGTTAGGGGTTGATCCGGAATCGGGTAAAAATGTTTATGCCAGATTGGGCAGATTTGGTGCAATGGTGCAAATAGGTGAAGCAACAGATGAAGAAAAACCAAAGTTTGCAAGTTTACAGGGTGATCAAACATTAGGAAATATTACTTATGAAGAAGCGATGGATCTTTTTCAATTGCCAAAAACTTTGGGGCAATATGAAAGTGTTGATGTGGTAGTTTCGAGTGGAAGATTTGGTCCGTATATAAGATTTGATAAAATGTTTGTTTCCCTTTCAAAAGGAGAAAATCCAATGTCAGTTGACCTGGATAGGGCAATTGAGTTGATCGAAGCAAAAAGAGAAGCAGATGCTCCGATTGCTGAGTATGAAGACTTACCAGTTCAAAAAGGGGTTGGTAGATTTGGTCCGTTTATAAAATGGAACAATATGTTTATCAATGTAAATAAAAAATATAATTTTGATAACTTGACCTATGATGATATTGTTGAGTTGATCGAAATTAAAAAACAAAAAGAGATTGATAAGGTTGTACACAACTGGGAAGAAGAAGGAATACGAGTTGAAAAAGCACGATGGGGTAGGCATAATATATTACAGGGAAAAGTAAAAATTGAAATACCAAAAACAATTGATGCTCCGGCATTGACTTTAGATGAGGTTAAAGATATTATTGCAAAAAATGCTCCAAAAAAGAAAGTGGCTAAGAAAAGAGTGACGAAGAAAAAGAAAAAATAGGATTACTATCTTGTTTAGACGGAATGGAGTATAATTTATAGATCCTCAAAATTTTATTTTGAGGATTTTTTTATGATAAGAACGCATTTTTTATAAAGTTTTTAACTTTTTAAAAGGAGAAAAATATGTAAATTGCGATACAAACAAATCTAAGAGTACTATATTAAAATGAGTTTAAGTTTTCTATTACCTGTAGAAGAGATTGCCGTTGCGCATACTGCTTTGCTTTCCGATTTGATCTTAGGGAAAAACATTGAAAAACACACAAGACAGAATGGAATTCCTGATCTGGATCAAGTGCAAATAGCTATTATTGGCGTTTTAGAAGGAAGAAATGCTGTTGATAATGTTGGTACAGGTAGGGGTTTAGAGAATATTCGAAAGTATTTATATCAAATGTTTCCAGGAAACTGGCATTCCAATATTGTTGATTTGGGAAATATTCCCCAAGGAAATGATGTAGAAGATACTTTTTTTGTTGTTCAGGAAATTATTTCCCTATTGTTAAAAAAAGAGATCACACCTATTATTATTGGAGGTAGTCAGGATATTACCTATGCAAATTACAGAGCCTATGACAGTTTAGATAAAGCGGTCAATATGGTTGTTGTAGATAATAAATTTGATTTGGGTGAAATGGAACAATCCATTACTTCTGAAAACTATCTGCACAAGATTGTAATGGAAAAACCAAATAATTTATTGAATTATAGCAATATAGGGTTTCAAACATTTTTTAATTCTCAGGAAGAAATCGATCTCTTGGAAAATTTGTATTTTGATTCCTATAGATTAGGGGAGGTGAGTAGCAATCTTTCTATGGTAGAGCCTATAATTCGTGATGCAGATATTGTTAGTATTGACATAGGAGCAATTAGAAGTAGTGATGCTCCGGCAAATAATAATGCAGTTCCTAATGGGTTTTATGGAGAAGAGATATGCAGTATAGCAAGATACGCAGGAATAAGTAGAAAAGTATCATCATTTGGTGTTTACGAGTTCAATGCAAAGTTTGATATCAGGGATCAAACAGCACATTTAATTGCACAAATGATATGGTATTTCATTGAAGGATATAACTTAAGGATAAAAGAGTATCCTTTTGAGTCGAAAAAAAAATATAAAAAGTATATTGTTTTAGTTGAAGATGAAATCATTAACTTTTATAAGAGTGATAAAAGTGAAAGATGGTGGATGGAGATTACCCTGCCAAGTAATAAAACACAGAATTCCACGTTAATACCATGTACCTATCAGGATTATTTAACAGCGAATAATCAAGTCTTTCCAGAAAGATGGTTAAAAAATTTTAGAAAATTAAATTAGAATACACTAAAGGAGATTTTTTAACGTTCTTAGGAAACAAAGTATGTTTTTTAAAGATTGGCTTATGATTTTACTAATCTGGTCTTTTTAGCAAAAAAATATTTAAAGTAACAATTACCGAGTTTATTAGAAAAGTAAAAAAATTATGAAAAAGTTAACCTTAGTTGCACTAATTATTACAGTTGCCCTCTTTACCAGTTGTAAATCTGGAAGTGATAGAGGACAATTAGTAAGTGCAAAAACAAACAAAAAATTCTTTCCTGAAAAACCATACGGTATGGTTTTAATTCCTGGTGGCGCATTTACAATGGGTAAGGCAGATGAAGACGTTGCTGGTTCATTTAGCGCACCAACACGTACAGTAACGGTTACTCCTTATTATATGGATGAAACAGAGATTACCAATGGCGAATATCGAAGTTTTGTGTTTAGAGTAAGAGATTCTATATTGAGAACCAAGTTGGCTATTTTAGCGGAAGAAGCAAATATGGGAGGTGGAGAACCTATTGAGCAAAAGAAAGGTGATGCAAGTGGTATATCTAAATATGGTTTTATTGAACAAGATAGTACGGATAATGCTTACTATAAATATATGATGGATAACTACGGTAGTTTAGGTGATATCAACTCACCAACAGAAGGTCGTTATTTAAACTGGGATGTTGATCTGGTATGGGATACTGGTGATTTTCCAGATGAGTACTACGCTGAGGCGATGGATAGTATGTATCTTCCTGTTGAAGAATCAATGGGTAGAAAAAGAAAAATAGATACAAAAAAGTTAGTCTATACATATTTAGCATTTGATAGAGAAGGGGCAATAAAAAAGAGCAGATCAACAAAAGATCTCTTAAAAAAGGTAGAAGTTGCAATATATCCTGATACGGCAGTGTGGATAAAAGATTTTAATTATTCTTATAATGATCCAATGCATCAGGACTATTTCTGGCACCAGGCATATAATGAATATCCGGTAGTGGGTGTGTCATGGAATCAGTCAAAAGCTTTTTGTGATTATCGCTCAGAGAAACGAAATAATTATTTGGCAGGTAAAAAGAAAGGATCTGGTAGAGAACCAAGCTTTAGATTACCAACCGAGGCAGAGTGGGAATATGCTGCTCGTGGAGGATTGGAATATGCAAAATATCCTTGGGGAGGACCTTATACTACAACAGATAGAGGTTGTTTCTTAGCAAACTTTAAACCGGAAAGAGGCAATTATGCAGCAGATGGAGCTTTGTATACTGTAGAAGCTAAATCATATAATGCAAATGATTACGGGCTTTACAATATGGCAGGTAATGTTGCAGAATGGACTAACACTGCTTATAACCCATCTTCTTATTATCTGGGGTCGACGATTAACCCTAATGTTGAAGACAATACAAATCAAAGAAAAGTAATTAGGGGAGGATCATGGAAAGATGTTGCATACTTTTTAGAGGTAGGTACACGTGACTATGAATATGGTGATTCAGCCAGAAGTTATATTGGCTTTAGAACTGTACAGGATTACATGGGAACAAAAATGAAAGAAAAAAATAAATAGTATAAATTAATAGCTTAACTAATCAATAATAATTTTTAAAAAAAATCAACAATTATGGCACAATCACACACAAAGAAAAAAATGTTCAATATGGCTTATGGCCTTGGGGCAGCAGTAGTAATTTTAGGGGCACTTTTTAAAATTGCTCATTATCCAGGAGGTACAATTATGTTAACTGTAGGTATGGTCGTTGAAGCATTAGTTTTCGCATTATCAGCGTTTGAACCAGTTGAAGAAGATCTGGACTGGGCAAAAGTTTATCCTGAACTAGCAGGAGGTCAAGCTAATGAATTATTAGAAAACCCAAAAGATGCTGAAGGCTTGTTGTCTCAAAAATTAGATGATATGCTGTCAAAAGCAAATTTAGATTCTGATAAAATGGAAAGATTAGCAGTAAGTATTCAAAATTTTGCAGGTGCTGCTGATAATATCGCACCAGCCGCAGATTCTATTTCTGCAACTACCAAATATAGCGAACAATTATCTGTAGCTGCAAGTCAAATGGAATCATTAAACAGTTTGTATAGAGTGCAAATGGAGAGTGCAGAACGTCAAACAGAATTAAATAATGAAACTGTTGAGAATGCACAAAATTTAAAAGAACAAATGGAATCATTGGCAACAAATTTATCTTCATT